>NZ_CP066775.1:924446-1232594 GCF_009754905.2 Mucilaginibacter ginkgonis | reverse complement strand
TCTGTTATAACATTGCCCTCTGCGTTGAGTATCTGCTTAATTTCGGCTATCGAATAGGTATTATGGGGCATAGGTACTAATCTGGCATATTTATTCTGATACAAGAAATTTTACGTTATTTTAGTTTTGATGGAAGAGTCAAAACCGCGGAAAAAGATATACAGCGACGCTGAGGCGCTTAAAAAAGCAGAACATTATTGCGCTTATCAGGAACGTTCGCAGCAGGAAGTGCGCGACAAATTATACGAGTGGGGTGCCTATCCAAACGTGATCGAACAAACCATCAGCAAACTTATAGATGGCAATTTTTTGAACGAAGAGCGCTTTGCTAAAGCTTACGTGCACGGCAAGTTGCATATAAAGCATTGGGGGCGCATCAAGATAAAGCAAGGTCTTAAGCTAAAGCGTGTATCAGAGCCGCTCATAAAAAAAGCCTTGCTGTCGATAGATCTCGACGAATATGAAAAGATCCTGCGAAACCTGCTCGAAAAGAAAAAGCGATCGATTAATGAAAAAGAAGGTTACAAGCTAAATTACAAACTTATACAGTATGCGCAGAGTCGAGGCTTTGAGAGTGATTTAGTGAGGCAAGTTTTACAGAGTAGGTAAATTTATCGGTTAGAATAGTGACCCATGCCGAAATCACATAAACTGTAACAGTTGATTCTGCCACCTTATAAATGAGGCGGTCCTTAAGATTTATCCGCCTTGACCAAAATCCGGCAAGTTCATATTTTAAAGCTTCGGGTTGGCCGGTTCCGGTGTAAGGATGTTCCGTGAGTTCTAAAAAATTTTCTCAATCTTTTTAATGCTGGCTTTGTCGTCAGATCTAAAATGTTTGCGCAAATGCTGTTGAGCAAGTTCTTCTATCTTAAGTGCAAACTTCCCCATACATCATTTGCATCTATTGAGATGTAGTTGCCTCGTTTTTCAGCGTCCTTAATTGCAGCTACAAATTCCGTATCGTATCCGCTGCTTTGCGTTTCCACACTAATTTTTAAAGCTTTAGCCACAGCTTTGAGGGCAGCTACTTGTTCTTTATTTTTAGGATGCATGATTAGTGTTTCCATACTCAAATTTAATTAAAAATAGCTAAATCTCTAATTATTAATGCTCATTCTCCCCCGTCATTTGTCGTATTCGTACCTTGTATCGGGTAATTAATCGCCCGTTATTTGTGTAAACATTTAAAAACCACATTATGAGAAAGATCAAGATCATTGAGCACATTTCTTTGGACGGCGTGATAGAACATGACAATGAATACGTTTATGGCGCCTGGACAGTACCTTACCGTACGCCGGCGGGGATGGCTATGCTGATGGAGGCGCAGGGTCAAAACTTTGACTTGTTGGTTGGTCGACGCACATATGATGCCCTCGGCAGCTTTTGGCCTACGGCGCAAAGCCCTATCGCTGCGGGAATGAATAACGCCACAAAATATGTGGCTACGCATAGACCGAAAGGATTAGAATGGGGACCTGCAGAAAGTCTTGGCACAGATATCATTAATGCCATTAAAAACTTAAAAAACACATATGGTCCCGACCTGGTCATTCCCGGCAGTGCATCATTAACAACGCTTTTACTAGGCGAAGGCTTGATAGATGAACTGGTTTTGGTAGTGTCGCCGGTATTGTTAGGTAAGGGCAAACGTCTGTTCACAGACGATGCTTACGCGCAAGAATTAGAATTTGTGAGCACTAAAACCACTCCTACAGGCGTATTGTTAAACACGTATAAATATGTGGGCAAATTAAAAAGCTGATGAAAGATCTTGTCAAATCTATTCGCCCGTTTATAGGCGCCAAAGACTTTGAAATTTCGCGAAGCTTTTACCGCGATCTGGGTTTTGAAGAGGTAATTATATCTGCTGATATGTCGCTGTTCAAAACCGGCGACTTCGGTTTCTATCTTCAGAAATATTACGTCAAAGACTGGGTAGATAACACCATGATCTTTTTGGAGGTAACTGATGTAGACGCGCAATGGGATTATTTAGTAAGCCTAAACCTGCCGGCTAAATACAAAGGTGCACGGCTTACGCCTATTAAAACAGATTATTGGGGCCGCGAATGTTTTTTGCATGACCCTAGTGGCATATTGTGGCACTTCGGGCAATTTGCGTAATATGGTCTATGTCAACTTTTATTTGTGAAAAACAGGCACTTAACTGCGTTTTGATATTTTTTTAAATCAAACGTTTGCAGAATATTCAATTCTGTCTATATTTGCACCACCAAAACGCAAAACGGTTGTCACGGCAAACGTTTAACAAATGCGAAAGTAGCTCAGTTGGTAGAGCACGACCTTGCCAAGGTCGGGGTCGCGAGTTCGAATCTCGTCTTTCGCTCTAAGATCCCTTCCCACCTCGAGAAGGGATTTGTTTTTAAAAGGTTACTCACCTGCTCAGATGGTGGAACTGGTAGACACGCAGGACTTAAAATCCTGTTCCCGTTAAAGGAGTGCGGGTTCGATTCCCGCTCTGAGTACAAAAGCCGCTTTCGACGAAGCGGCTTTTTTTGTCGGTCGAACATCGGTTAAACATTTTCTTTCCAAAACATTTCTATCCCCCGTTCCTTTAATAATTAAACAATCAATTTTTAACCAAGGAGAAAATATGGATAAGGACAGAACAGACGGCATACTTGAGCAAGCGAAAGGTGCCGTGAAAGAAGCAGCCGGCAAAATAACCGGTGATGCAAAGCTGGAAGCTGAAGGTAAGACCGATAAAGCTGCAGGCAAAGTGCAAAACGCCGTAGGTGGAATCAAAGACGCACTCAAAGAAGACTAAAGTGTCAAAAAAGAAAGCCCCGGAACGGGGCTTTCTTTTTTGGTTAAATGTTATTGAAACCCAACCTTTATGCCGCCGGTTTCATTATTCCTCGCAGCCAGGTGAAGCACAATTCCTTTATAACGTTTCTTCAATCTTTCGGCGTTATCAGTAATCGTCGAATCGTTTTTAGGGTTACGTAATGGCACATCAAATTTGATGTCTGTATTCTTACCCTTCATATCGTAAGTGCCGGCTATGTCGGCGTTAATGGCGCTCGAACTTAGCTTAATAGGGTTAATCACGATATCGCTGCCTTTAATATCAAACACAGCATCTAATCTTGGAATAGTGATATAACCCATCCGCCTGAATGGGAACGCGTACTTCCCTACCGATTTTAAAACGCCGAAGTCTATCAGTGCGCCATTAACCAGGCTGATGCCCACCTTTCCGTTTATTGAATTTTTTACAATGCTGCCATCGCTTTTCATTACGCCGTTAATGTTAGTGCTGGCAGAAAGATGGCCTTTAAGGTTTTGATACGTCGGCGATTGCAGACCAAAATTGTCAAACGATTCAAAAAATTCGCGAACATCCACATTGTTAACAACGGTATTAATGGCAAACCTGTTTGAAACATCGCTTTTAATAAGGTTACCTTTTATCAGCAGCGATCCGTCGGCATGTTTTAGATTAATAGATTTAATGATGATGCCGTCCTCAGACATTAACAGCTCCGCATTCATATCTTTAGCCAAAAACTTTTTGTAATGCACATTAGCCACATGCATGTGCATATCTGCTTGTGCCCTATCAACAACGTTACTTAACTGGTCAATCACGTTTCCACTGTTACCCCGCGATGCTGCTTTAACAGAGGCTTTTTTATGCCCGCTTAAGAAACCCATAAACTCTGCCAGGTACATTTGCGGACTATTGATCTGCCAATCCACAATGATCTTTTCGGGCGCGTTGTAATACAAGTTTAAAAAGTTGTTGACATGGCCGTTCATCAGCACTATACTTCTTCCGCTTTGCAGGCGAATATTATTAAGCACCAGGTCATTCTTAATAAAATGCATAGCCAGAGATGTGTTCTTCAGATGCAGGTTTTCAGGCACGTAAACCATATCTGCATTTTTAAACGCTATATCACCCGCCACAACAGGCTTGTTCAAACGCAGGTTTATAATGTCGGCTTTATAACGCAAGTTCAATGCAGCAGAACCACTTGTAAAGCGCACTACTCTACCTGTTATATCATTCAAATTGGTAAGCGAAAATTTCGATACAAAATTGCCCGTTGCTATAGGCGTTTCCAGGTTGATGATACTACCGGTGTCGATACGGATCGGCAGATTTTTATAAGTGCCTGTAAACTTAGTGAGTTTGATAACTGAGTTTGGGTCGCCCAAAGGCTTGGCCTTATCTACTTGATTGGTAAACAGCACGTTAAAATTGCAGTTGGTAATTTCTGCTCCCGGAATAATAAGTTTGTTGTTTTGGATTACCGATGTAATGTATAACAAAGGGTCGCCGCCACCAAAGCTACCTGAAATGCGCGCGTCCAGGGGTATTGGTTTTTCAAACCCAAACTTGTAAAGCGTTTTGCTGATGTTAGCCGCGACTATCGATGAGGCGCTTTTCCAGGCTATGCCATCAGAAACTAAATGGAAAGAAAATTTGCGCGATGATCCATCCGGCGAAAACAATGCACGCAATTTAAATACATCGCCGCTAATGCTCAGGTTATCTGATGCGACGTTTATCTTACCACTTTTTTCATTGTAGCCGGCAGTCATATCAGCTTCTATGGCTTTATCTTTTAAAAACGCGCCTTTTTGCATATTGAAGCCCAAGCTGCGCGACATTACGTCCAAGTGGATCTTGCCGTTCCAGCCTGAATCAGGGAAATTCATTTCGCCGTTTAGTTTATGCACGTCAAACTTAAACAGCTTTTTTGCTTTGCGGTTGTCTATAGAGAGGTTTACGTTCGACAAATTGAATTTACCCAGCTCGGCAGACGCGCTACTGCCGTTTTTGTCATCGGCTTTCTTTTTATCACTCTTTTTAAATACCGATGCATTGCTGTAACCTGTGCTGTCTGTAAACAGATCAATGTCGGCATCGCTGATATCAATGTGGCTGACACTTAAAGTGCCGTGCAGGAGAGCCGCGGTATTTACAGAAACGTCTAATGTTTTGGCATTGAGCAACGTGTGCTTATGCTCGGCAAAGCGTTTGTCGCGGATAAGCACGTTCTTTAATATAAGCGAGTATCCCGGAAAGCTGGTAAAAAACGAAGAACTCATATCACCTATAACTATCTGCCCGTCTACATTTTTCTTTAACTCGGTGTTGATCAGCGCCAATACTTTGGCTTTATGTGTATTTACATATAACGTTAAGCTAATAAGCACTACCAACAGCAGAACGATCAGCAGGCCCAATATTTTAAGCGAAGTTTTTAACCACTTAGGCATATAAAAATTTAGTGTATAAGCCCATATACGTAGTTTTTGTTTGTGGGAGATGTTTTAACGCAATATGCTAACCATGAAAAGGGTTAAAATTCCGCGTGCCAACTTCCATTCCGGCGGCCCGGCAAACGGTTTTATCACCGTATTTAAAATTGATGGTGTCCATGGCCTGGTATAGCTTTAGTTGTTCCTCATTATCATCAAACAGGTTGATCTGGTAGTTGCCGCGCGCCAGCTGGCTTAACCGCACACCAATCAGCCGCACCTTTCTGTTACGGTTCCAGGTTTTTTGCAATAGGTTTTTAATACCGGGGATAAGGATGTGTTCGGCCGCGTTAAGCGGGATCTTCTCCTGTATGGTGTGCGTTTCAAAGTTGCTATAACGGATTTTGACTGCCATACAGCCTGCTATCTTATTTTCTTTACGCAGCTTATAGGCCAACTCTTCTGTCATAGAAACTAAAATGGTTTGCAGCGTACGCTCATCTGCTGTGTCGGCATCAAAGGTATGTTCAGTAGAAATAGATTTCCTTTCGGAATGAGGTATGATCTCGCTGCTGTCTATGCCCCTAGCCTTTTCCCAGATATATTGGCCGGCACTGCCAAATAGGGTCTGCAGAAAGCGCAGATCCACGTGTTGCAGGTCTCCTATTTTCTCTATGCCGTAAGTGTATAATTTTTCGCAGGTCTTTTCGCCCAGCATCGGGATTTTACGTACTGGTAGGGGCGCCATAAAAGCCATCTCCTTACCATGCGGAATGTATAATTGCCCGTTTGGCTTTGCCTGGTTGGTGGCCATTTTAGCAACGGTTTTGGTAGATGCCATACCGAAAGAGATTGGCAGGCCCGTTTCCTTGATGATACGTTGCCGTAAGTTGGTTGCCATTTGGTAACAATCGTAAAAGCGGTCCATTCCGGTTAGGTCTATATAAAACTCATCCACAGAAGTTTTTTGATACAAAGGGACTGAATCGTGGATGATCTCTGTTACCTCGCGCGAAGCTTCGCCGTAGCGGCCATGTGTCCCCCTGACGACTATCGCATCCGGGCAAAGTTTTAAGGCCTGTTTCATAGGCATAGCAGAATGCACACCAAACTTTCGCGTTTCGTAACTGCATGACGAAACCACGCCCCTGTCTGCAGAGCCACCAATCAGAACAGGCTTACCAATAAGCGCCGGATTAAACTTTCGCTCAACAGAAACGAAGAACGAATCAAGGTCGATATGAACGATATACCGCTTAGCCATTACATAACAAATGTGGAAAAATTAAATTTAAATTGCTAATATAATTAGCAATTTTGCGCATCTATCTATTACCGTCATGACCGGATGCAGGGACTACAATGTACTTTTAAGACCAGATGAGCTGCTGTGTTTTGAAATAAGCAACCTTAAAGGATTTGCCTACTCTTTAATAGGCGAGTACAAATCCAGGCAGTCTACCGCTCATATCTCTGTAATGATATATCAGCGGCAGAAACCTTATATAATGGAACAGGCTATTGATAATTTGAACATACGACTTCGGCAGATGCCCGCCGTGAAACTACAGCTGAATAACTTTAATTTCTTTATCCATAAAAATGATACGTTCGACATTTATGCGGCCATTGAACCTTCTGCTGTTAGTGATAAATGGTTTGCAGAACTGCGCAAACAATTCCGCATTTCCAAAAGTCAGTTGCTGCCGCATATTAGCATCGCGAGAGCGATAAGTGTTGATCAGTTTTACAGGCTGTGGCCTCGTTTCAGGTATATGAAATGCCGCATCACATTTCACATAAATTGCATCAGCATTCTAGAACGCGACTCTTTAGACAAGCGCCTAAAATGGAATATCTACCGGGAAGTGTTCCTAAAAACCAAAGATGAGCAGATGTTGCACGCAATTTAATTGACTGCAAGTCAGCATGTAACCGTGCGTATTTACTATAAATGCGCAATTTTATACCTTTTTGCTATATTTGCGGTGGGTAAGTCTTTTACGACCAGCTCCTCTTGAACTCCCCCAGGGTGGGAACGCAGCAAGGGTAGAGGGTTGTAGCGGTGCGATAAAAGTAGCTTACCCATTTTTTGTGCCTTATTGTTTCATTCCGCAGGCACGCCTTTTTACACAAGTGCTATAAACAAAAAGGCGCTCCAATAAATTATAGGAGTATGAAAATTCAGCATTCCCAATCAGGCAAAACAGGTTCGTTTTTTATTGGAGACAATGGCAGCCGCCTTGCCTTGCTTGAATATAAAATGTACGGCGATGTGCTGGACATTATCCATACAGAGGTTGATCCAAGTATGCAGGGACGCAGCATAGGCTACCAGTTAGTTGAAGCTGCAGTTATCTTTGCAAGGGACAATAAATTAAAGATAAGGCCATTATGCAGTTTTGCCAAGCAGGTCTTTGATAAGGAATTTAAAGACGTTCTGGAACAGGCCTAAACATCCATGTACGACATTATCATCATAGGCGGTGGCCCCATAGGATTAGCTTGCGGTTTGGCAGCTCAAAAGGCAGGCTTATCATCTCTAATATTTGAGAAGGGCACACTGGTAAATTCCCTGTACAATTACCCTTCTACCATGACCTTCTTTTCTACTTCAGAGAAGCTGGAAATCGGTAACGTACCTTTTGTAACTACGCATGTAAAGCCCAATCGTGCCGACGCGCTGGAATATTACCGCCGTGTGGCGCTATCCAACCAATTGCCGCTTAACCTTTTCGAAGAGGTTACTGACATACAAAAAGCAGAAGATGTGTTTACCGTAACCACATGTAAATCTGCCTATAAGGCTAAATACGTCATAGTTGCGACCGGCTTTTATGATATATCTGTAAACCTTGATATACCGGGAGAGAACCTGCCAAAAGTAAAGCACTATTATTTGGATCCGCATTATTACACCCTTCAAAAAGTCATTGTGGTGGGCTCGAGTAATTCGGCCATCGATGTGGCGCTTGAAACTTATCGTAAGGGTGCAGAAGTAACCTTAGTGATCCGCGGCAGCGAAGTAAGCAACCGCGTTAAATATTGGGTAAGGCCTGATATCATCAACCGCATTAAAGAAGGCAGTATTAAAGCCTATTTTAATTCGGAGTTGAAAGCAATCCGCGAAACCGAAGCAGATATACAAACGCCCGACGGCAAGATCACCATTGCTAACGATTTTGTAATGGCTATGACGGGTTACAAGCCAAATTTTGATTTCCTGCAACAAATTGGCATTCAATTATCTGAAGACGAAAGGTTTATTCCTACGTACAATAAGGATACTATGGAGACCAATGTTGATGGCCTATATCTTGCAGGGGTAGTTTGCGGCGGGATGGATACCCACCTTTGGTTCATAGAAAATTCACGTATACACGCCGATATAATCCTTGATGACATTGTGCGAAAAAATACCTTATCCTAAAATCTTTTCTTTAATAGGATAATAATTTTAACTTGCTGACATATTCGCCCGCGATAAGCGTTCGCGTTTTTTTGCCGGTCAAACTATTGATACCCTAATGTCTGAACTATCTTCCGGTCTGCCAGCTGCAGAAACTTCAAAAAGTGAGCAGCCTGCTGCCAGCCGTTGCGTATTACTGGCCGAGGATAACATGGTAAACGCGTTGGTTGCCACAAGGTTGTTAAGCAAATGGGGCATTACAGCAGACCACGTTGAAAATGGTTTGGAAGCAGTAAGGATGGCATCCCAAAAAAGATACGACCTAATTTTAATGGATATTCACATGCCCGAAATGAACGGATTTGAAGCTACCAAACAAATACGCAGCACTGCAAACCCTAACAGCACCACCCCCATTTTCGCGCTTACTGCCGACGTAACAGCCAGCGACCAGGCGGCGTACGCGAGCTATTTTACCGGCTTCTTGAACAAGCCTATCGAGGTAGACAAACTACAAAAAGCCGTTTTGAATAACATCTGACAAGGCCATGAAAAAGGGACGTTTAGAAGCTTTCAGCGATGGTGTTATCGCCATAATCATCACCATTATGGTACTGGAGCTTAAGGTCCCGCACAGTGCCGATATAAAAGCGCTCGAGGAGTCCGTCCCGGTTTTTCTAAGCTACTTGCTCAGTTTTATATATGTCGGCATTTACTGGAACAATCACCACCACATGCTTTATCTGGTGGAGAAAATAAATGGCCGGGTGCTGTGGGCAAACCTCTCGTTACTCTTCTTTTTGTCACTCATACCTTTTGTAACAGCGTGGATGGGCGAAAACCACTTTGCTAAATGGCCTGTCATCTTTTACGGTTTCGCGCTTTTAGCAAATGCCATTGCGTATTCCATCCTCGCCTTGTTCCTGGTTGCGGACAGCCATGCAAACTCTCCGTTGGCCGATGCGATTGGTAAAGACTGGAAAGGTAAAGCCTCTATCGTAATCTACATAACAGGCATTGTCGCCGCTTTCCAATGGCCAATAATAGGAATGGCTTGTTATATCATTGTCGCAATGATCTGGTTCATTCCAGACAACCGCATAGAACGCAGGGTATCAGAGCGATAAGGACATACTCAACTTAGATTGCATCTAAAATTTTACATCCTGATACGGGCAAGGCTGTCTGTTTATTACTACCTTTCAATTCTCACCACAAACTTTGCATCATGAAAAAACTTTACCTGTTTACTCTATTGGCCTTGCCATCTTTTGGCGCCTTTGCTCAAAACGCTGTTACGTACAAATTACCGCCAAAAGATATGGCAGATATGCTGTTGGCAAAACCAATACCTGCTGTAAGCGCCGATTCAAAAGGCGAATGGATACTACTTTCAGAGCGTAACTCTTATCCTTCTGTCGAAGAACTGGCACGCCCCGAGTTGCGTATTGCAGGGTTGCGCATAAACCCGGCAAACTTTTCATTAAGCCGCCAAACATTCATAAATAACTTTACGCTAAAAAATATAAGAACAGGGCAGAGTTACCCGGTTACCGGCTTACCTTCTCCCCTGTTTGCCGGCAACGTTCGCTGGAACCCTGCCGAAAATAAAATTGCGTTTACGCAAACAGGAGCCAAAGCGGTTGACCTGTACGTGATAGACGTTGCAACTAAAAGAGCGGTAAAGATCAACAAGAAACAACTGAATACTGTGCTGAACCCCAACCTGGTTTGGGCAGACAACAGCAGTCTGCTTTACCGCGTGGCTGTACAGCCGGTTACTATGGCCCCGCCGGAACCAAAAGTCCCTACCGGTCCGACTGTTCAGCAAAGCCTTGGTAAAAAGGCACCAAGCGCTACGTATGAGGACTTAATTAAAACGCCATATGATGAACAGCTATTCGCGTTTTACGGCACATCTCAACTGGTAGAAAACCACAATGGTATTGAAACCGCTGTTGGGAAACCTGCCATTAATACAACGATCACACTGTCGCCCGATAAGAAATACATGATGACCCGGACCTTAAGAAAACCTTTTTCTTACTTGGTTACGGCTAATGGTTTCCCATCTACAGTTAAAATCACCGACCTAAAAGGTAATACGGTAAAGGTTTTGGCAGAGCTGCCATCGAGCGAGGGTACGCCATCTGGGTACGATAACACACAAAACGTCGACCGCGCATTTGATTGGCGAGATGATGAGCCCGCAACCATTACGTGGGCGCATCCATTAGACAGCGGCCGCATCCGTAAGAAGATGGATTATCATGACGCAGTATATGCCTTAAGCGCGCCATTCAGCGGCCAGCCGATTGAGTTATTTAAAACGCAATACCGCTACCGTAACACCCAATGGGGCAACGCCGATTTGGCTTTAGTTACCGAAGGCTTGCGTTCTAAACAACTGGAAAAGGTTGACAGATATAGCACCACTGCAAACAAACTCGAGAAACTGTACGAACGTAACAATAACGATCAGTACGGCGATCCCGGCGACCCGGTTACTGTTAAAAATAAATTTGGCCGCGACGTAATTTATGTTTCTGACAACGGCACTAAATTGCTGATGAATAACCGCACAGGCGCTTCTAAAAATGGCGACCTGCCTTTTTTAGCTAAGTTTGATCTAAGCAACGCTAAAGAAGAAATTGTATGGCGCTGTCAGGAAGGCTATTACGAAACCGTAGTTGATGTGTTAGACCCGGCCAAGCTTGTGTTGTTAACCCGCCGTGAGTCGCAAACAGATGTGCCAAACTACTACATAAAAAACCTGGTGTTGAGAATGGCTGACCGCAAGATCACAGATTTTCAAAACCCGTATCCGCAGTTGGTTGGCGTGAGCAAACAAAAGATCAAATACAAACGTGCCGATGGTGTTGACCTCACCGGCGACCTGTATTTACCAAAAGGTTACAATAAGGACAAGGATGGCCCGCTCCCTGTATTAATATGGGCTTACCCGCGGGAGTTTAACTCGGCCTCTGATGCTGCACAGGTACGTGGTTCACAATCGAAATTTACAGTTATTGGCGGCGGCAGCCCGGTGTTTTACGTTACCCAGGGATATGCCATTTTAGATAATGCCGAAATGCCTATTGTTGCCAAAGAAGGTAAAAAGCCAAATGATACCTTTGTAGAGCAGCTGAGTCTAAATGCCGAAGCTGCCATCAATAAATTGGCAGAAATGGGCGTTGGTGACAGAAACCGTGTTGCCGTTGGCGGGCATAGCTACGGTTCCTTTATGACGGCGAACCTTTTGGCGCATACCAACTTGTTTAAAGCAGGTATCGCTGAGAGTGGTGCTTATAACCGCACACTTACTCCATTTGGATTCCAGAACGAAGAACGTACTTATTGGGAAGACCCGAAGCTTTATTACGATATGAGTCCGTTTAGTTTTGCCGATAAGATCAAGACGCCGATCCTGCTTATCCACGGCGAAGCCGACGACAACCCGGGCACCTTCCCTATCAACAGCGAGCGTTTGTTTGCCGCGTTAAAAGGTCTTGGAGGCACTGTACGCTTTGTTTACCTTCCGTACGAGGCGCATGGCTACCGCGGCAAAGAAAACCTCTTACATAAGATCTGGGAGACCAATGAGTGGCTTAACACTTATGTGAAGAATGCCAAACCGATTGAAACCGCAAGTAATTAATGATAAAGAGCCACGAAATGTGGCTCTTCTTGTATTATTACGAATGGTCATGCCACCTAATTATTATGCTGAGTATTTTAGTTTACTCTCAGACTTTCTTTCTTAAACGCTCAATCGCCGCTAAGGCTTATTACTTTTTCCTTTGATGAAAAAGTAACCAAAAAATCAAGGCAGAAAAACGGTTCAACCCGCTCTGTCGTTTTTTGACGCTTTTTCGGTTACAGCCCTAAAAAGCTAAAACGACATTCACGCTAACGCCGGCCCGCCTTTTCTGCCGGGGCCACCGCTTTTTAGTGTAAAAAGTTCAAACGTCAGCGCGCAGCTTCGGGTGAAGGCAGACAAAACAATGGTGGACTTGAGCGTTGGGAAGGGCATTGGAGATTTTCGCACAACATCTTACATGCTTTGCAAGTTAATCCGGCGAAAATATCCCAGCCCGTGGTTTTGTTTGGCTTGCAGGATAAGGCCATGTGCGGCGAAGAAGCCTTGCGCTGACTTGGCACTTTTGGTTCTTTTGTTGCTAAGACAAAAGAACATAGAAGAAAATTAAAGCGCCTTTATGCGATCAACTGCTCCTTTTAGTTTGAATGCGCTTACCCCTCGCTCCACCTGTAACTCTCATTATCCAACCCTGCAAGATCTATAACTCTGTTGATAACAGTTAGTGCCACGTCTTCGATGGTTTGCGGCAGGCTGTAGAATGATGGTACCGCGGGACAAATGATTCCGCCGGCAAGAGTAACGGTTTCCATGTTGCGTATGTGTACCAGGCTAAGCGGAGTATCGCGTGTAACCAGTATCAATTTGCGTCGTTCTTTTAGGATCACATCCGCCGCGCGGGTGATCAGGTCGTCAGATATACCTGCGGCTATTCGGCCTAAAGTCCCCATTGAGCATGGCGCTACTATCATAGAATCAAACCTGGCAGAGCCGGAGGCGAACGGCGCCATAAAATCGTGCTTGCCATAAAAATCGAAAGGATAATTGTTGTAGTGATCGTTCTGTAACTCAAACTTCCAAATGTCTTTGGCATTGTCGCTCATCACCACCGCAACGGCATCCATCTGCGCCTTCAGCTGAACAAGTTTATCCAGCAAAACCTTTGCATACACAGATCCGCTTGCCCCGGTTATGGCAACAACAATTTTCTTCATGGCTTTCTAACACTATTCGCGCTGTAATGTTACAGAAATAGGAGCATAAAAAAGGGTCGGTTACACTGTACCCGACCCTACATCTACCTATGAAAAACATGCCCTTGGAGGGCATAACAAACATAGTAATACTTTTTTAATTTATAAACAATTTTTTTAAAATAATTTAACATAATTATTCCTCGTTTTTTTCAATTAATGTCTGGATTATACCATCGACCATACCTACACTCGGTACATAAATATTGCGTATATCGGCCCATTTCATCACAGTAAGATATATTTCGCATGCCGGTATGATCACATCGGCCCTATCGGGATTCAAGCCTACAATGCTAATGCGGTCTTTAAGCGAATATGAATTTAAGTTGTTATACAGGTCGCGCAGTTTCGTTAGAGTTAAGGCAGAACCCTCTTTTTCGCCCGATAATTTGAACAATTTATTGATGTTGCCACCAGAACCGATCGCCGAAACGTTCTTTAATTTGCGCGCATTGGCAAAAATAAAATCCTTCATCTGGTCCCAGGTTTCTTCTTTATCCTGGTTATCCAGCATCCTAATGGTACCAATATTGAATGACTGCGACGCTACCAACTTACCTGCGGTAAAAATAGAAAGCTCTGTACTGCCACCGCCAACATCCACGTACATGTAGCTTTTTGTATTATCAAGGTTCATTTCGATATGGCTGGCGTAAATGATATTGGCCTCGCGCTCGCCATGCACTATCTCCAGGTCGATACCCGCTTCCTGCTTCACACGCGCCACTATTTCCTGTCCGTTCGAGGCTTCTCGCATAGCCGAGGTAGCACAAGCCATATATTCGGTCACCTTGTAAACGTCTATCAGGTTTTTGAACGCGGCCATGGTTTTCACCAGATCGTCGGCCTTTTTCTCAGATATAAACTGGTTAAGAAATGCGTCGTCTCCAAGTCTAAGCGGCACACGTATAAGGGTATTCTTTTTGAACGATACAGGGGAATTATGTTTATTAATGTCGGCAATGAGCATCCTCACCGCGTTTGATCCTATATCTATAGCTGCGTATCTCAATTTATCAGGTATTTTTTTCTTTTAAATAATTGTATATCTCTATTTGCGAGCGGTGTGGCTCTTCATCTTTTGTCTTTTTGTATTTGTTAGCACCGTCGCCGCTAAGTATGCGCGCCTTGGTATTATCGGCCAGTTGTATTTTAATGATGTCTTTAACAACCTGCTTTAATTTCTCGTCATATATCGGGAAGCCAACCTCTACCCTGTTGTCAATGTTGCGGGTCATCAGATCCGCAGAGGTAAGATAAACCAGCTCCTTACCACCATTACCGAAGATCAATGCGCGAGCATGTTCAAGATATTTATCTACGATACTGATGACGTTAATATTTTCGCTGTAGCCCTTCACACCCGGCACCAGACAACACATGCCGCGGACTATCAGGTCTATCTTTACACCCGCGTTACTTGCTGAATAAAGTTTTGCTACCAGGTCCTCGTCAGACAGACTGTTCATCTTCAGAATCATGTAGGCTTTTTTGCCGGCCTTTGCAATCTTTATCTCGTTATCTATCAGCTTGTAAACCGCAGGACGCGAATCGTAAGGAGACACGATTAAACTCTTCAATCCTTTGGGCAGTTGCCCTTTCTGCAGATCGCGAAAAACGCAGATCAGATCGTCTGTAATTTTTTTGTTTGCTGTAAATAAAGTGTGATCGGCATAGATAGAGGCGGTTTTTTCGTTGAAATTGCCGGTAGACAAACATGCGTAATAAGCGAGCTTACCTTTCTCCATACGGCTTACCAAACAAGCCTTAGCGTGCACCTTGTAGTTTGGTATGCCGTAGATAACGTTTACACCTTCTTCCTCTAACCGGTTGCTCCAGTAGATGTTATTTTCCTCGTCGAACCGCGCGCGTAATTCAACCAAACAAACTACCTTTTTTCCATTCTTAGCTGCGTTGATGAGTGCGTGCACTACACTAGAGTTCTCTGCAAGGCGGTACACACTGATATTTATCTCGCGTACTTTAGGGTCAATAGCCGCCTCGCGCAAAAAGTGAATGGTATAATCGAACGACTGGTATGGCGTGCTTACCAGATAATCGTTCAGCATGATCTGGTTAAGGATACTTTTGCCGAAAGACAGTCCCTTTGCCGGCAACGGTGTATAGCGAGAATATTCTAACTCGGGCTTATTAACGTTTGGGAACTTTATAAAATCCTTAAAATTGTGATAGCGGCTACCCGGGATAAGGTTCTCCGGCCTGGCGTTTAATTTCAGTACCAAATTGTTCACCATGTCTGCAGGCATATCTGCATCGTATAGCAAACGCATAGGCTTGCCCTTTCTACGTTTCTGCAGGCTTTTCGTTAAGGCATCTATAAACTTTTCGCTTACTTCTTTATCAAGATCAAGTTCGGCATCGCGGGTTAGCTGAATGGAGTATGCCTCAATAGAATCATATTCGAAAATGAAAAAAATGTCCTCAAGGCTGTAACGAATAATATCATCAAGCAGGATGATGAAATTCAGGTCATTGGTTTTAGGCAACACCAGAAAGCGGGGCAAATTTGCCGGGAACTCTATTAGCGCATACCTGATCCTTTTTTTGAGCGTAAGCTTTACAAAGAAATACACAGAACGGTCATTCAGCTCGGGGATGGCCGAGCTTTCATCGAGCATTACCGGTACCAGCGTGGTAAGCAGCTTGCTCCTGAAGTACTCTTTTACGAATGCACCACGTGTTACGTTAAGTTGTGTATCGCTAAGGATAAATATCTTCTCTGCCGCTAATTGCTTAATGATAATGTTTTCATACAGGTTATTAAACTTACGCTCCTGTTTAATAACGATGCTTTTTATCTGCGATAATACCTTTTTGGGATTGTAACCAAGTAAAGCTTTGGCTTTTTCGTTTAGATTGGCCAGGCGGCTTAATGTCGCGACACGTACACGGTAAAACTCGTCCAGGTTTGATGAAAATATGGCCAGGAATCGTACTCTATCAAGCAACGGTACAGTCGGGTCTGCCGCTTCCTGTAAAACACGGTCGTTGAAATATAACCAGCTTATCTCTCTGTTTATTAAGGGTATATGTTTGTCGGTCGGCATAAATAGATAGCAGCGATAAAGCGCGGTACGCAAAGCTGCCCATTTAATTGTTAATATAATATTAAACTAAATGTTTTACGGCTGATGTTAAGTTAACAGCAGCTTTTACGCACGGGCTTTTGTGCTACGCGCAATGTATATATTACTCGCATCAAAAAGCTACATTTGTTTTAAACATCATACCATGCCATCATTTGATATAGTAAGCAAAATAGACGGGCAGACGCTCGACAACGCGATCAACAACGCGAAAAAAGAGATATTGAATCGTTACGATTTTAACGACTCTAAGAGTACCGTTGACCTCGACAAAAAAAGCAATGAGCTAACGATTATTACTGAGAACGACATGCGCCTGAAGGCCATCGAAGATTCGATCATCAGCCGTATGATGAAACAGGGCCTTGACCCAAAAGCTTTAGATTTTGGCGACGAACAGTCGGCATCTGGCAATATGATCCGCAAGGCAATTAAAATTAAAGAGGGCTTAGATAAAGAAGCCGCTAAAAAAGTGGTTAAGAAAATCAAAGACAGCGGCTTAAAGGTTCAGGCTTCCATAATGGACGACCAGGTGCGTGTCACTGCCAAAAAGATAGATGATCTGCAAGCGGTGATCAGCCTTTGCCGCACCGAAGATTTTGGCCAGCCGCTACAGTATATTAACATGAGGAATTAGGGGCTATCAATTAAAAAGGTCATGCCGAACTTGTTTCGGCACCCCACATTCTCTACACATGGATTTAAACTCCGGCTATATATACATCATGTCAAACCAATATAGAACCACACTTTATATAGGCGTCACAAATGATCTCAGAACCAGAGTCTGGCAGCATACTAATCGACAAGGGTCAGCTTTTGTAAAATATTACAAGCTATTTGATTTAGTTTATTTTGAATATTTTGAAAGAATAACTGATGCCATTGATCGCGAAAAGCAATTGAAAAATTGGCATCATAAATGGAAAGAGAACCTAATCAGGACAAAAAATCCTACCATGAAAGATTTAAAAGAAGAACTCGAAATTCAATTTTGAGTACCGTTATGGGGTGCCGAAACAAGTTCGGCATGACAATTTGGTATGATACTTTGTTATAACAAAAACGGCCCCGGAAATCCGAGGCCGTTTTCAATTAAACTAAACCAACACTGTTATGAAAACAATCTTTCTTAAGCCCTCTCCTTCGGGGAGGGTTGGGAGGGGTATTATTTTACAGCTATTTCTCTGGTCTGGAATTTCGCTTCTTCTTTTTTAGCTACAGCCAATTTTAACACACCATCTGTATACTCAGCTTCGATGTTCAATTGGTCTGCGCTCTCAGGCAAGGTGAATGATCTTACAAACGAGTTGTAAACAAATTCTTTCTTGCTGTATTTTTTGCCCTCTTCAATATTCTCTGATTTTTTATCAACAGAAACGCTCAAAACATTTTTATCAAGGCTGATCTTAAAGTCTTCTTTGCTTAAGCCGGGAGCAGCCATCTCAATGTGGAAATGATTATCGGTTTCTGCAATGTTCACTGCTGGCGTTTTAGTAACCATCTTGTCGGTGAAATAAGTATCGTTCAGGATAGAATCAAAAACATCATTAAACCATGGATTTGCTACCCTATTTTTTTGTCCGTTGTTAAATTTTACTAGTGTCATTTTCTTAAGTTTTAAAGTTGTAAACCATTATTCAACTCGCATGCCGATTGAAAAGTAAAGTTCCATTAAAGACAAAATGTCCGATAAAATATTTTACAAACGACAAAATGTCGGTCTCTATTCCTTTTGTAGTGTCACTTAATTTTCGTGTAGTGCCAATAAGTTGACAGCGTTTTTGTGGAAATTATCAACGTACTGATATAATAACGAGTGCATATTAATTTTATAAGCGTCTGTAAATCAGTTAATAGCAACATAATCTAACTTGCTTAAAATTCTGCAAGGTGTTTCAGGTGTTTCAACTGTTTCATGCGAAACACGACACAGCAAGACCTAAAGCAAATGATTATCTTGCAACACCATGCTTGAGAATTACGACCTGCATAATTTATTGGTGCTCGATATAGAAACCGTTCCGCAATATGCCTCCCACGACGAAGTCCCCGATAACTTTAAGGAGCTTTGGGCGAAGAAAACGGTCTATCAGCGCAAGGAAGAAACACCGGAAGATTATTACCGCATGGCAGGCGTACTTTCCGAGTTTGGCAAGATCATCTGTATATCGGTCGGCTTTTTCACGCTTAACAATGGTTTCAGGGTTAAATCTTTTGCCGGACATGATGAAAAGGAACTGCTAATTAACTTCGCCGACATGCTAAATAAGCAAAGCCCCAACCTGATGCTTTGCGGCCACAATGCAAAAGAGTTTGATTTCCCCTACATCTGTCGCCGTATGTTAATCAATGGTGTAAGGCTACCTGTCCAGCTACAACTGAACGGCAAAAAGCCATGGGAAATTAATCACCTGGATACCATGGAACTTTGGAAGTGCGGCGATTATAAAAATTTTACGTCGCTGAACTTGCTGACAGCCATTTTTAACATCCCCACCCCGAAAGACGATATAGACGGCAGCCAGGTAGGCTATGTGTACTGGGTTGAAAACCGCCTTGACCGTATTTGTGCCTATTGCCAAAAGGACGTGATCGCCACTGCACAGTTGGTTAAACGTTTCAGGTTTGAAGAGCTGATACCCGAAGAGAATGTAATAATAGTTTGATTAGGTCATGGTTGATGGTCATTGGTTATAAATAAATCATTTTATCGAGCAATAAATTGCTATGGCTATGAACTATCGTCTATAGACTACAAAAACCCTACCTTAGCCCTATACACATCTACCCATGTCTAAAAAGAAACACGCGGCTAATTCCATAAAGCAGGTCCTTACCCGCATGGTGCTCGATATATTTGATAAAGACGGCAAACAGGCTCTTAATTACAAGCAAGTTTCAGCCAAGCTGAATATCCACGACGATGAGTCGCGCCACGCCATTCTTGAAATATTAAAAGAAGAAACCAAACGGAACATTCTGCGCGAGGTATCACCAAATAAATTCCAGGTTGTTGAATTAAAGACCTTTGTTGAAGGCCGCGTTGACATGACGGCGGACGGCTCGGCGTTTATTGTAACAGATGACGAATTTGAAAACGACATTTTTATTGCACCACGCAAACTGCGCACTGCGTTGCACGGCGACAGGGTGAAGATATACGTTTATGCCAAGGGAACAGGCAAGCGTAAAGAGGGCGAAGTAATGGAAATCATCAAGCGCGCCAAAACCGAGTTTACCGGTATTGTTAAACTTTCTGAAAGGTTCGCGTTTTTTGTGCCCGATGACCGCAAGATGCTGCATGACATCTTCATCCCGCTAAATGATATTAACGGCGCAAAAAATGGTGTTAAAGCTATAGCCGAGATAACAGATTGGCCGCCCGAGGCAAAGAATCCCATAGGACGCATTAAACAGGTGCTTGGTACACAAGGCGAGAATGATACCGAAATGAACGCTATCCTGGCCGAATATGGGTTCCCGTTATCATTTCCGAAAGAGGTTGAAGCCGAAGCTGAAGCAATTTCAGATATCATCTCTAACGAAGAGATTGCCAGCCGGCGCGATTTCAGGGACACGTTGACGTTCACCATCGATCCTTTTGACGCGAAAGATTTTGACGATGCCATCTCTTTTAAAATATTAGAAAACGGCAACTACGAAGTGGGTGTACATATCGCTGATGTTGCGCATTATATCATCCCCGATTCAGCGTTAGACAAAGAGGCATTTGATAGGGCTACGTCGGTATACCTGGTTGACCGTGTTATACCTATGCTGCCCGAGCGTTTATCTAACGGGTTGTGTTCTTTACGGCCAAACGAAGATAAATTATGCTTCGCCGCCGTTTTTGAAATGGACGAGAAGGCGCACATCATCAACGAGTGGTTTGGCAAGACGGTGATTCATTCTAACCGCCGCTTTACCTACGAAGAAGTGCAGGAAGTGATTGAAACCCGGCAAGGCGATTACACCAATGAGATCTTACAACTTAATGAACTGGCGCACATATTGCGTGACCGGAAGTTTAAGGCAGGCGCCATCAGTTTCGAGACTACAGAGGTTAAGTTTAAACTAGACCCGAAGGGTAAACCTATCGGCGTATACGTGAAGGAGCGCAAAGACGCTCACAAATTAATAGAAGACTTTATGCTGCTGGCCAACCGCAAGGTTGCCGAATATGTAAGCAAGCTTGGCAAAGGCAAACACAAGTATACGTTCGTATACCGTGCCCATGATTCGCCAAAGCCCGATGCGCTGGCATCTTTCGCCACTTTTGCAGCGCGGTTCGGCTACAAGATCAACACCCGCACAGATAAGGAAACGGCTAAGTCTTTAAACTACCTGATGACAGATGTGGAAGGTAAGAAAGAACAAAACGTACTGACGCATCTGGCAATCCGCTCTATGGCCAAAGCTATCTATACCACCAAAATGAGCAGCCATTACGGACTGGCTTTTGACCATTATACCCACTTCACGTCACCTATCCGTCGCTATCCCGACGTGATGGTCCACCGCCTGCTTTTCCACTATTTAAATGGCGGCCAAAGCGTTAATGCCGAGCATTACGAAAAGCTTTGCCAGCACAGTTCAGAAATGGAGAAGAAAGCCGCTGATGCAGAGCGCTCGTCGGTAAAATATAAACAGGCAGAATACCTGAAAGAACAGATCGGCACTATCTTCAACGGCGTAATATCGGGAGTGACGGAATGGGGTATGTACGTAGAGATCATCGAGAACAAATGCGAGGGCATGGTTCGGCTCCGCGATATATCCGACGATTTCTACACTTTAGACGAAAAAAATTATGCCATTATCGGCCAGCGCAAAAAGAAGGTTTACCAGTTGGGCGATGAGGTCCGCATCAAAGTAAAAAACGTGGATCTCACTAAAAAACAGATTGATTTTTCGCTGGTAGCTGATTAGCTTTGCCACCATTAGCTATGACCGAACTTAAAGACCTGCAGCTCATTATTGACGAGGCAGTAAAAAAATTAAACTACCCCGCTCAGCCGGCAGATCTTTACGAACCTATCACCTATATTCTTTCCATCGGCGGCAAACGGCTAAGGCCTGCCCTGTTGTTAATGGCTTGCGACCTTTTTGGCGGCGACATAAACGCGGCCATCCCGCCTGCTCTAGCAATCGAGGTATTTCACAACTTCACATTAATGCATGACGACATTATGGACAACGCGCCCCTGCGCCGCGGCCGTGAAACCGTGCACCACAAGTGGAACCAAAACGTAGGCATCCTTTCGGGCGATGCCATGCTGGTTGAGGGCTATAAGCTAATGATGCAGGTAGATGACCGCATTCTGCGCCCGGTTATGGAGATATTTAACACCACGGCAACGGCGGTGTGCGAAGGCCAGCAGATTGATATGCAGTTTGAAGAGCAGGATAATGTTGTCATTGGAGACTACCTGGAAATGATCCGTCTTAAAACCGCTGTTGTACTGGGCGGCGCGCTTAAGATCGGCGCACTGATTGGAGGCGCCGATAAGCAAGACGCTGATCTGCTTTACCGTTTTGGCGAACAGTTAGGTATCGCGTTTCAATTACAGGACGATATCCTTGACGTGTACGGCGACCCGGAAAAATTTGGTAAGCAGGTGGGCGGCGATATTATCGCTAATAAGAAAACTTTTTTGCTGTTAAAAGCGCTTGAAACTGCAAACAATACAAAACGCACAGAACTGGAAAGCTGGCTGAGTAAAAAAGACTTTAACGCCATTGATAAAGTAGCAGCGATTACTTCGATATACAACGATTTAGGCATTCAGAATGATGCCATTGCGGCTATGCAAACCTATGCGGATGAGGCATTCGCGGCCTTAGAGGCGATAAACCTTCCGGCCGAACGCAAGCAATACCTTAAAGATTTTGCCGACGATCTGCTGGTAAGGGAGAAATGATTGCCTCAACCAGTCAGACAACACTCTCACCACTTTGTCATTGCGAGGCACGAAGCAATCCGGGTATAAAATACCGCTATATCATGCCCCAATAGCCATTGCTAAGGCATGATCAACCCGGCCAAAAAAAATCCCCATCCGTTAGTTAACGGACCGGGATTTCTATATCATTAACGCTTCCGCGAAAATTATTCTTGATCAGCAGCAGGCTTAGCTTTAGGAGCTTTCTTTGCTTTAGGAGCAGCTTCTTCTGTAGCTTCAGCAACCGGTGCTGCCTCAACTGCAGGAGCTTCTGCAACAGAGGTTTCAGCTACTGGAGCAGCAGGTGCTTTTTCTGCTTTAGCTTTCGGTGCAGGCGCTGCAACTTCTGCTACAGGTGCTGCCTCGAAAGGTAATACAGAAACGTATGAGCGGTTATCTGCCTTTTTGCGGAAAACAACGTTACCGTCTATCAAAGCAAATAAAGTATGATCTTTACCGATACCTACGTTTTTATCAGGGTTGTGTTTGGTACCACGCTGACGTACGATGATGTTACCGGCAATTGCAGGCTGACCACCAAATATCTTGATACCTAAACGTTTACTATGCGATTCGCGGCCGTTTCTTGAACTACCGGCCCCTTTTTTGTGTGCCATTTCTTAATGTCTTTTTTGGGTTAAACCTTTAATTATAAAGTGATACCGGTAATTTCAATCTTAGTGAATTGCTGGCGGTGACCATTTTTCTTTTTGTAACCTTTACGGCGTTTCTTTTTGAAAACGATCACTTTTTCACCTTTAACATGAGACACGATCTTAGCTGAAACCTTTGCTTTAGATAAAGCTTCTCCTAAAGAGAATTTACCTTCGTTTTCAGCCAATAATACTTGGTCAAATTCAATACTAGCGCCCTCATCTCCTTGTAAACGGTGTACAAAAAGCTGCTGGTCTTTTGCAACTTTAAATTGCTGTCCGGCTATACTTACTATTGCGTACATTGGTTAATACTTTTGTTTGTTTAAAAATTCGAGGTGCAAATATAGGCATTAGCTTTGTGATTGGCAATGCCATACCAAATTATTTCTGCTGATTGATCTCGGCCTCATCGAGCACCTTTTGAATCTCTTTTATCAACCGCTGGTTAGCATCCTTGAGGCTCGGGTCGCCGTTGAACATGGCATCGAAATTTACGGTCTTACTCTTTTTCGCGTAGTTCAGCTGAATGAGATAGTGCGGTACGTTGTGAATTGTTGTATCGTCACCGCGCTCATCGCTTGGGAAGTTCCAAAATCCCAGGTCCGAAGCTTTGCGATGGATATACAACAGTTCGTCGTTGCTTAAGCGTACTGTTTTAGTCACCTGTTTACCGCTGGTAGTAGTGTAAACATATTCGCCGGTTTTAGAATTGTAGTGATTTACCAGGCTATCACCCTTGCCATATTTAAAAACTATCGACTTAAAATCTTTAAACCTGTATGGCGCGTTTTTAACCATCATGCCGTAGTAATACCCGCAATAGATCATAAACGGAACAATGATGGTGGCTGCAAGAAATATCTGCCGGGATTTGGTGGAACGCATATTTTAATGAGTGAATGATAGAATGAGTGAATGATAAATCTCCCTGTCTGTCATTGCGAGCTGCTGAAAGCAGCGTGGCAATCCGGGCATAAAACCACCTTAAAGGATTGCTTCGTACCTCGCAATGACAAGGTGGTTATTTTCGGATGCAAAGTTAGTAAAACAAAAAGAAGCAACTTCGAAATTGAACATTCGAAATCCGATATTCATCATTCTTCCTCAACCATTGGTTGCTCCTCGCCCAGCTCCCCCTCCCATTTGCTGACAACCGCAGTTGCCATAGCGTTACCCAGAACGTTGGTGGCTGAGCGGCCCATGTCTAATAATGGATCAATGCCAATCAGCAAGCCAAGACCCGCTTCGGGGATGCCAAACATAGCAATAGTCCCTGCAATGACTACCAGCGACGCCCGCGGAACGCCCGCCACGCCTTTACTGGTCAGCATCAATATCAGCAACATGGTTAGCTGCTGCACAAAACTTAAATGAATACCGTATGACTGCGCAAGAAACAGGGAAGCAAAGGTCATGTACATCATGGAGCCATCAAGATTAAATGAATAACCTAACGGCAAAACGAAGCTCACGATCTTGTTACTGCATCCAAAGCGCTCTAATTCAATAAGAACACGTGGGTAAGCCGCCTCACTGGTTGATGTACTGAAAGCTACCAGCATGGCATCTTTAATATTATTCACCAGGCGGAACGCGCGCTTGTTGAGGATAATAAAGCCTGCCGCGATGATCACCACCCAAAGTATTAGCAGCGACGTGTAAAACTCCCCAATGAAAATGGCGTAGGTAGATAAAATACTTAACCCCTGTTTTGCAACCACTACGGTTATGGCGCCGAAAACCGCTATTGGCGCCAGCTTCATTACGTAACCTGTGATCTTTAAGATAACGTGGGCAGCCGAGTCCATAAACTCGACAACAATATGCCCTTTCTCGCCTATCGCGCCGGTAGCTACGCCGAAGAATAACGCGAAGATCACAATCTGCAAGATCTCGTTATTAGCCATCGATTCGATGAAACTACGCGGAAAAACATGACTGATAAAGTCGCGCAGGGAAATAGCAGCCGCCTTTATATCCGTTCCTAAATGACTGTCGGGTAGCGGTAAATGCATCGCCTCGCCCGGGCGGAAGAAATTAACCAAAAGCATACCCAGAAGCAGCGAAACCAGCGTAGCACTGATAAACCAAAGCATAGTTTTACCACCGATACGTCCAACAGAACCTGCATCGCCAACCTTGGCCACACCTACCACAAGCGTGGTAAACACCAGCGGCGCGACCACCATTTTAATGAGCCGCAGAAAAATATCACTCAGCACGCTAAATCCGGTCAGTTTATCTTCGCGTTCGGTATCAGCTTTCTTTTTAGCTTTTTGCAGGTCGGCTTTTTGAAGTTTGAGAGCCTTAAATTCGGCAGTGGTGGTGTCCTTCACTTCTACCAGCCTCACGTCGGCAGCTTTGATCTGCTTATCTGCCTGGCTTATCTTAATGTTAAGCTGATCTACAACTTTTACGTTATAAACAGAGCCTACGAAGATGCCGGCAATAAGCGCTATGAATATGAAGAGGGTAAGTTTGTTTCGGCCCATAAATGCAATTGAGACAACGAAACTACAACTAAATAATATTTTGATGAAATTTACCGGCTGATGGCTAACACTACCTACGGACTCAAAGAAATAAAAAGCGAATTAAAACACCTCAGCAGTACGCAAATTGCAGATCTGTGCCTGCGCCTGGTGAAGTATAAAAAAGAGAATAAGGAATTACTGGCGTATCTGTTATTCGAGTCGCACGACCAGGATGCCTACGTAGCTGACATAAAAGCCGAGACCGGCTTAATGTATAGCCAATTGATCAGTCAGAGTTACCAGATGGCCAAGGGTGTACGCAAGATATTGCGTGTAATTACCAAGCAGGTAAAATTTATGGGATCTAAGCAAGCCGAGGTGGAATTGTTAATGCAGTTCTGCAAAGATTACCTGGATTATGTGAACTTGCGGTCGAGCTATAAACCATTGAGGCAGATATTGTTGAGGCAGCTCACTAAAATAAAAGCAGCAATAAATAAGCTTGATGAAGACCTGCAATTTGACTACCTGCAGGACTATAATAACCTGGTGCTGGATGCCGACAAGAAAACCAGTTGGGTGTATAAAGCGGAGTTTTTATTGGAGTGATATCTCAAGCATTTGTAAGCCTTGTCATGCTGAGCCCGTCGAAGCATCTTATGCATTAGGTGTGTTCTTACGCTCATTCGCCGCTTGGCTTTGTTCTTTTGTCTTAGCAACAAAAGAACCAAAAGTGCCAAGTCAGCGCAAGGCTTCTTTGCCGCACAAGGCCTTTGCCCTGCAATGCTTCGAGAGCCTCAGCATGACACCCCGCGCCCCCTCATCGCACACGCCCTCAGTAGCGCAAAATATTTATCACCGAAGCTGCGCGCTGACGTTTCGCGCACTAATATTCAAATTTGAATAGAAAATGCGTTAGGGACAAGAGCGGCATCCTGCGCAGCAGATAAGGTCCTTCACTATGTTCAGGATAAACTCCTGGCCCGACCCGACGAAGGAGGGTAACGCCTTAATAATTCTATTAAAACTACTCATTAAAAATAAAGCCACATCAATTATCCTTTTTTTAATTTCACTATCCCTCTCCATACTCACAATATTAAACCTTTCACTGTCAAAGCTTCAAATCAACCTATTATCTTTAACCGCCTTTGTAACAAATTTTCACCCGCACCGTCTAAACTTAAAAACTGACAACCTGTGGCCGCTAAAGAAGCAGCTTTTAAACAAATATTTGAGGCTAACTCAAAAAAGATTTACCACTTGTGCTACGGTTATACCGGCGACGATGACGCTGCTAATGACCTGCTGCAGGATACGTTTTTAAAAGTTTGGCAAAACCTGGATAAGTTTCGCAACCAGGCGCAAATTTCTACCTGGATATACCGTATAGCGGTAAATACCTGCCTTACTTATTTGCGCAGCGAAAAACGCCAGGCCAAAGACGAATTGACCCCATTAATAGCCGAGACCCGTCGCGAGGAGTTATCTGAAAAGAATGAACAGGTAGCCTTGTTGTACAAGTGCATATCTAAATTAGAAGAGACAGAAAGGATCATTATTACCATGGTATTGGACGAATTACCATACCCCGAAATCGCTGACATCTCGGGCATATCTGAGGGCAACCTGCGGGTTAAGATTCATCGTATTAAACAAAAACTAACCGACCTATATAATCAGTATGAAAGAATTTGATCATTTGATGTCGGTGTGGCAGGCGCAGCCTGCGAAGCAGCAACGTTCTGTTGAAGACGTGCTCAAGTCGGTTAAGAAAGGTATTGCCGGTATTACGGGGAAATTGTATTGGGGTATTGCAGCCATGATAGTGATGGTGATCTACGCTTTCGCGGTAATGTTTTTCTTTACGTTCAAGAACTGGCAAACTTACGCAGGCATTATGATCATGCTGGTTACCATGCTGCTTTATTTGTCGCTTATAGTACGGCACTATAGAATACTGCACCGCCGCGACCTCACAGTCAACCCAACCGAATATTTACAAACTATAAAAGATTACCAGAAGCAACGCTCTATGCTGGCGGGATGGTTCTATTATATCTACACAATCTTGATTAGCGCCGGGCTAGCCTTATATCTTGTTGAGATACTGGAGAATGCCTCTGTCACGAAGAAGATAGTGTTGTACGCGTTTACCATTATCTGGATACTATTCCTTACCTTTTATTTAAAACGCAGAATATTTAAAAGCGAAGAAGAAAAACTGAATTTGCTGATAGATAGGTTGGAACGGTTAGAAAACCAGTTTGAGTAATAATATTCAAGCGTCATTGCGATCCCGATTTATCGGGAGAAGCAATCCCCGACTTTTATTTCACCTGGGAGTAGTGAGATTGCTTCGTCACTATGTTCCTCGCAAAGACGACGTCTTAATATCTACCCCACCACCGGCGCGTATTTCTCATGCAGATTGTCAGCCATACGCTTAATGAACAGATAATTAGCCGTCCCGCCAATAACAGCGCCAACTATAGGTAGCAAGCGTTCAGCAGTTTTTGAGCCGATGCTTACCATTAATTTTTCCGCAACTTCTTCTATCAAGGTTTTAGAAACGGTCATCCGTGTATCCACTTTCAATGACGCCGCTACTATCTTTATAAAGTCGCTGAACGTGAATGTGCTTTTACCTGTGTAGTAGTAAGATATAGCCATAGTAACACGGAACTGCTGGGTCAAGAGGTTGATCATATCGACAGGTACACCTATCAGCATAGTAGCGATCCCGCCCAAACCGGTGATAGCGCCGGAGCCCGCCGCTAAAACCGCGCACTGCTGTATAAATTTATCTATACCCAAGGTATCCACACCGTGCTTAATGTTTAGCTGGTCTATCTGTTTAAAGATCTTCTCAAATCCACCCTCAGATAATTTGGCAAACGCTTTCTTCAAGTCTGCACCGGCTTTTTTGTATTTAAACTTTGGCAGTTTTACGGCAGGTAATTCTAGTTTCATGGTTGCTGAAATGATGCCATTATCATGCCAGTAATTTGTTACAGCAACGCGGACCTACATTGGCTATATTAGCCCCATGCTTAAACGTTTACTTTTTACATCTTTCATTTTAGGCGCGCTTTCGGCATCGGCGCAAAAGCAAGTTAAGCTTAACGACTATTTCCCCGCCCCGGGCAACTGGCAGCAGAAAACGCCCCTGCAATCCGGCCTTGACGATCAGGCGATACAGGGTGCTATAAAATTTGCTTTGAGCAGCGAAGCCAAATCATCTCACGACGGTGTACTGGCGCAATATCAAAGTTTTGGCAAGGAGCCCATGAGCGAAGCTGTAGGCCCGCTCACAGACCGTACCGGTGCTAACGGCGTGATCATTTATAAAGGTTATCTGATTGGCCAGTGGGGCGACCCGAATAAGGTGGACATTGTAAACAGTGTCACCAAAAGCATGCTGTCGACAGTTATAGGCGTAGCGGTTGACCGAGGCCTTATCCGCGCTACTACTGATACAGTTGCCGCTTACGTGCCATTTGTAGAACTTTATTCACCCTGGGCAAGCAACGGCTCTGAAAGTAATCAGAACGACATCATCTACCCCTTTGCGTCTGCACATAACCGCAAACTTACCTGGGAAGTAATGCTGCGCCAGACCAGCGATTGGGAAGGTACACTTTGGGGCAAACCAGACTGGGCCGACCGTCCGCAGGGAGACATTGAAGATTACAAGAACCGCAAACGTAACGAACCGGGCAGTACCTGGAAATATAACGATGTACGTGTAAACGCTTTGGCGCTTGCTGCCACCAACGTATGGCGCAGGCCATTGCCTCAGGTTCTTAAAGAAACCATTATGGACCCGATCGGCGCGTCAACTACCTGGCGTTGGTACGGTTACCGCAACTCGTGGATAGTGTTAGATGGTTTTGCAGTGCAATCTGTTAGCGGCGGCGGTCATTGGGGCGGCGGTGTGTTTATCAACGCTTTAGATATGGCCCGTTTTGGTTTGTTGACGATGCACTCGGGAAATTGGAAAGGAAAACAGTTGATAAGCCGCCAATGGGTAGACCAGGCACTTACACCTACCAAAGCCAACACCGGCTACGGTTATATGAACTGGTTTTTAAACACCGACAAAAAGATGCTGCCATCGGCGCCCGAAAAAGCGTGGGCACACATTGGCAACGGCACTAACATGATCTATTGCGACCCCGAACATGATCTGGTAATAGTTGCCCGCTGGATAGATAACAAAGCAATGGATGAGCTGGTTAAACGTGTTTTGAGCGCTATTGGGCAATAGTTTTTATCGCAAAATAAAAATTCTGTCGGTGTGAGCTGCGAGGTTTTCAACGTAAATATCCGTTTTACCATCGACGCTCTTTAATGGGGGAAGCATTTCGAGAATCTCTCCTTCAGGTTCATACACAGATCCCGGCGATAGCGATGACAGTTGAGCAGCCAGGGTTACGGTGCCCGTTATCCCGTTGTTACCGGCATTATAAACGTACACAAAATATTCCCTCCCACATTTGATCGCCGTTGTGTAAACATCCGTCATGGTAGTGTTTACAGTAGACTGTTTAAGCGGAGCATTATTTTTAAATATCCAATTATTTACCTCCCTAATTTTAGAAAAGTATTTATCTGTGCCCCGGTTGTCAAAATATTCCCACCACCAGCTCAGAGGCAATATCGGCGTTGGCGAAAATAAGCCGTACCACAAGCCGCGTTTAAAATCATCGTCCATATGCGGGGCAAAATCATCAAAGTTTTTGCTCCAATCCCATTCATAGCCATACTCACCTATAACATAAGGCTTTTTGTATAATGCTTCGTATTCAGTAATAGCCTTTGGAATGCCTGCCGTATTTTTATAAATGTGCTTTTGGTTAAAATCGATGTTGCGCAACGTGTTTAATCCTTTTAAATCGCGATGCGATATACTGGTGGTGACCATATGCCGGTAAGGATCTATGCTTTTGATGTATGTGCTCATCTCGTCATGCCAGGCGACTATCGAATCAGCACTTATCGGCTTATCTTTATCGCCAAACTGCACATTGTCTACCTCGTTAAATAATTCCCACGCGGCAATGTTGGTACTGTAACCCCAACGTGCAATGATATAACGCAGTCGGTCTTTATACCTTTCTTTAGATTTTGGATTCACAAAAAAGTCGGCAGCCGTTGGCGAAAATCCGCCGTCTTTAATCTCATAAGCGCCCATCCCAAGTGTCAGCATCATGTAGACACCAAGCGAGTCTGATAGGTTCACCAGCCTGTCCATCCGCTTAACAGCACTTGGATTGAAATATTTGTCAGAAGCAGTATATCTGCTATTATTAAAGTTGTCATGCCAGTCTATTGGCAGGTTCCAACGGCTGATCCAGGTACGAAAAAAGTTGCCGCCATGCTTTGCCAGCGACTTAAGCATATAATCATAATTGTACCTGGGCGACTGGTGCAACTTGCTGAAAAACTTTGAATCATCACTTGTACGAGATTCCCAACCGATATTTTCGCCAATGCCGCGAAACCTTTTGCCATTATCAAATTTGAATGTCCAGTTGTCATTTGGGTGCAGGAAGCCGGAGCGTTTAGATGGAGCAACAATAAACGAGTGCGTAATTGATTGGCTTTCCTTCGTGTTAAGACCTCTTAATCTGATGCCGTAAGTGTACTTGCCGGCCTCCCGTGGTGCAAAGCGTGCCTTCCACAAAGAAGGTTTGCCGCTCATCCCGCTTTCGTAATAACACGGCAGTACGATCTCTTTGCCCGATGGGCTTCGCAGCAGCATATCCAATGCAATATCATTTTGCAAATAGGGATTTTGCCAGTCTGCTATCAGCTTAATGTTGAATTCTATCTTGGCGTATTGACGTGCAGATGCACTAACAGGGGTAATGGAAAGGACCTGCCCGCTTACTTTTGCAGCGCATAGTGCAACTAAAATTAGCGTGATATAGTACTTAAATATTTTCATAAGGAAGTTGCCTTACATTAAAGCGATGGTTCGATGCTTAAGGAGGTTTAAATTTATGTAACAATTTGCTGATAGCCCTCACTTGCATGCTTTTATATTTTAAATTCGACACATGGGCAATAAATTAAATTTGTTATTCGCGGCGGCGACTTTGGTGACGGCAGCAAGCAACGTCAATGCACAAACCCTTAACCTTGGCAGCGATGTAAAACAAGCAATCGAGGTTGTCAAGGCTGACGAAATAAAGGCAGACATTGCTTACCTGGCTGATGACAAGTTAAAAGGCCGCGGCCCGGGCACCGGAGGGTATCAAATGGCGGTTGATTATGTGATCGGCCGCTTAAAATCCATGCATGTTCAGCCGGCCGGCGAGAATGGCTCCTGGCTGCAGGACGTGCACATTCGCCGCGCATTGACACAATCGCCTGTTTTGACTTTCAACAACGCGCCCCTCGCAGGTGCTTTTAATATTTACCCTAACCCCGTTACACCTGCGGTAAAAGGCTCCTCACAGATCGTATTCGCAGGTTACGGCATAAGTCAGCCCGCATTAGGGTATGACGATTATGCCGGACTTGATGTAAAAGGCAAAACGGTGATCATCATCCGCGGCACGCCCGATAAGTTTTCTTCATCGGTAGCTGCACACGTTGCCAACGGGCTGACCTTACTGAAAGCGGCAGCGGCGCATGGCGCGGTTGGGGTGATAGTTGCATCTACCGATTCTGTAGTCCGTAATCCTAACGCGGTTGCCACCCCGCTCGGCTCTAACAGCATCATGCGTACAGACGGTAAAGTCGCGGTATCGCATACCTATTATTCAGAGCAGATAAAACTTTACGGCACTATGAGCTACGCCGCTGCCAAAGCTGTATTTGCTAATTCCGAAAAATCATTTATTAATGTAGTCACCAAATTCAAAGCAGGTGAACCGCAATCTTTCGACTTGAAAGGCAAGATCGATTTTAGCTATGCATCAACTTACAAAGACATCCTGAGCTATAACATTGTTGGTAAAATAACCGGTAGCGACGCTAAACTGAAAAATGAATACGTTGTGCACAGCGCGCATCTGGACCACCTGGGCATCGGCCGACCTGTTGAGGGCGATTCCATTTACAATGGCGCGCACGATAATGCGTCGGGTGTGGCAAGCTTGTTGGGTATTGCAAAGGTTTATGATAACCTGAAGATAAAACCCAAACGTTCTATTTTGGTGGTAATGGTGACTGGCGAAGAAATGGGCGACCTGGGCTCGGGCTACTTTGCAAGCCACCCAACCGTTCCGGTGAAAAATATCGTTGCCGACGTTAATACCGACATGCCAACCATCATTGCCCCGTTGCTATCCATAGCAGCCTTGGGTGCAGAACATTCCACCTTGAATAAGCAGGTTGATGAAGCCGCCGGATATTTAGGATTAAGTGTCGAGCCCGATCCCGAGCCAAAACAGGCACGCTTTACCCGCAGTGACCAGTACAGCTTTGTACTGGAAGGCATCCCTGCCCTGCATATCAAATACGGCAGCAAAACCCCCGACGGCAAAAACAACCTGAATGATTTTGTAGCGATATGGCGTGCTAAGTACTACCACAAACCGCAGGACGATATCAACGGCATATTTGATTTTGAGGCCGGCAGAAAGTACGCTCAGCTAAACTTTTTGATAGGTTACCTAGTGGCCCAAGACCCAGCCAAACCAAGTTTTAACGCCGGTGATATTTTCGCATCCAAGCAGTAACTATTCGCCCCAAACGGTTACTACAATGCTGCGGCTGCCGCCATGGTTGCGGTGCTCGCACAGGTAGATTCCCTGCCAGGTACCCAGGGCCAACCTGCCGTTGGTTATGGGTATGGTTACAGAGCTGCCCAGCAAAGCTGCTTTAATATGAGCGGGCATATCGTCCGCGCCTTCATAGTCGTGCTCGTAATCGGGATCGTTCTCGCGCACGGTTTTGTTAAACCACATCTCGAAGTCTTGCCTTACTGTTGGGTCGGCATTTTCGTTGATGGACAACGAAGCCGAAGTATGCTGAATAAACACCTGGCAAATACCGGCTTTCATTGGCTCAAACTGCGCCAGTACGTTTATTATATCGTTAGTAATGATATGAAAGCCGCGCGAGCGCGCCCTGAGAGAAAGTTGCTGCTGGTAGATCTTCATCCTTTGATAATAGAGATAATGATGATACCCAAAACTATACCAACTATCATGATCACGTAGAGCAATATCTCGTTATCCGCAAAGTGCTTGTATTTGGTCCAAAAGTTAAGGTTTTGTTTGGGTTTGTTATCCATAATTAAGTTGCGCGTTGCACTTCCAAAATACATAATCTATAACGAAAGGTATCACGACCGATTTTATTATTTATTTACATTTGCGCAAAGTTTGAATAACATGTTTAAAAGAGTTGTAGTTACCGGCCTTGGTGCCTTAACCCCTATTGGTAACACCACTGATCTGTTTTGGGAGAACGCAGTTGCCGGTAAAAGTGGCGCGGCAAGGGTAAGCCGTTTTGACCCTTCGTTGTTTCGAAGCCAAATAGCCTGCGAACTGAAAGATTTTAAGGCAACTGACTATCTCGACCGCCACGATGCCAAGCGTACCGACCTGTTCGTTCAATATGCATACGTCGCTTCTGACGAGGCAATTAAAGATTCCGGGTTTGATTTTGCAAAGATGGACCCATTTGATGTGGGTGTGATCTGGGGCTCCGCGCAGGGTGGTTTAGAAACTTTGGAACATGAAGTGACCGACTATGCCAAAGGCGATGGGCACCCACGGTTCAACCCTTTTTTGATACCCAAATTGCTTATTAATATGGCTTCCGGCATGATATCGCTGCGCAACGGTTTTATGGGTATCAACTATTCTACCGTTTCGGCATGTGCTACTGCCAACACCGCTATAATGGATGCCTTCAACTATATACGGTTGGGAAAAGCCAAGATCATTATTACCGGCGGATCGGAAGCGCCTATTAGTCCGGCGTCTTTTGGCGGCTATAGTTCTATGAAGGCTATGAGTACCAACAATGTCGATCCGCAGCACGCTTCACGGCCGTTTGATGTTCACCGTGATGGTTTCGTAATCGGTGAGGGCGCGGGTGCTTTGGTCCTGGAGGATTATGACCATGCTAAAGCCCGTGGTGCAAAGATTTATGCCGAAGTTGTGGGTGCATCCATGACGGCAGACGCTTATCACATGACAGCTACACATCCCGAAGGTATCGGCGCTACGAAGGCTATGCAGCTGGCACTGCAAGAAGCAGGAGTTACCATCAAAGACGTTGATTACCTGAATATGCATGCCACTTCTACTCCTGTAGGCGACTTGTCCGAAACTAAAGCTATCCTTAACCTCTCTAAGGCAGAACAAACTAAAATGCGCATCAGCGCTACCAAATCCATGACCGGCCACTTACTTGGCGCGGCAGGTGCTATTGAGGCGATACTTTGTTTAAAGGCTATTGAAAAGCATGTAATACCGCCAACCATCAATACGCGGGAACTCGACCCGGCGGTTGACCCAAGCTTAAACATCGTACTAAAGGAAGCCATCGACTTTAAAGTTGATGTGGCCATGAGCAATACTTTCGGTTTTGGTGGCCACAATGGCATAGCGGTTTTCAAAAAAGTGTAGTGTTGTTGCCCATCATTTTGACGGCGAAATATCACGATTCTACTGACATAATCGCCCGGTTGTAACATGTTACACTTTCCCCACCAGATACTGACTTATTAGTATCTGGCAAGAAATTGTCAGCGAGATAACTGTCTGTATATCAGATGACGCAAGATCATGACACTGTTTCACGTTTGCTAATTTTCATTGAAAACTGTCACACATTGTCACAGGTGTTACACTTGACCTGTCCTAAAAAAAGTTGACACTTTTAATTGTTAATACTGAATTGAATTTACACTTTTTATTTTAGTCCTTAAAGGGGTTTACACTTGCTCTGTTATTTGTTGATGATTGGGATAATAGTTTCGCCATCGCCGCCTGAGGGGTCCGGATTCCCGGTGTGCTGCCTGTGGTGTCATCATATCTATACTGCTGTGCGGCCTTAAGTTGTTGTAAGTATTTATAGCGCTGCGTACCGCACGTGTTGCACCGCTCAGGTTTTTGTAAGCCTCATTTAACAGTTCAAGTTTAAGTATACCGTTTACACGTTCTGCAATGGCATTATCACGCGGGTTCCCGCTTTGGGTCATACTGATACCAATGCCTTCTTTGATCAAAAGTGCTGTATAGGTACCGCTGCAATATTGCGTGCCGCGATCCGAATGATGGATCAGCGGGGTGTCGGGTTGCTTTTGTGATAAGGCCATTTCAAGTGCTGTAAGGCAGCTGCCGGTAGAAAGATCATGGCTCAGACAGAAGCCAATGATCTTTCGGCTGTAAGCATCCGTGACCAGGCTCAGGTAAGCAAAGCCCTGCCCCACGCGGATGTAAGTGATATCGCTCACCCACAGCCGCCCCGGCGCTGCAGGCACCAGGCCGCCCGTCAGGTCGGGGTATTTCTTAAAGCGGTGGCAGGAAAAGGTGGTACGCGTACGGTATATTTTCCTGCGCACCAGCAAGCCGTTTTCTCTCAAAAGCTCAAAGAATGCATCCCGCCCTATGCCGGGCCGTATCAGTTCAAGCAGTTTCCTTGCACCCAGCCGCGGCTGGCGGCGACGGTGTGCCATTACTTGCTGAATGATTTCTTCTTGTTTAAAAGTCCGCATTTCTGTGGACCGGTGATGCTGGTAATAGGCTTGTGAACTGTAACCAAGCAGTCTGCATAACTCGCGCAGCCCGCGGCTGCGTTTTTGCATGCTTACTCCGACTGCCTGGTGCCAGACTTTTTTCTGATGTTGGTACCCAGCTCCTTATCTGCTATATCTATGATGTTATTCAGCAGCTCATTCTTTAGCTGCTCTGTCCGTAACATCGCTTTCAATAAAGACACATCATCGGGAAGAACTGTCTTCTTCGAACTTCTCAATGCCTTTTCGTTTAACTTGTCCTTGTTCACTATGCGGGAAATAGTTGTGGGTGATACGCCGTACTTTTTTGCTAAGGTACGCAAACTCTTACCCATGATCTCACGCTCATGTATGATACGCTCCGCTTTCCATTTGTCCATCTTGTTCCTCTACTTTTCTGTAAACTTATTTCAGGACAAGTCAACTGGCAAATTAATGTCATTTGTACGCAAATTACCCCATAAGGGTATTTTGCGAATGCGTTTGAAGTAATTTTCCATGCCTCGGTTCGGTTTGGGAGAGTCGGCCATTTTAAAGCCCCTCTACTTCGTAGAGGGGTTGGGGAGAGGTCGGTCTTGAAAGCCTGCTCCTTTAGGGAGGTCTTGGTAGAGGTCGGCCTGTAAACTTTTTCCTTTGAAGAGGGTTGGGGAGCGGTCGGCTTTTTAAGCCCCCTTCCTTTGAAATGGTTTGAAAGCTTGATTTAACCTCTCTCCTTCGGAGAGGGGTTGGGAAGAGTCCGGATCTTAATACTTGAAAACTTTCCCGCCAACCATCACTTCCTGCGTTGCTTCATCAAAAGTGGCTTTTATGCCGGTATGCGAAGCCGCGGTTGTCATGATGTTGGCTATTGAATGGGCGTAGCCTGCTTCAACAGGGGCATGCGGCGTTTTACGGTTCCGCACGCACTCCATCCAGTTGCGCACGTGGTTGTTGGTCAAAATGTCGCCGCCTGTATTGGCGCTGGCTACCACTTTTTCTTTGCTTCCCAGGTCCGTTTCTGGCAGCAGGTTGGCCTGCATGCCCATCTCGGCAGCCATCTTTGCGGTTAATCCACCTTTAGGTGAAATTTTGTTGGTGATGAGGTTTAACTCGCCGCCGTTTGAATAGTAGATCTCAGACGGATTTTCGTCGCCGTTATCCATTCGCGAAGCAAACGTTACCTGGAAACCTGTTGATGGGTCATCCTGCGGGCCGTAATCAAATACCGCGGTAAGCGTATCCCAATTGGTGCGTCCATCCTTCCACATGTAAATGCCGCCGTTAGCGGTTACGCTGCGCGGATGCTTTAAACCACTGAACCAGTGTACAGTATCTATCTGGTGGCTCATCCATTGACCGGGTAAGCCGGACGAGTAAGGCCAAAACAAGCGATACTCTAAATATTTTCTCGGGTCGAAATCTACGTAAGGGCGGTTCATTAAAAAGCGCTTCCAGTCGGTATCGCTTTCCTTTAATTGTGCCACTAAGGCTGGCCTGCGCCAGCGACCGGGCTGGTTCACATTCCAGGTTAGCTCCACCATCTTTATCGGCCCAAACTTACCCGACTGGATAAAATCAGCGGCGGCGATATAATTAGCCCCGCTCCTGCGCTGCGAACCTATCTGCACAATGCGGTCTGTAGCCTTTACAGCTTTTAAAGCCGCGCGGTTGTCTTCCATCGTTTCGGCAAAAGGCTTTTCTACATAGGCATCGCAACCCGCCTTAACGGCTTCTATGCAATGCAGCGCATGCTGAAAATCTGAAGTACCCACAAATACCGCATCGACCAGTTTCTTATTATATAATTCGTCGTTATTTCGGCAGGCGATAATATCATGGCCCATCTTTTCCTTCCAGATGGCTACGCCCTCATCGCGGCGCTTGTTCCACAGGTCAGATACGGCTACAATGTCAAAGTTCAACTCTTTATAATGGTTCATAAAAGCCGGCAGGTGCGAGTTTCTGTGACGGTCAGAAAAGCCGACCACGCCAACCCTCACCCTATCATTAGCGCCAATTATGCGCTTGTAGCTCTGCGCAGACCAGCTCACTTTTGATGCCAGCACGCCCGCGCCTAAGGCAACGCCTTGTTTAACAAACTTACGCCGTTGATTTTCCATCATCTGTTTAGTTAAGTTCTTTGATCTTTAAACTGCGGAATGATACCTGATTGCCATGGTCCTGCAAAAGGATGTGGCCCTTTGGTGCCATACCAAAGTTTGGCCAAACTACGTACTTGCTTATCTTCACCGCGTCGAGGTATTCCTGCGAGCCGCGTTTGTATTCCAATACTTTTACCCCGTTAAGGTAATGTTCAACACGGTTGTCGGGATAAACCACAATACGGCCATCATTCCAGGCACCTATCGGCCGCACAAAACGCGCCTGTTTGTTTGCAGGGAAAAGGTCGTATAACGATGCCTGTTTGCGGTCGCCGTTACGGCCCAGTTTTGCATCGGGGTGCAACTCGTCATCCAAAACCTGGTATTCCAGTCCAATGTTAGACCCATCGGTCTTTTCGGCAAGGGTTACAAAATACTTTACGCCGCTGTTGGCTCCGGCAGTCAGCTTAAATTGAAAAGACATGTCGAACGCGCCATACTGCGCGGTGGTGACAATGTCGCCGCCGTTTTGGGATTCTTTTCCTTCCGATGACAATACCGTCATGGTTCCGCGCTGGTAATCCCACCCTTTGGCCGGGAAAGATGAGCCTTTGCCGCTTACCCATCCATCCGTCGTTGAGCCGTTGTACATCAGCTTCCAGCCATCTTTCTGCTCGTAAGTGTTCAAATGGTTGGGCACGTAATCAACCACGTATATTCCCGCGGGAAATGGTTCGGGTTTTAGATTGACGGTTTTTATGCGGATGTTTTTGAAATAAACTTTTTTGCCCGCTTCTTCGGGCCTGGTAACCGCATGCACCTGCAAGCCTATAAACCCTTTATAATCAACAGTATCAACCACGTAAGCTATAGGTATATTGTTGACCCAGGTTTTGGTTTCGTTGCCGATGCATTCGATCCTGATGTGATTGTATTCACCCAATTTAAAAGCGGTTTTCGCTTCGGGATGCAGATCGAGCGGATAGAGCCATTCGCGGCGGGCTTCATCATACACACCGCCTGTCCACGCCCTTGCAGAAGGGTCTATCTCTACCTGCCTGCCGAAAACTTTACCAGGATGGGCAGGCGTGTTAAAATGGCTGCGTATTTGTATGCCCGAATTGCTGGTGATGTCGTCAACTTTGGCATCAAGCTCTAAAATGAAATCACTGTACTCTTTGTCGGTGATCAAAAATGTATTACCCGAGCCGGCAACGGATTTGCCGACTATCGCGCCTCCTTCGACGCTATACTCAGCCGCCCCTGCAACCCGGTGCCAGCCTTTAAGCGTTTTGCCATTAAACAGGTCTTGCCAACCTGCAGATTGTGCGTTAACGGATTTTGATGGCAACAAGTAAAGCGCGGCTATACCAATAGCCGGCAACATTCGCAAGAAGTTTTTCATTATCAGGTTTGCTTAAAGGTAGGTATTGATGTCATATCTTCCTAAACATCGCCTGTTAATCACACTTTTTCTTTTGCTAATTGCTTAATGTCGTTTGGCGTGATGATATGTGTCGGGTAATCAACATACATGAGATTGATCATCGACAAGCCCACTTCCTTTAGTGTGCAGGCAGAGCCGGGCGCGATTGCGGCGATGATTGGGTACAACCATCCCAGATATTTATAAAGCTTAGGCTGGTTCTTTGCACCTTCGGTTGCTTTCATAACTCCGGGCCGGTAAGCATAGACTTTTTTAAATGGCAGTTTGGCCAGATCATTTTCGGTCTTGCCTTTTACTCGCGCCCACATGGTGCCGCCTTTCTCGGTACTGTCTGTCCCCGCGCCTGATACGTAATCAAATACCATGTCTTTATTGACGCTGCTTACCGTCTCTGCAAAATGCATGGTAAGCGTGTAAGTTTTCTTGAAATACTCATCTTCTTTCATTCCTACGGACGATACACCCAGACAGAAGAAACAAGCGTTGTAGCCCGCCAATTGGTCGTTTATAGGTAAGAGGTCGAAAAAATCCTGATGGATTATTTCCTTCAACTTCGGATGTGTAATACCTGCCGATTTGCGGTTGACGATTAATACGGACTCTACCAGCGGACTTAACAGACACTCGTGCAACACGCCCTCGCCTACCATACCCGTAGCGCCGGTAACTATAACTCTTATCTTTTGGTTTTTTTGTAATGCTGCCATTATTCATGTTTTGTACCCAGCCAAAGCAGGGTATTTAAAATCAGTTGGCTTTCTTCGGGGCTGTCGAATGTAAACGACAATTCCTTATCCGTCTTGCCTTCATAGTCGATGTCGTTATGGCCCATGTTAAAATACACCATGCGGTAATTCTTGTTTGTCCAAACGACGGGGTAATAACCGCTGTGCCATATCTCGCTCTGTTTTGGCCCGGTGCCTAAAGGGAAACTGGTGGAATCGATCGCCAGTAAAATATCAATGTCCGGATTTTTACGCAGATCCATCTGCCAGCGGTACCATTCATTCGGCGCCGAGCGGATGATGTGTTTTAGGCCTTTAGTCGCCGGATATTTATTGGTTTCTACACGTAAGTTTGCAGAGGTAGGCCGCCAGGTATTGCTCACATATTGGCCCGAGCCCAGAAAGGTGTTGTGATACCAATCCCAGTTTTGCGGATAGGCGGAGTGATCAAGCGCGAAGGCGGAGAAGTGAAAGCCCATCCACGCACCGCCGGTGTTCATATAATCTTCAAAAGCTTTTCGCTGCGCGGGTTCTTCGGGGCGCGTATCCAGAAATAAAATCACCTGGTAGTTAGCTAAAAACTTTGCATTGAGGTTAGCCCAGTTGTTTGTCGAATCGTAAGTGAAATGATATTGCTTTGCCATCTGCGGGAACCTGCGGTTCGCCTCATGCACAAAACTAATATGCGCCTTATCGTTCTTTGCAGTGTAAAACGCTATCACATTAAACTTTGATACCGGCTGCGCGAAAGAATTAATAGACAGGAGAAAGGCAAATACAAATACAAACAGGTTCCTGATTTTCATAGACAATGGTTGTAATAATTTCTTAGATTCAAATAAACAAATGCAAAATGCATTAGTTAATATTTAATTAATACTTGCGTGATGAACAAGCAACCAGAAACCCCAAAAACGTCTCAGAAAAAGACTACAGCCGATCCCGAAATGGAAGGACCATTCGCTGAAAAAGACGAGGTAAAAAAAGCAGAAAATAAAATGCGTAAAGCAGCTGCTACGAAGACTAAATAAATTCAGTCGGCTATTTTAAATACATCTTTCATGGCTCTTTTTGCAGCATAATAGCCGCACATACCATGCACACCGCCCCCGGGCGGCGTTGACGCGGAGCAGATGTAAATTCCTTTTGCCGATGTGCGGTACGGCGATGAACGCAATGCAGGCCTTGTAAACAATTGGCTGATGTTCTGCAAACCGCCATTAATATCCCCGCCGATATAGTTTGCATTGTAATCCTGCATCTGCAGCGCATTGAACGTATGCCGGCCTATAACGCGCTCGCGGAAACCCGGAGCAGAGCGCTCTATCTGGTTTTCAATTACTTCCGTCATATCTTTAGTATTGCCAAAAGGCACATGGCAGTAGCCCCAAGCGGTATGCTTGCCCTGCGGTGCACGGCTTTTATCGAACTGGCTTTGCTGCGCTAATAACACAAATGGCCTATCAACCGCTTTTCCAAACGCGGCAGCCTTTTCAGCAAAGGCTATTTCTGCGAACGTTCCGCCGAGGTGCACCGTTGCCGCTTCGCGGCAATCGCTTGCTGTAAAAGGTATCACATCATCCAAAGCCCAATCTACCTTAAAGACACCCAATCCATATTTGTAGCGCTTTAATTGCCATTTATAAAATGCTGACAGCTTATGTCCGGCTATCTGCATCAACTGCTGCGGACCAGTGTCAAACAAAATTGCGTGCGCGGATGGCAGCTGATCTAAGGCGGTAATCACCTGCCCTGTTTCGATCTTTCCGCCTAAAGAGAGGAAATACCTTGCTAAAGCATTAGCCAGGTTTTGAGATCCACCGGCGATCATAGGCCAGCCTTTATGGTGCCCGCTTAACATCAATACCATCGCCACAGCTGGTGTCAGCGGCTGATCTAATGCTTGCATACTGTGCGCTGCCATGCCTGCGAATAACCCTTTGGCTTTTTCGGTTTTGAAATATTTGTCGGCTATAAATTTAGCGGATGGTAAAGCTTTTAACCCAAACTGTGCAAACTGCAAGGGGTGCTGCGGCCACTTTAACGATGATAGAACGTCGGGCAGCAGATCTTCCCAGTTTGCGGATAGTGGTCTGAAAAGCTTATTATACCCGGCAGCGTCCGCACCCAGACTCTCAGCAGTTTGCGATAATGAATTATGCAAGACTGCGGCTGTACCATCATCAAACGGGTGTGCCGCGACAATTGGCGAATGGATAAACTCCAGGCCATGATTTGCCAATGGCAAAGTATTAAAGAAGGGTGAGCTAATAGCAAGCGGGTGAATAGCCGAGCAGATGTCATGCTTAAAGCCCGGCAAGGTGAGCTCTGCTGTACGCATGCCCCCGCCAATCGTTTCCTTTCCTTCTATCAATAAAACGGACAGACCTTTTTGCTGCATGGCAATGGCTGCAGCCAGCCCGTTAGGCCCCGACCCTACTACAACCGCATCATAGTCGCGCTTTTCTAACAACGGAATTTTTATTTGTGCGACGCTACGCCCCAGTAACAGCCGTTGCGTAACCGCTTTGTCGAGATAGTATCGGCACCGGCAAGGGGCTGGTATTTGGCGCCGGCATCGTAATACAATTTGGCGTCTTCGTTATTATAAATGTAAGAGCCTAACTTGTTCTTATTGCCGCCCGTTTTTTCGTTTACTATTAATTCAATTCCGTTAGTGATCTTGCTGCCATTATCGCGGTCGGCGGGCGTTTCCGCTTTAACCCAGTTTACCACGTATACCAGGTTTTTAGCGTCTTTACCTGTGGTTAGCCTTTTAAAGTTTGGCGTATCCTGGATGATGGAAAGCAACGTTTTGGTACAAACATCAGGAATGGTTGAATTGCTGTAATTCTTCTGCGGATTATTGGTCACGCTGTCCTTTTTGCCGTTGACAATAACTACCGTTTTATTTACATTTTTTGAAATAGGTTTAGGCTTATTGTTACACGCTGATATCGTGACTATTAACGCGAGCGCAATCGGAAAGATCTTCATAACAGGTTGTTTAGCTACTCAACAGCATTCGCGTGGATTTGTGTTGAGTGCCCGGCCATGTATAACAGACGTACTAACCCTTGAAACATAAGTGTGGCTTGGCGGTTTATACACGTACCGCTTTTCAGCAACAATATTGTAAAAATAGCGCGGTGATAAGTCACCTATGCTAATATTTTGGTAAATATGCAGAGCGGTAGAATGCCTGCTGCACCTGCTTATAAAATGACGACCCAAACAGCTCAAAAAACAGAAACTGATATTATACTCATTGGCGCCGGTATCATGAGCGCTACGCTTGGTGTTATGCTTAAAACGCTTGACCCATCGCTTAATATCGAGATCTATGAGCGTTTGGATTCTATAGCTGCAGAAAGCTCAGACGCAATGAACAATGCCGGCACCGGCCACTCTGCTTTTTGCGAGCTGAACTATACACCACAATTGCAGGATGGCACTGTTGATATCTCTAAAGCCATTAAAATCGCCGAGCAGTTTGAGATATCTAAAGAATTTTGGGCATACCTGGTGGAGCAGAAATACATATCGTCTACAGAAACATTTATTACCCAGGTTCCTCATCTAAGTTTTGTTTGGGGGGATGAAAATGTAGATTATTTGAAGAAACGCCATGCAGCTTTGTCAAAGCACCATTTCTTTAAGGAAATGGAATACACCGAGGACAAGGCGACGCTCCAAAAATGGATGCCGCTTGTAATGGAAGGCCGCGAGGGCGAAGCACATGTATCTGCCACTAAGATGGATCTGGGTACCGATGTCAATTTCGGTTCGCTGACTAACACTATGTTCACGTATCTGAAAGCGCAGCCGGGCGTTACGATAAACCTGCAGCACGACGTAGAAAACATCAAACGCAAAAGCAGCGGGTGGAGTGTAAAGGTTAAAGACCTGCTAAGCGGACAGCGCAGAAAAGTGAGCGCAAAATTTGTATTCATCGGCGCTGGTGGCGGTGCTTTGCCCCTTCTGCAAAAATCTGGCATACCGGAGAGCAAAGGCTTTGGCGGTTTCCCGGTGAGCGGCCAATGGCTGGTTTGCACAGATGCAAGCGTTATTAAACGTCATAAAGCTAAGGTTTACGGTAAGGCATCAGTTGGTTCGCCGCCAATGTCTGTACCCCATTTGGATACACGCAATATCAATGGAAAAACAGCACTGCTGTTTGGGCCTTATGCGGGCTTCTCAACCCGTTTTTTAAAGAAAGGCTCTTTACTCGACCTTTTTGGCTCTATAAAATTGAATAACATCCGTCCGCTCATGGCAGCCGGATTAGACAATATCCCGTTGACACGCTACCTTATCGGCCAGGTAATGCAATCGCAGGAAGACCGGTTGGCTTCGCTGCGCGAATATTATCCTAATGCAAAAGCCGAAGATTGGAAACTGGAAATAGCCGGACAACGCGTACAAGTGATCAAGAAAGACCCCCGCCACGGCGGTGTGCTCGAGTTTGGTACAGAAATGGTTACCGCCGCCGATGGCACGATCGCCGCTTTGTTGGGCGCCTCTCCCGGTGCATCTACCTGCGTACCCATAATGGTGCAGCTGATAGAACGCTGCTTTAAGGACAAGGTAAAAACACCTGAATGGCAGGAGAAATTTAAGGCGATGATACCGTCTTATGGCCAGTCGCTGGCAAAAGATGCCACCCTGGCCAATGCTACCCGTGAGCGCACGACTAAGGTGTTGAAGATCGGATAAATCTGCATTCTTTTGTCTTAGCAACAAAAGAACCAAAAATGCCAAGTCAGCACAAGGCTTCTTTGCCGCACATGGCCTTAACCCTGCAAGGCAGGCAAAACCACAGGCCGGGATATTTTTGCCGGAAGAAATAAAAGTTGAAAAAGATTTTATGCAAAAATCTCCAATGCCCTTTCCCGCACACAAGGCCATCATCGTGTCGCCTGCCTTCGTCCGAAGCTGTGAGCTGACATTGCGTAAGAGCGGTGGCCACGGCAGAAAAGGCGGGCCGGCGTGGGAGTGAATGCCGTTTTAGCTTTTTCGGGCCGTAACCGAAAAAGCGTGAAGAAACGGCAGAGCGGGCTGAAGCGTTTTTCTGCCTTGATTTTTTGGTTACTTTTTCATCTAAGGAAAAAGTAACGAGCGTAGCGGCGATTGAGCGTAATACAGAATTTATAGTATCACTTATTGAGTTTTTCTTAATAAAATTTCTACATCCTTTCCGGCACATCGATTCCCAGCAAACACATACCTTTTTTCAAAACGTTTGCTGTGGCCGATGATAGCTGCAGTCTGAATTTCTTTTGCGTTTCGTCTTCCGCTTGCAGAATAGATTTTTCGTGGTAAAACTTATTGTATGCCTTGGCCACTTCGTAAACGTAGTTGGCAATAATGGCGGGGTTATGGTCGCGGGCGGCCATGCTAATGTTCTCGGGAAGTTTCGAGAGGATCAGGATCAGGTCACGCTCAAACGGGTCTAAATCTGTAGTATCGGTTTTGCTGCCAAAGTCCAAACCAGCCCTTGTAAGTACAGAGCGGATACGCGCGTGGGTATATTGAATAAACGGCCCTGTATGCCCCTGAAAATCTATAGACTCGTTGGGATCGAACAGCAAGCGCTTCTTAGGCTCAACCTTTAACAGAAAATATTTTAACGCGCCCATGCCTATCATGTGGTACAACGCAATCTTGTCGGCGTCACTAAAACCATCCGTTTTACCCAAGGCTTCGGTGGTGGTTTTGGCCGTCATGTTCATTTCGGCGATCAGGTCGTCGGCATCAACAACAGTCCCTTCGCGCGATTTCATTTTGCCCGATGGCAGGTCGACCATGCCATAAGATAAGTGATACAAACCTTTAGCCCAGCTTTTGCCCAGTTTATCAAGGATCAAGAAGAGCACTTTGAAATGATAATCCTGCTCGTTACCTACCACATAAATGGATTGATCCATACCAAAATCATCATACTTTAACTGAGCGGTACCCATATCCTGAGTGATGTAAACAGACGTGCCATCGGCGCGAAGCACCAGCTTTTCATCCAACCCGTCAGCGGTGAGGTCTATCCAAACAGAGCCGTCAGGCTTGCGGAAAAAAACGCCTGATGCCAAACCTTCGTCGACAATATCTTTACCTAATAGATACGTATCGGACTCGTAATAATATTTGTCGAAATCTACTCCAAGGCTATTGTAAGTAGCATCAAAGCCCGCGTAAACCCAACCATTCATGGTTTTCCAAAGGTTAATCACTTCCTCGTTGCCCGCCTCCCATTGTTGCAGCATTTGCTGCGCTTCTTTTATCAGTGGCGCGTTCTTCTTTGCTTCGTCTTCGGTTTGGCCTGTCTCTGTAAGCTGTTCTATCTGTTTCTTATATTCCTTATCGAATATCACGTAGTATTTGCCCACCAGATGATCGCCTTTTATCCCGGCCGATTCGGGAGTTTCGCCATCGCCAAACTTTTGCCAGGCCAGCATCGATTTACAAATGTGTATCCCGCGGTCATTCACCAGGTTGGCCTTGATCACCTCGTAGCCATCGGCCTTCAAAATCTCTGCTACAGAAAAACCCAGCAGATTATTACGTACGTGGCCAAGGTGAAGTGGTTTGTTGGTGTTTGGCGATGAATATTCTACCATCACCTTTTGGCCGTTCGGTTTTGCTACCGCGAAATCGTCTTTAAGTATCTGCGTGTTAAAGGCCTCAAGCCAATAAGTGCTTGACAATGATATATTTAAAAAGCCCTTTATTACATTGAATGAAGATACTTCGGCAAGATTTTGTTCCAGGTATTCGCCTATCACCTGCCCGGTTTGCTCGGGCGATTTTTTGGAGAAACGTGTAAATGGAAAAGTAACTATTGTCACCTGGCCTTCAAACTCCTTGCGGGTTTCCTGAAGGTTGATGTCGGCCGGGGTTATATCTGTGTCGAAGAGTTCTTTTACGGCTTTAACGGCCGCTTGGGTAATAAAATCCATTGCGCAAAATTAATAAATTGCCGCAACCTGCCTTAAACTATTATGTGGCGAAAATTCTGATAGCTTTGTGTACACGCTATGGTCAACAATAACCATTTAGAACTTAACGTAACCTCAGAAATAGGTACGCTTAGGGCGCTGCTCATTCACAGCCCCGATAGCGGACTGGGTAAGGTGGTACCCTCCAAGGCGCAAGACTGGCTTTTTGAAGACATTGTACACCTGGACACCTTGCGGGTAAACGAGTATGATTACTATGTGAAGTTGCTGATGTATTTCCTCGACGGCGACAAAATTAAAGGTAAGCTTAAAGACATTGATGCCGGCCGCGGTTTTTATAAACCTGATGATAAGGCGTTTCACGCGTCTTACAAGGTTATCGAAATGCAATTGCTGCTGTCGCAGATTTTAGAAGATGCTGATATACGCACAAAATTAGTGGCGGCCGTGTGCGCTATCGAAAATTGCAACTACCGCTTACAGGAACAATTGAACAGCACAGAACCTGTTGAACTGGCAAAGATCTTTATCTCGGGGTCTATTGATGATGCCAATCATATGATCTTTGCGCCCATACCTAACCTTATTTTCTCAAGGGATATCGGTATCATCATTGGCAAACACATCTTAATTAATAAACCGGCTAAAAAAGCACGCGCACGCGAGACCTTGCTGGCGCGATACATCTTTTTTAACCACCCGATGTTCGCGGCTTATCGCGGAAATATTTTGGAAATACCCGAAACGGTGCAACATTTTCTGCGCCCGGGCGATGAACAGGATGAGAAAACAACCCTTGAAGGTGGCGACGTAATGGTGGTGAGCCCTAAGCACGTTATAATTGGCTGTAGTGAACGCACCTCTGCCAGCGGCGCTAACGAGGCAATAAAGTTGCTGTTCCGGAACAACGTGGTTGATAAAGTAACTATCGTAAAGATTCCGCATAAGCGGGATTACATGCATATAGACACCATTTTTACGCAGGTAAAGCGCAACGTATGGGTGCTGCTGGGCTCGCTGGCCATTACACAGGCCGCGGTTGACGAGCAGGAACCGATTTCATGGTTCGTGGATAAGAAACTAAAACACCGGCCAGAGATCATTCAATTTTTTAGGGATGGCTCACAACCTAAAAATTTTAACAGCCTGGAAGATCTGCTGGATGACATTAGCCGGGTTGATTTGAAATCAACAACGCCTACAAAATTCATCTACTCGGGTGCTAATACCTTCCCGTATGATGCACGCGAACAGTGGACCGATTCGTGCAACCTTTTAGCATTAAAAGAAGGCGTTGTATTAGGATACGACCGTAATGATAAAACAGTAGAGGCTTTTAAGCAAAGCGGTTTTGAAACCATTAAGGTGGCAGAACTGCTGGAGCAATTGGAGAACGGATCGGCGTCAATAGATACGATTAAAGACACTTTGATTTTGATGCCGTCTTCGGAACTATCACGGGCCCGCGGCGGGTTTCATTGTATGAGTTTGCCGTTGATACGCGACATCGTCGCGTAGTTCATTAGTATCATTGGTTCATTAGTCATTAGGCTTTGAACTTGTACGAATGAACTATTGAACAAATGAACTAATAAACTAAAATGCAAACCACATCCACCCTCTTAATGATCCGCCCGGTGAGGTTTGGCTTTAACAAGCAAACTGCCGAAAGTAACGCGTTTCAAAATGCCGGTAGCGATATATTAGATGCGCAGTCGGCAGCTTTAGCGGAGTTCGACAATTTTGTGCAAGTGCTGCGCGACAATGGTGTGAATGTTATGGTTGTTGACGATACGCCCGAGCCGCATACGCCTGACTCTATCTTTCCCAACAACTGGATATCGATGCATGAGAATGGCAATGTACTGCTTTACCCTATGCAGGCCGAGAACAGAAGGTTGGAACGCCGTGAAGATATAATTCGCAAATTGGACGAAAACTTCGCAGTAAAGCATACCATTGACCTGAGCCGGTTTGAAACAGATAATAAGTATTTAGAGGGAACAGGTAGCATGGTACTCGACCGTGACAATAAGATCGCTTACGCTAGTTTATCCCCCAGAACTGATACTGATGTACTTAAAGCGTTTGCTGACGCTGAAGGTTATAACGTTCTGACGTTTAGTGCATTTGATCAGAATGACCAAGCTATTTACCATACCAATGTATTGATGTGTATCGGTCGGCAATTTGTTGTGATCTGCCTTGATAGTATTAAAAACGAAGAGGAAAAAATACGCTTAAAACAATCTTTCGCCGGGAATAATAAAGAGATAGTTGAGATCACGTTCGGCCAGATGAACCATTTTGCGGGCAATATGCTGGAGGTGCAAAATGCCGGTGGCGAACACATTTTGGTAATGTCGGCACAGGCGTTTCAATCACTGACCGGTGAGCAGATCGATCGCCTGGAACACTACGCGCGGATCGTCTATTCGGACATAAAAACAATTGAAACGTTAGGCGGCGGAAGCGCCCGTTGTATGCTGGCCGAAGTGCACCTGCCACAGAAATAACAGTGTCATTAATTTGCCATTCCATTCACTGATACTTAAACCGTCGCTTCGTTCGTTTGTCAATACAACAAATGAAACGAAAGATATTAGCGGGCTTAGCCCTTTTCATCATAACCATTTCTAGCTCGTTTACGGTAGCAAATGACGCTGTGCCGTCAGACGCGTTTAAACAAGAATTTTTATATCGCATTAACAAAGTACGCGCTGTTGGCTGCGATTGCGGTAATAAGCACATGCCGCCGGTGCCGCCTTTAACATGGAATGATTTTCTGACCGTATCCGCGGCCGGCCATGCGCAGGATATGAACTATCAGAACTATTTTAGCCACGACAGTAAGGACGGCCGCAACATTGAGGACCGTATTGTAATGGCTGGTTATATCTTTAAGGGCTACCGCAGTTTTGCCATTGGCGAAAACATAGCTTATGGCCAGCGCAGTATCGCTGAAGTGACTGACGGCTGGTTCCAAAGCGAAGGCCATTGCAAAAACCTGATGAACCCCTCTTTTAAAGAGATTGGTATAGCCCGCAACGGGCTATATTGGGTACAGGATTTTGGCGGCCGTGAAAGTTTTACACCCGAGGAGCAGAAAATGATGCGCGACCCAAACGTGAAGATGACTTTTAAACGCGTTAAAATTCACGACTGATCATTCTATGTAGTAATGTTTGGTGCTATTTAGCCGGTCGTCCAGTTCGTATACCCATGGCTTGGCGGTCGGGATATCAAGCCTGGTTACTTCTTCATCGCTTAAGTTTTCGATGTATTGTATCAGCGCCCTAAGGCTGTTGCCATGCGCACAAATGATCACCTTTTGATCAGACCGTAGCGCAGGCACTATGCGCTCATGCCAGAAGGGTAAAGCGCGGGTCATAGTCTCACTCAAATTTTCGGTCAAAGGTAATTCCCTGTAAGTGAGGTCGTCATAGCGCAGGTAATGTCCCGGGAAACGTTCGTCTTGGTCGGTAATGGGTGGCGGGCTTTCATGCGGATCGCGGCGCCATTTATGCACCTGCTCTTCGCCATAACGATCGATGGTTTCCTGCTTGTTCAGTCCTTGCAAGGCGCCATAGAAACGCTCATTTAGCCGCCACGATTTTTTAACAGGAATCCACAGGTGATCCATTTGATCAAGCACAATGTGCATGGTCTTTATCGAACGCTTCAGTACAGATGTAAAGCCAACGTCGAAAGTGAAACCGTTTCTTAACAGTAACTGCCCGGCCTGTTCTGCCTGGCGGAAACCTTCCTCAGAAAGGTCTACATCGGTCCAGCCGGTAAAACGGTTTTCAAGATTGTAAATGCTTTCGCCATGGCGCAGTAAAACTAATTTTTGCATGTTTTTACATAACCTCAAAATATCTAAGCGGGTTTTATAAATTTACCACCGTGAAAGATTTCAAAAAGTATTACTTGCTCCCCGCAACGCCTGCAGAGGTTTATGCAGCTATAACCAATCCTATAACCATAGAACTTTGGACGGGCGAAAACGCATTAATGTCTACCGAACCAGGGTCTGAATTTTCGATGTGGGACGGCAGCATTGTAGGTAAAAACTTAGAATTTGAGGCAGACAAAAAGGTAGTACAGCAATGGTATTTTGACGAGCAAGACGCACCCTCTATCGTTACTATCAAACTGCATGATGACAAACATGGCACGTCTGCCGAGCTGCGGCACACCAACATCCCTGATGAAGCTTACGAAGATATTAAAGAGGGCTGGACAAGCTCTTATTTCATGGGTCTGGAAGATTTCTTTAGCTTCTAAATCACATAGACACAAAAAAGCCGCGCTGGTTCCAGCGCGGCTTTTTTATTTTCACGTGTTGTTCGCTATTAATATAAAGTGAACTCTACACGGCGGTTTTTAGCACGACCTGCTGCTGTTTTGTTTGAAGCAATTGGTTGTGATTCTCCATAACCTGTAGCCTCAATTTTAGATGCGTTAACACCTTTGCTTACCAGGTAATTTTTGATAGACTCTGCACGTGCTTTTGACAGGATCAGGTTAGCTTTATCAGAACCAACTGCATCTGTATGGCCTGCAAGTTTCATGCTGAAACCTTTAGCATTTAACAGATCAGCAACCCTGTCTAAACGTGGTAATGAACGTGGTTTGATGCTTGATTTACCAAAGTCAAATTCAACGTTGCGGATCGCTTCGCCAACCAATCTCTTATCTTCGTCTGTAACAACTACCACAGTTCTTGCAGGTGCCAGAGGGCAACCAGAACCGTCTACTTTAGTACCGGCAGGTGTGTTAGGGCATTTATCATTAATGTCTAATACACCGTCACCGTCGCTATCAGCAGTTAAGCGTGAAACTTGCGCTGCCAATGCAGAAAGGTTTGAGTTAGTAGAATTCAGGTCATTACGCAGTTGGGCATTTTTTGCACGTTCTGCTTCTAACTGCTGTTGTAATTGTTGTTCCGCAGTTAAGTACTCAATGCGGATCGAGTTAACAGGGTTGTGAGAAGCCAGTTGGTTTTTCTTTCCACCGAAAGAGAATTCTAAACCCGCGTGTGCATACGAGAATTTGTCATTACGGCTGCCAACTGAATAACCATCAAAATTATCGCCGTCAACAAAGTTTACCTGGTAACCCAAGTCTAAGTTGATAGCCGGAGATAAATTGAATTTCAAACCTAAACCAACCGGAATGTAAGCAGCTTTAACGCTTGAATTGTCGGCGTGGTAAGGTGTAGCAGTACCGCTTTGAGCTGCGCCTGAATATAAAGTTGGCGTAAAGCCCATTAAACCAAAACCTGCAGAAACATAAGGCTGGATAAAGTTATGGTGGTTCATATAGCTGATGTTAGCTAAAGTGAACTCGCCGGCGATATCAGCAGCATAGTCGATTTGCGTTTTGTAGCTCTGACGGATTGAAGTAATACCACCGGCAACGGGGCCCTGTCCTTCAACCTGGCCGCGGAAGAAGCTTAATTTTGCGCCAAAAGAATGCATCAATTGTTTTTTGATGTACGCGCCGTAACCAAACTGGCTTTGCGGTCCGTAATCATCACCCGGGCCTCTGAAAATAGTGTATGGAGTTAATAAACCACCGTTAACACCAATAGACCACGTGTTGTACGCGCTTGAAGGCGAAAATGGTTGTACATAATCGGCACGGTTCATTGAATCCAGTTGAGATGAACTCATGCTGGTTGTTGTGACGGTTTGTGCCATTAATTGTCCTCCTGTAAAAGTAGCGGCAACTAATAAAAGTGTTTTGTTAAAATTGATTTTCATGTTTTTGTTTTTAGTAACAGATGGCAGGTTTGTGCCTGCACCTACCCCAATAGCAATTGATGTGCCATTGGACAAAAACGTAAACACGTGATAGTTCTAAATTGTTTCACTTGTGTAACAAACTTGTTATCGTAGGTTTTTATAGACAGCAAAACGCATCAGAAATAATAAAGCCGACATCTGTGCAACTGCCAAAAATGTGGCTTAACGCTTTTTGTTTTATAATGCTTAGCCGGCTGCGGAGAGCGCTTGTTCGATGTCAGCAATGATATCTTCTACCTTTTCCAATCCGGCAGAAATACGGATAAGCCCCGGCGTAATACCCACCGCGGCACGCTCGTCGTCGGTTAATTTAGAATGAGTTGTACTTGCGGGGTGCGATGCAATGCTTCGGCTGTCGCCCAGATTTGCGGTTACAGAAAGCATTTGCAATGAGTCCAGAAACTTACGACCGGCAACAACACCACCTTTAATTTCGAAACACAATACACCGCCCCCATTAGTCATTTGTTTGGTTGCAATCTCATATTGCGGATGGCCTTTTAAAAACGGGTACTTAACCCAGGCGACATTTGGATTGTTCTGCAATGCTTCGGCAACCTGCAGTGCGTTTTTGCAATGGCGCTCCATGCGCACATCAAGCGTCTCGAGGCTTTTGCTTAACACCCACGCGTTAAACGGCGACATGGCCGGGCCAGTATTACGGCAAAACAAGTAAATATCTTTAATGAGATCGGCACGGCCCACAACCACACCGCCTAGTACCCTGCCTTGTCCGTCTATCCATTTGGTGGCAGAGTGTATTACCAGGTCGGCACCAAAATCTATAGGCTTTTGCAATAAAGGTGTAGCAAAGCAATTGTCAACGTTGTAGATCAAGCGGTGCTTTTTGGCAAAGTTGCCTGCCCACTCCAGGTCTATAACCTCTAATTGCGGGTTGGTAGGCGTTTCCAGGTAAAGCATTTTGGTGTTAGGCTGCACGGCGGCTTCCCAGGCAGCGCGATCATTAGCCGGCACTAATGTGCAGGTAATGCCATACCTCGGCAGGTATTTGGTTACAATGGTAAACGTGCTGCCAAAAACGGAGCTGCTGCAAAGTAAGTGGTCGCCTTGCTTTAACAAGGCAAAGAATGACGAGAAAATGGCGGACATACCTGTCGCCGTAGCGAAACCATCTTCGGCGCCCTCAAGAACACACATCTTTTTTACAAACTCATCAACATTTGGGTTGCTAAAGCGACTGTAAATATTTTCATCATTCTCGTCAGCAAAGGCCGCGCGCATAGCTTCAGCCTCGTCAAAAACAAAGCTGCTGGTGATATATAAAGGTGTAGAGTGCTCCTGCTGCGGGCTGCGCGGCGTTTGGATTCGCACCGCCTGGCTTACAGGATCTAATTGTTTAGACATAGTAATGGTAAAATTTATTTGGTAGCGTTTGTAGCATGTACAAACACCTTTGTTTTGATTTTAGTACCCGATTTTTGGAGCGTGGCAGCTACAGAACAATATTTGCTCATGGCAAGGTCGACGGCGCGGTGCGCTTTATCTTCGTCGACAGTGCCATATAAATGAAACTCAACTGTTATATCTTTCCACAGTGAAGGCTCTTTACCAGGCTCGCGGTCGCCACTGATAGTCATTTTGTAATCGTCAACCTTTTGGCGCTGTTTCTTTAAAATGCTGATCACGTCTATACCGGCACAACCGCCGAGGCCCATCAGCAACATTTGCATCGGACGGACACCATAGTCCCAGCCCCCCGATTCCGGACTGCTGTCCATACGTACGGTATGCCCGTTCTCGTCTTTGGCATCGAAACCAAAATCGCCTTTAACTCTCTTAAGCTGTATAGTTGCCATTGTACCGGTAGATTAGATTGTTGCGAATTTAAGAGATAATGTGTTTAACGTACTAAAAAAACTATCTTCAAAAAGTATTTGACTCATTTATGAGGAAAGTTAAGTACACCAATAAAGTTTCGATATGATTTTTAGAACTGCAGAGCTGAAAGATATTCAGCAGATGCAAATAGTAAGACACCTGGTTAAGGAGAATACCTTAAGCGACCCGGCATTGGTAACAGACAGCGACGTGGCGTATTACCTTACGATAAAAGGAAAAGGATGGGTATGTGAAGACCAGAGACAAGTGGTCGGTTTTTCGATAGTAGATGTAAAGGACAACTGTGTTTGGGCTTTATTTGTGAATCCGGAGTTTGCGCAAAAAGGCATCGGCAAGCAACTGCACCGACTTATGCTCGACTGGTATTTTACTGAAACTGCTACGGCCATCGTTCTTGGAACCGCGCCGAATACCCGTGCTGAGCGATTTTACAGTTTACAGGGCTGGCGCCATATCGGAAATTATCCAAACGGCGAAATCAAGCTTGAAATGACCAAAGAAAGCTGGTTACGACAACGCGATTTTTTAACACTTTGGCCTTCATCCGATAAAAACTATTAAATTAACTGCCCAATAGATTATATGGCGTTAAATTATATCTGGATAGCTTTTTTCGTAGTGGCGTTTTTCTTCGGACTTATACGCCTCGTTTTCTTCGGCGACACCGACATCTTTAAAATGATGGTTGAGGGTCTGTTCGATTCTACAAAAGCGTCTGTGATGGATTTTGCCTTACCGCTTGCAGGCACAATGGCTTTTTGGTTGGGCATTATGAATATTGGCGAAAAGGCTGGTGCCATTAATTTCCTGTCGCGCCTGGTTGGCCCGTTCTTTAATCGGCTGTTTCCGGAAGTGCCGAAGGACCACCCGGCTAACGGCGCTATGCTAATGAACTATTCGGCTAATTTGTTAGGGCTCGACAGTGCCGCTACACCTATGGGTATAAAAGCCATGGAAAGCCTGCAGGAGTTAAACCCGCAGAAAGAAACAGCCTCAAACGCGCAGATCATGTTTATGGTGCTCCACGCGTCGGGTCTAACTCTTTTGCCTGTTGGGGTAATCGCCCAGCGATTTATCTTAGGTGCTAAAGACCCAAGCGATATTTTTATTCCCATCATCATCGCTACGTATGTGTCGACAATGACAGGTCTCATCATTGTAGCCATTAAACAGCGCATCAACTTGTTCGACAGGGTGATTTTGCTTTGGCTGGGCACGCTTACTCTATTTATAGGCGGCGTGGTTTTCTATTTTACTGAATATTTGTCGAGGGAGCAGATCAGCCTGGTTTCCAAAGTATTCAGCAACGTTACCTTACTGGTTATCCCTACCCTGTTTGTATTAGGCGGACTGTATAAAAAGGTAAATGTTTTTGAGACCTTTATTGAAGGGGCCAAAGGCGGCTTCGAAACTTCGGTCCGTATTATCCCTTACCTGGTCGGGCTTTTGGCTGCCATTAGCCTGGTGCGCACCTGCGGAATTTTAGACGCTGTGGCCGATGGTTTCCGTTACCTGTTTCATTTCTTTTTACCCGACACCCGTTTTGTTGACGTGATACCCATTGTATTGGTACGGCCAATGAGCGGCGCGGCTGCTAAAGCTATGATGATATCCCTGATGAAAAGCAAGGGTGCAGACGGCTTTGTTGGGCATTTATCAAGCATTCTCTATGGGTCTTCTGATACTATATTTTATATCATTGCCCTCTATTTCGGTGCCATCGGTATCAAGAAAACCCGCTACGCTTTGCCGGCTAGTTTATTTGCCGACCTGGCCGGAGTAATCACCGCTATTCTTGTGGGCTACTTGTTCTTTGGTTAAATTTATTGCCAGCGTAACAATTTGAAGGATAGAACTTTCCGACTTGTAAAATAAAAGTAAAATTACTTCGTTTGGGTTAATATTTAGAGCAGAAAGTTTTACCTCACGGATAATAATTTTCATCTTTGTAGCAACCTAATTGAAGTAAAACTCGTATACGGTGATTAAGGCACCGGTACCTGTCACGATTATCAATACCCCGGTACAGTGGTGTCCCGGTTTTTTTAATTATTGATTAATTATACAGGTACGTTGCGAATGCTTAAGAGCTTTAGTTTAGCTTTTCTGTCTACAATTCTTATGCTGCTTTCATTAAGCAGCTATGCGCAGGTATCTATTACCGAGCTTGATCCGGGGCCTTATACACCGGGCTCTTCTATAGCAGTCAGGATTTCCCTTCCCACAGGCAGTTGTCTTGACAAATCGAATAAATTTACCTTATATCTTTCTGACGCGAATGGCAGTTTTGCCACGCAAACGGCAATAGGTACCAATAGCGGTCTTAACTTCAACGGCTCCTTTGCAACTTTTATAAACGCGGTGATCCCTGCGAGCACACCGGCTGGCATTGGTTATAAAGTTAGGGTTGTTACTTCAAGTCCGGCCAGTACGGGTACAGGGTCGGCCGCTTTCAGCATCATTCCGGGCGCCGCGGTTACCGCAGCGGCAAGCACAACGCCACAGTTAGCAACCTCGCCCGAACCGGTCTTTGGTAATTGTATCGGCCAGCCATCGTCATCGTTTTATTTTCTCTCCGGATCTACGAATGCCGTTACTACCTCGTTAAGGCTCATAAACGATAATACCGGCAATAATGAAGCTTATACCACTGACCTTGACGCGAATGGCTCTGTTACAGCCATAAGTACTACCGATTTTACTGTATTTGTAAAAGCTACTGGGGCGCTATCTGTTGGTACCAAGGCTTATGTACTTGTAAACAACGTAACTAAAGCTATTTTTGGCAGCCAGGCACAAGCCCCTGTCTGTCTGCAAACAGCTAATGGTGCTACTACTGCCGCCGCGTTATTTGTTACGGACATAAATTCTCTGCAAAGCAATTACCCGGGGATGCTTTACACCATCAATTGGGGCGACGGATCTTCAAACACTTACACTTTTTGTGATATAAAGGCACTTAACGGTAATTTTTCTCATAACTACAGCCAATCTTCCTGCGGAAAGGCAAACAATGCTTACAGCGTTAGCTTTGCGGCAACTTTACCTTTCTGTAATACTATAGCACCGATTGTAACATCACAGGCAGTTTTGGCTCCGCCTTCAAATAGCTTAACAGGCCCCAATAACGTTTGTACAGGCACGGCTGCAACCTGGAAAAATACGTCTTCGCCGGGGCAGTCTCAAAATGGCAGCGGCACTAACTGTACAGACGCGAGTGCCAGGTATTCATGGCTGGTAGACGGTGTTGTAAAGGTCTCAGGCACCGCGGCTGGCTCAAACTTTAGCTGGACATTTACTACCCACGGTAATCATACTATAGCCATACACTACGATAACTCTAACACGGCAAGCTGTACCCCGGCAGATAAAGTGATCAATGTTTGTGTGCAGGACGCCCCGGTTGCGAAATTTAACTTGTCTACAAATACGGTTTGTAACCCGGGCCCGGTCACTATTACAGACGCGTCAACTATAGATGCTGTTTGTAATAATAACTACACTTATAGCTATACCGTAACACCAAATACCGGGTTTGGCATGGGAGGTGGCACCACGTTAGCCAGCCACTCGCCTGTACTTAACTTCATAACGGCCGGTAAATATGTTGTTAAACTTCAGGTCACTCCGCCAACGGGCGCTACCTGCCCATCTAACGTATATGTAGATACCATTTATGTAAACGGCCCGCCGGTTGCGCAATTATCGCCTGATTTTTCTGTGTGCGGCACCAACAAAACTTTTTTGTTTGACGCTACCGCCGGAAGCAAAACGCAAACTACATTAACGGGAACATTTCAAACCTTACCAACTACCTACCAGTGGACGGTTACGGGCGGTGCATACGTGTATGACGCGGGTTCTGCAACAAGTAAATACCCAACCATAACCTTTAAAGATTTTGGTACTTACACCGTTTCTGTTACACAAACCAATGGCTGTAGTGTAAGCACATCGGCGCCTCAACATATTACCTTCCAAAACGCGCCAACAATAACAGCCACAGTCCCCATATTGCCGATATGCCCGGGAAGCGTTGCCACGGTTTCTGCGGCGCTTAGCAACTCGTCAACGGCGACAAATCCTCCGCAATGGACAACCAGCGGCACGGGTACGTTTTCGGATCCGCAAAGTTTCAACTCGTCTTATACACCATCAGCGGCTGATATTGCTGCAGGTTCGGTGATGTTGACCATCACTCAAAATACAACTCTGGTGGGCAGCTGCGCTACGGTGTCTGACTCTAAGCAACTCAAGATATTTCCCGTTAATACGATCACCAGCCCGGCTACGGCGAGTGTTTGTAACGGCAATCCTTTTAACTATAACATTACATCGTCAGTTACAGGCAGCACTTATACATGGACAGCAACAGGCTCTGTAAACGCGGCAGGCTTTGCTTCGACAGGTTCGGGTTCATCGATAACAGATCAGCTTTCATCAACCACACCTACAACTAACGCGACGGTAACCTATACCATTACGCCACATGCAAATGGTTGTGACGGTACGCCGTTTACATTGACCGTAACTATTGCTGCGGCACCATCGCTTACCGCGACACCTGCCAATACGACCCTATGTAGTAACAGTCCCGCCGGGATAAGTTTATCGTCAAACGTTGCCGCAGCTACCATGACATGGACGGCAACGGCAAGTGCGAGTACATTAACAGGTTTTACACAACACACCACGGCATCGCAAGAAACTCAGATAAGCGACGTGCTGGTCAACACCGGCACTGCGGCAGCAACGGTAACCTATACTATTGTTGTGCACAATGGAGATTGTATAAGCCAGCAAGTGGTTACGCTAACTGTACAACCTCAACTTACTATTACCGCTAATGCACCAACAAAGGTTTGCAGTGGTTCGCCAGCGGCTGTTGTACTAACCAGCAACTTAAATACAACTTTTTATACCTGGACGGCAACTGCATCTGCAGCTAATATCACCGGGTTTGTTTCCAACAGCACGCCGTCGGGTTCGGGGCAGATACAGGATGTATTGGTTAATAATGGCACCGCGCCCGGGACAGTTACTTATGTCATTACCCCTACCGCCAACGGTTGTACAGGTAACCAGATCACCAAGGTCATTACTATTTCCCCTATCCCAACACTCACTGCCACTGCTGCAAATCCCGGCGTCTGCAGTAATAATACTATAGCAATTAATCTGGCGTCGAATATACCGTCTGCTACCTATACATGGACCGTGACCGGCGCTACAGCTGATATTTCAGGTTACTCGCAACCAACAACCGGTGTCAGTACAAATACAATCGCTGACAGGTTAGTGAACAAAGGAACTGCGCCGGTGACAATAACTTATACGATTACTGCCCATAATGATGGCTGTGACAGCCAGCCGGTAACGGTTGATATTACTATCCAGCCCGAACTGCGCGTAACAGGATCTGCCCCGTCGTCAGTTTGTAGTGGTGACGTTTCTAATATCAATTTGAGCGCAAACCTTAGCGGCATAACTTATACCTGGACGGCAACCGCTTCAGATCCTTCACTATCAGGCTTCTCCGGTAACACTACGCCGACCACCACTGGCCAGATACAGCAATTGCTCATCAACAACGGCACAGCAGTAGCTTCTGTAACCTATGTGATCACCCCGCATGGTGTCAGCTGCGACGGCACACCGCTTACCTATATTATTGCTGTGGCGCCGCTCCCCAATATGACGGCGACACCGTTAACGCAGGTTATTTGTAATGGGTCTTCAACAGCTATAAACCTGACATCGAACCTAACGACCACAAAATATACCTGGACTGCAACGGCGTCGGCCAATACTATAAAAGGTTTCAGTAGCCAAAATACACCTGTCGCTACCACTTCTATACAACAGGTACTTACTAACACCGGTACCGCGCCGGCAACAGTTACTTATACCATAACATCCCTTAATGGCGCTACGGCTTACAATTGCACCGGTAATTCGGCCACAGTAACAGTGACCGTGCAACCAGCAACAGTGCCGGCAAACGCAGGCGCCGATGAGCGCATTTGCGGACAAACCAGCTATAAGTTAAAGGGTAACGATCTGGGCGAAGGAGCTACAGGGTTGTGGACAGTGACATCGGGCCAGACAGGGGTTTCTTTTGCCGATGCAACCGCTTACAACACAACAGCAAATGGCCTGGTACCCGGCCAGACATACACCTTCCGCTGGACATCAAAAGGTGCGGTGCCCTGCGCGGATAGTTTTGATGAGGTAGTTATAGAGGACCAGGTTACAGATATCAAAGCAGCGTTTACCACTGACCATAACGTTGGCTGCAACAAATTAGAGGTAACGTTTACCAACACAACTACTCCTGAAACTGGTGTGAAATATTTGTGGAATTTCGGCAATGGCGTTACCTCTACACTTAAAGCACCGCCCGCGCAAACGTATATTACCCAAAGCAACGGCAAAGATTCAGTATATACTGTTACCTTAAAAGTAAGCAATGACTGCGCGGTAAATACATACACGCAGGTTATTACTGTCAAACCGTCTAAAATCATTGCGGCTATTAGCCCAGATAAAACGCTTACCTGTGCACCATTCACCCTTAATGTTGAAAACCTTTCGCCGGGTACAAACCAGACTTATACGTTTTTCCTGACAGATGCTGCCGGCACTTTGCTTAATAAACTAGTTAAAACTGATAAGACAGACGCCCAGTTTGCTATACCGAAACCTGGTAATTACAAAGTATACATGGTGGCGCAAAGCGAATGCGGCACTGCGCTGACGCCAACATTTACAATAACTGCTACTGCTGATAACGCGTTCCCACGGCTACTGGTTAATGGCACCGAGGGTACAGGTTGCGTGCCGCTCACAGTTACTTTTCATAATAATAGTACAGGTGTAACAGGTTACAGGTATGATTGGGGCGATGGTACAAGTAATCTGGTAACTACCAGCAGCGGCGTTGTAACACACACTTTTACAAAAGGTGGTACTTACGCTGTGGTACTGCATGCATCTAACGGTTGTACAGCCGATGCAGCTGCCGCTCCTATCACTATCAATGTTTTATATCAACCAACTGTAGCGTTTACGCCTGATATTGCTACAGGGTGTAAAAGCCTGAAAGTTCATTTCAGAAACGCGACCACAGACCCAAGCACAAGCGAGTTGCAGGATCTTAAATATGACTGGGACTTTGGTGACGGCTCTCCGCATTCGTCAGAAATCAACCCAACGCACGTCTATGATTATAAGCATTCGCCATATACCGTTACGCTTACTGCCACAAATGCCACGGGCTGCCCTGCAACGCTAAGTAAAGAACAACTCATCGTAGTACACTCATCGGCCATTACAGATTTTGTGGCCAGGCCGGATAGCGTGATCAATATTCCTGATTATCATTTCGCTTTTAATGATCTGTCAACCGGCGATCCGGTAAGCTGGAAATGGAATTTCGGCGACGGCTCGACCTCAACCCAGCGCAACCCTGAGCATACCTATGCTGACACCGGCCTTTATAAGGTTACACTTACTGCCAGCAATATTTACTGCGACAGTACTAAAGTGCATTACGTGCGGATAACCGGTGTACCTGGACAAGTTTACCTGCCTAATGCGTTTATGCCGAACAGCATCCATGAAGACCTGCGCACATTTAACATTAAAGGATCGGGCTTAAAGGCATGGCGGTTGCAAATATTTAACAATTACGGACAATTACTTTGGGAAACAACAAAACTGGACGAGAAAGGCCGCCCTACCGAATCGTGGGATGGCACATTTAATGGACAGCCGTTACCTCAGGGTGTATATGTATGGCAGGCAACCGGAACCTTTATAAACGGTAACGAATGGAAGGGTATGTCTTATAACGGCTCGCCGCCTAAACATACCGGTGTTATACATTTATTAAAGTAGATAGATGAAAAGATATTTATTAACGATAGCATTTTTCCTGGTGACGTTTTACGCATCGGCGCAGGATCATATGTATTCGCAGTTTTTTAATATGCCGGTATACCTTAACCCTGCGCTTACCGGGCAGTTTGAGGGCGACCTGCGCATGAATGCCATCTACCGTAACCAATGGTCAAATATTGGCGCGGGATTCAACTATTATTCGGCTTCGATAGACTACAAAGTGCCCCAATTTGGCGGAGGTATAGGGCTTATCTTTAACCGCGGGACTGAAGGTACAGCGTATCTCACTAAGAATAATGTTGCAGCCACGTACTCTTACAGTGTGGGTTCCGAAGATTACGTCTTATCATTTGGCTTACAGGCAGGTTTGACTAACCGGGTGATAGATTTTAGCAAACTGGTATTTAATGACCAGATAGACGCGCGTACCGGATACATGCCCGGGTCGGTGTCTGCAGCGGAAGCGCCACTATATGGCAACCGCATGTTCTTTGACGCCGGGGCAGGTGTAAATTTTGTCTCGGGTGATTTTATGATCGGTACCGCATTGCAGCACCTTAACCGCCCGGACGAATCTTTTAGCGGGGTAGTATCACGTTTACCTATACGTACTACCGCCCATGTGAGTTACCTGTTTAATCTGTCGCGGGGCGATGTAGATGTCGACGAGCGTTCATCTGTGGTTCCTTCTGTTGTGTATTATAAGGAGGCGACCTCTAATTCGATAAACGTGGGCATGCAATATAAAAGGCGTGGTGTAAACGCGGGCGTTTGGTACCGCAAAAGTTCTGGCTATGACGGGCCGAGCGCTTTAGTGTTATCTTTTATATTTGATCTGTACATCAACAGAGATGGCGGCGAGAAACTGCGTTTTGGTATCAGCCATGATGCAAGTACCACACGCCTCAACTATACAAATACGAGCGGTACAACAGAAGGCAGCATCGGCTATGAAACTACCTTAGGTAATAGGAATGACACTTGGGGTAAATTTCAGGGCGCCCGCCGTTGTTACGATTTCTATTAGAGGAACGTGCCCAATAAGTACCAATGTTTTGTTTTTCGTGGTGCTTTGCTAACTTGCACAGTAAATGAGGCCGGTACAAATTCCTGATTACTTAAACCGCTATATCAACGGGACGATTGACCCGGCTGAAGTGAAGGCAGCTTACCAGAAACTGCGCAAAAGCGGCACACCAGAGGTTACTATTTCTATCCCCGCTTATAACGAAGAGCAAACTATTGTGCAAACGCTTTGCTCGCTGGCAACGAATATAACAAACCGCAGTGTAGAGATCATTGTGGTTAATAACAATTCTAAAGACAAAACAGAGGAATTAGTTAACGCTTGTGGTGTTACCTGCGTGCGCGAGTTAACACAAGGCATTACTGTATCCCGCAACACCGGCCTGGCCAACGCTACAGGTAAATATATCCTTAACGCTGATGGCGATACGGTTTATCCCAAGTATTGGATAGAGGAAATGATAAAGCCGTTGGCCGATAGCGATAAATATGCCATCACCTACGGCAGGTTTTCTTTTATCCCGATTGGCAACACCGGCAGGTTTACCTATTTCTTCTATGAATATATTGCAGACCTGACAAGGGTTTATAATACACTCTTTAAAACAGAAGCTGTAAATGTTTACGGTTTTAATTCGGGCTTTCGCCGCGAACATGGTTTGCAGGTAGATGGTTTTAACCACCCGCCGGGAACTAACGAAGATGGATGGCTTGCCTTAAAGTTAAAAAACAAAGGTTTTGGGAAACTATATAAAGTGACCAGCAAAAGGGCTATTGTATGGACTACCGACCGCAGGATACAAATAGACGGCGGTTTGGGTAAAGCGGTGTGGAAAAGGCTGAAAAGAATTTTCAGTTAATGTGTGAAAGAAATTTTCGCACGTTAAAACAATTTGATATAATTACGTAATATATTAAACTATCATTGATCAGCATTAAGCGCCCTGCCGCTTACTTGGTAATGTTTTTATGAGTCTACCGGAAACCGAACGTACACGGATATTAGCTGTTGAAGACGATGCGTACATGCAGCTCATTATAAAGAAATTTTTAAGCAAGAACTACGACGTCGAGATTTGCCCTACTGCTATGGACGCGCTGTCATACGTGCAGAACGGCAACATCCCCGACCTTATTATATCCGATTTAAATACGCCTAATTTATCAGGCCTTGAACTGATAGCGCAGTTGCGTGCAAGCGACTTTTTTAAGTCTATCCCAATCATCATCCTTTCAGGCGAAGATAGCTCAGAGATGCGCATTAAATGCCTGGACAGCGGCGCAGACGATTTTGTTGTGAAGCCATTTAACCCTGCCGAAGTAGAAGCGCGCATAAGGGCCTTATTACGACGTATCGGAAAACTAAGTTTCTAATATTGTATGACCGACATTAAAGCAGCTGCGCCGGGGATCGAAGAAACAATTGCGGTAATACATGCATCTGAAGAAGTAGTGCTGATGTTAAGCACCTGCGATTTTGGCGGGCGCGCTTTGGTTGGCTTTAATAATGGTGTTGAATTGGTGAGCAGTTGGGAAAACAAAAGGCTGAATATCGTTGCCATTATATCGCAAAGCGAAATACTTGCCCCATCGGGTATTACACTACAAGAAGGCTTAAAAAACAAAGGATTGCCTAATGTTCCTTTCTTTTTGATATGCTCTCAGTTAAATGATAATCTACGCCGCTTAGCCTTAAACGCCGGTATAGGTGATGCCTTCAGACTACCGATCAAGATCAACAAACTTGAACTGCGGATTAATTTCCTGATCGCTAACTGGAAGGCTGTTAAAACACTGGACCATGATAAAGTAACAGAGCAATATACCATTCCAACAGGTAAACGCATTTTCGACGTCTTCTTTTCGGGATTGGCATTACTGATGCTGTCACCTGTTTTCCTAATCGTTTATATCCTCATCAGGTTAGAATCCCGCGGGCCTGCATTTTATTATTCGCTGCGTGTTGGTTCGGGATACCGTGTATTTAAATTTTACAAATTTAGGTCGATGTTTGTAAACGCGGATCAGCGGTTAAAAGACCTTACCCATTTAAACCAATATAATGCGAACGCGCCGCAGGGTGCCACCCCACGTGCAAATGGTGCAAATACCATTACGCAGGTATTGTGTAACGACTGTTTGTCTGCCGGAAAATGCCAGTTCCCGATTTATACCGACAAAAACACGTGGTGCGAAAAAGACTACATGTCTAACAAGAAAACTGCAGGCGGTTCGGCTTTCTTTAAGTTGAAGAATGATCCACGTATTACCCGTATAGGTAACTTTATCCGTAATACAAGTATTGATGAATTACCACAACTGTGGAATGTATTCATTGGTGACATGAGCATTGTGGGCAACCGCCCTTTACCGTTATACGAAGCTGAAAAGTTAACTACGGATAAGTATGCTATGCGCTTTAATGCGCCTGCAGGTATTACAGGTTTGTGGCAGGTGGAGAAACGTGGTAAAGGCGAAATGAGCGAAGAAGAACGTCTGATGCTTGACAACGTCTACGCAAAGAACCACAGCCTTAAGAATGATTTGCGCCTTATCTTTAAAACGATCCCTGCGCTATTGCAAAAGGAAAACGTTTAGAGAATTATTCCGCTTTCGGCTTCTCCCATTGCTGAGTTTCAAAGTTATATTGCCGGATTAGTTTAGCCGGGTTACCCGCGACAACGCTGTAAGGGGGTACGCTTTTGGTTACTATAGCTCCGCCGGCGACGACACTGTGCTTGCCAATTGTGACCCCCGCAGTTATCACCGAGTTTGCTGCTATCCAGCAATCATCTTCAATGGTAATTTGACTTGTTAATATTTTTTGTTGATTGATAGGCACGTCTACATCCCTATACTCGTGGTTTAAAGCACTGGCTACCACGTTTTGAGCAAAGATCACGTTGTTACCCACTTTTACAGGGCCAATGACGACATTGCCCATTCCAATGAGGCTGTTGTCTCCGATAAAAAGGTCGCCTACGCCGTTATTAATGGTACAGAAATCTTCTATGGTAGAGTTTTCGCCTAACTCGAACTTATTGAAAGGCAAAACATCCAAACGTGTACGACGCCTTATTTTAGATCCCTTACCCCTTTTGTGTACAAATGGATTAACAAACCATTGTACCCAAAGTCGCGGCCGCGCCTCGCCCTTGGCTATTAACAAGCGGTGCACAAAGGCTTTTAGCGCCGGGTTATTTTTGATCTTATCTTTTAATGACATGGTTATTTTCGTTTAGCCTTTTCCCAAACAGCACTTTGCTTGCCCGAGAAATAACGGAATATCCCTCGGATAACCGCGTAATTCATCATACAGAAATAGTAGGGAATGAATAATATCTTCACTTTTATTTGCCTTGCGGCCAGCAGCCAACCCAAAATTGACATACAATAGAAAAGTATTTGCGCTATCATCAGCACATCATAAACGGTGTTGTCGTATCCGCTGGCTACGATCAATGCGTTGAGTAGGAAGGCAAGGATCATCAAAAAAGGAACAACTGTCCATCTTAAGACGCGGTGACTTACATATTGAAAGGTAAGCACCGGCATATGGAAGGGGTTTAGCAATTGCTTAAGCCAAATGATTGACTGCATACCCCCCGCTGCGATCCTTATTTTGCGCTTTAATTCTTCACGTACGCTTTCAGATCCATTTTCTGTAGCGTAAGCCTCGGGCTCGTAAGCAACACGGTAACCATCTGCGGCCACCCACATCGACGTCATAAAATCTTCTATTATGCTTGTCGGCGGCACCTCCCGGTAAAGATTTATGCGCAGACTAAACAGCTCACCCGCAGCGCCAACAACCGAGTACAATTCAAAATCCCACGTCTTTAACTTCGACTCATATTTCCAGTAGAAACCTTCGCCAGCAGTCGCGTCGGCAGATTCATCGATGTGAACACGCTTCTCTCCTGCTACTGCTCCAATCTTCGGGTCCGCGTAATGACGGCAGATTTTTTTTATTGCATCAACATTTAAAAAGGTGTTAGCATCAGTAAAGACAACAACGTCGGTACCTAAGGTATGCATCACGCGGTGGACAGCTGCCAATTTACCTTTACGCTCGTCGCGATGCTCTAAACGTATTTGCGGATAGGCGGCAACCAACTCCGGGGTGCGGTCTGTCGAGCCGTCGGTGATGAAGATAATATCCAGTTTGCCATGCGGGTAATCCAGCTCAAGCGTGTTTTGTATCTTCTCTACAATAAATGCCTCCTCATTATAAGCCGCGATGATGAGCGTACAGGTTGGATAATCGGCATAGTTAACCTCAGGTGGCAACTGCTTGCCTTTAATAGCGCGTTTAATCTTTATAATAATAAAAAGTAAAATGCCGTATCCAAAAAAGGCATAAAAAACAATGAAGAGACTAAGCCAAAGTGTAAATTTCATTATCGGGCGATGGGATAACCAAGATTAGAACTGTTAGTGCTGTTAGTAACATTCCACCACATGGCTTTAAACAATAGCGAAGTAAATCCTTTTTGCTTTGCCTTTATATAGTTAAGAATATTACGTGGAGCTACGACCAGCGTAAAATAGAAATAAAAAAAGATCCGTGCTAAAAGTGGAGCATTCCGGCGTATGAACAATATGCGGTTGCGATTCATAAAATATTCTTTCAACCCGCTGGCGCGCCCAACAGAGACCGACTCTTTATGATATATCACTGCCTGCGGTACAAACCAGATATCATAGCCGGCACGCGCTATCCTATCGCACCAGTCCATCTCCTCATAATATAAAAAGAAATTTTCGGCCATTAATCCTGCCTTTTCAACCGCCTCGCGCCGGGCCATCATGGCGGCGCCATGGGCATATCCAGTTGGGCCTAACCTATCATCATACTGCCCGTCATCTTTCTTAAACTTCCCGATGGTCTCATTACGGCAGGTATAGTAGTTCATCGGTGTAAAACCCGCGTATTGCAAGGTATCCGGCTTGTCATAGTATAATATTTTAGGTGATGCCATGCCTATGGAATCGTCACCGTCCATTACTTCTACCAGCGACTGGACAAGACCCGGAGTAAATTCAGTATCGTTATTTACGAAGAATAAATAATCGCCTTTAGCAGCGTTCACGCCTACATTGTTGCCTCCCGCAAACCCCAGGTTGATGTCAGACCTTATGAATTTAATATCAGGATATTGCTGCTGCCATTGAGGTACAGGGTTATCCTTACTGCCGTTGTCTACAACGATGATCTCGACATCTGTATATGTATTTGTTACATTGATAGAGGCCAAAAGCTGCTCAGTAATGTAACTTTGGTTGAAGTTTACCGTAATAATAGATACCGGTTTCATCTATAAAATTTGAACTAAAATAGCATTAAACTGGTTAACTTAACCCTTGAAATTATTGATACCCGTTGGATAACAAAAAAACTATTGCCAAAGAGGTTTCAGACCTGCAGCAAATAGACGAACGGCAAACCAGTATTGAACAAAAGCTTGATGAGCTATTGATCTTGCTTGCCGAGAGCCAGCTTGATAGTGATTCTGTAAAAACATTTCAGGACCGTTTCAATAATGCTGTAGAATATACGGTAACCAACCGCGAACAGATCAAAGAATTCAAGAAGATCGATGGGATAAGCGATACATCATCGCGCGAAGAATTGCTCGATCAGTTTTCTGTTTTGTTGGTCAACAGCCGGTTTGATAGTAAGGTTTCTTCACGGTTTATCCGGCAGGAACGGATGTCGGCCATAGTTTTATTCTTGGTAGGCACAACCATGGTAACGCTTGGTTTTGCAATGATAGTGATGCCCGCACCGCCTTACTTCGAGATGTTTACCATTTATTATTTTAACCGCGACGACGGTGTTACCCTGATGGACTTAATATCCTTATGTATTATATTCGCAGGAGCGTATCTGATGATCAGGGCCTTTTACAAGAAAGTTATTAAAAGCAAAAAATGGCAGCCGATAAGGTTTTAAAAACAATTTTATTGGTTGATGATAATCTTCTTTTCCTGAAGATGATGCATCGTGCTTTCACTAAAGCCGGCTTTGACTGTGTCACTGCAGAATCTGCTAAAAACGCAATTGACATTTTGGCGAAAGAGATTCCGCAGGCTATTATCTCAGATTACCAAATGCCCGAGATGAATGGCCTTGAATTCAGGCAGTACTTGTTAGATCAGCCCGAATTAAAAGACATCCCTTTTCTATTTCTCACAGATTTCAATAACCATGATCTGGTCACTGCAGGTTTAAATCTTCAAGCTATTGATTACCTTATCAAAAGCACGCCTGTAGAAGTGGTGGTTGCTAAGGTTAATAACCTGGTAAACGCTGTAAGCAGCCAGAGAGAATTGTCTGAGTTGGAAATTAAGAAAGCGGTAGAAGCGCTAAACATCCGTTCGGTACCGCATAAAGCGCCTGAAGTGAACGGCTTTGAGATCAATTTTTGGCATCAATCATTTAAAGGGATTCCAGGAGGCGATTTTATAGATTTCATAGACGTTTCTGATGATTGCGCTGTAGCGGTCTTAGGCGACGTAATGGGTAAAAAATGGATGGCCTGGTTTTTAAGCTTTAGTTTTTTAAGCTACATCCGCTCGGCAGTTAGGTTTGGCGTATCTGAGCTTGGTTTTTCTGCAGCCGTAATCCTCCAAAAGATCAACAACATTGTCTATTCTGACGAAGCGCTAAAAGATATCCTTTCTAGCCTTTCATTGCTAATGATAGATCATAAAAAGAATACGGTTACTTACAGCGGCGCAGGAGATCTGCCCATAATGTTTTATAAAGCCGCCTCAAACTCTTTTCAGCAAATTAAAAGCTCGGGCTTGTTGCTCGGCCTGTTTAAAGACGGCGATTACAACGAGCATGCAATTGAAATGAACAAAGGCGATCAGCTTTTCATATTCACAGATGGCATAATCGATTACGCGCTGGAAAATTCTGCAAAAACAGATTATGCCTTGTTTGAATCTAAACTTAAAGAGATTACCACACCGGATAATAGTTTCAAAAAGCTTGAAACCTATTTAACGCAAAAACCTGCCGACAATCTGGTAGATGATTGCAGCATCATCCACATTTATAAAACCTAAAAAATGATAGACGTACTAAATAACCAAAACGACTACCTACTGGCCGACCTTAATTTAAAAGAGGCCAATATGTCAAACGCCGACGATTTTAAAGCCGAGGTAATAGACATCCTGAACCGGGAAAATAAAAAGTTGATATTGAGCATGCACAATGTGAACTATATCGACAGTACTTTTTTGGGTGCGATGGTGGCTGCGCTTAAACATGCTATTGGTAAAAAATTGGATATTATTTTAGTTGGATTGAACAAGGACATTTATGAGCTGATGGCGCTTATTCGCCTGGATAAGGTGTTTAAGATCTATGACAATTTTAATAGCGCTACCAGCAATTAAATTCTGATATGCCCGTCCAAAGATCCTACGAAATACATTTATTAGACCACGTTCCGCCTGCATTGCTCGAGGGAATGCTTACGTTTATAAAAGAGTCGATTCCGGTTGTAAAAGATGAAGCACATCTGCTATCGCGAAGCAAATTTATTCTTACTGAATTGGTTACCAATGCCATAAAACATGCCAACACCATGGTTAGCACGGTAACCGTTCGCTTAGATGCAAATTCTATAAGCTTTGTTAAGACAGACACCGGCGACAAGCTGGACGTACCGCAGATGAGTAGCGAATCTGTACCACATGGTAAGGTCATCACCACAGATATAATGCATACCCTGTATTCTGTGAATGAAAATGACCGAATTACATTTTATTGCCATGAGCACCCTGAGCCATCACTTGATGACGAGCATACTTATCCCGAGCACTTTGGTTTACTGATCATTACAAAGGCATCAGACGATTTTTACTATAGGTATGATCAAAGCAGCCAAACCAATATTTTCACGGTGACTATTAACTTCTAAACGGTGACTTACCCTGTGACACGTTTTTAACGAATAGTTTGGCTTCGTTAAAACCAACAACGTAAGTATCCCAGAACGAAAACTTCTGGTATTTGTTCATGTACCAATAACCTACAATCACTGCTATCAATACAGGGAATACGGTTGAGATAGCAATGCCATACACATTCTTAAACACAGCTACCCCGGCAAAATCAAATATGATATTGGCTGCCAGCATTATAAGTACCTTATAAAAATTCACCTGCGGGCGATGGATCACATCAAGTGACAAGGCGAAAAACCGGTCGGCCGGATATAATAGCGCAAACGTCATGAATAAACGGAAAACGTTAGCTGCTTCTGTATGCACGTATTTACCTCCGCCAATAAGTGAGATTGCAAAATCTGCAAATATCACGGCAAGAATTACAACCGGTATCAGTAACACGGTTAACATACCGGCGTATTTTTTCATGGTATAAATCAGCCAATTGCGATCATCAACATTGTAAGCTTCAGACAGCACAGGCATTCCCGAAGCAGCGAAGCTGCGCAGCGGAATTTCAACCAATTGCATAAGGCTTTGGCCCAGATTGTATATCGCTAAGGCTGCAGGCCCAAGCATAAAGTTAATTATGTACGCGTCAGACGTACCAAACATGTTTGAACTCAGCGTAGTGCCTACACTGTATTTGCCGAAATTGAAAATCTCCGCTACACCTTTGCGCGTGAATTTGAAAAGGGTACGGAACCTCGTCCACCGCATAACTAACGCGAAAGCACTGGTGATCGCCGCAGCGCCCATGTAACTAAACAATACGGTATGTAGTGAAAGCTTGCGCATCACGATGAGTGTGATGATAAAACTTATATAAAGCCCCTGGTTACATATCCGCAGGTAAAGCAAGCGATCAAAACGCAACTCTCCCTGCACAACGCAGCTGGCAATAAACATAGGCAAAGTGCATATGTAAGTAACACCAAACCAATGGAAAAATAGCAGCAGGCCTTCATCTTTCACATAGTCAGACAATCCGATCGCAGGTATATTTAACAATAGTAAAACACCCGTTATGCCGATACCGATGGCCCACGTCGAGCCGGCTATTTCAATCTTACGGCGCTGCTCAGAACCGGCGTAAAATTTTATGAAAGCAGTGGTTAAAAAACCTGATCGTATGTTGTCGATCAGCAGTAAAGTAGATAGGAAGAAAACCCATTTACCTGCCTCTGCCTTATCAAGATACCGGTAGATGATAGCGGTAGTGATCATACCCAGCAGGGACATAACGCCGTTGCCCACAAGCGATAATAAATGTTTGTTTTTAATGATCTTAAGAACTTTTTGCCACATGGATCAGTGTAACAGGATATATAACGAGGATAACAAATTAAATAAATTTTCTGCGTTAAAGTATTAAATTAGAACGCATATAACGATGGCTATTTACAACTTTTCGCAGGTTACGCTGTTGATAACCCATTACAACAGAAGCAAGTCTTTAGAGCGGTTGCTCAATACCTTTAAGTCTCAAGGTTTTACATTTGGCGGCATTGTGGTATCTGATGATGGCAGCAAACCAGAGCATCTTGATGTGTTAAAACAGTTAGCTCGGCAATTCACCTTCAACCTGGTGACAACACCTAAAAATAAAGGTTTAGGTAATAACATCAACAAGGGACAGGATGCAGTTATCACTCCCTACACATTATACGTCCAGGAAGATTTTGAGCCTAAAGAAGGCTTTGCCGAACATTTTACGGATGCATTAAATTACATGGAAGCAGACGCAGGCTTAGACATCGCTCGTTTCTACGCTTACTTCGCCTATCCTTATTTAAAATCATATGGCAAAGGATTTTCTGAAATGATATTTAAAAAGTGGCTGGTATATGGCAACCACTTAAAATTTTACGTTTACAGTGACCACCCGCATTTACGCCGTAAAAGCTTTTTTGAAAAGTTTGGGCGGTACAAAGAGGGTATTAAAGGTGATCGTACAGAGTTTTTGATGGCAGCATCATTTATCAAGCATAAAGGACGTGGGCTGTTTTACAATGACTTTACGGGCCTGTTCTATCAGAAAAACTCCTCAGATGAGCCGAGTACAATGAACCGGGCAACCTGGCGCGAAAGTAAAAATCCGTTTGCATTAGCGGCCAGGTATATTTACCTGCGCTTTAAATTACTGAAATGGACGATCGAGGTCAAGTTATTAAAATAGGGCCGAAACAATATGACGTATACATTCGATACGATTACCTTACTGGTGACGCATTATAACAGAAGTAAGTCGCTGGAGCGATTATTGAAATCTTTTGTTGATCGCAACATTACTTTCGGTGATGTTGTAGTATCTGATGATGGCAGCAACGAAGAGCACCTCTCTTACATGCGCGCCATGCAGGAGGTTTACAAATTCAGGCTGATCACCACGCCGCAAAACAGAGGATTGGGTAACAATATCAATAAAGGCCAGGATGCGGTTACTACTCCCCTTACCATTTATGTGCAGGAAGATTTTGAACCGGTTAAAGATTTTGGCAAGCATCTCGCAGACGCGCTGACGATTATAAACGAGCGCCCTGATGTAGATATCATACGTTTCTATGCTTATTTTTTATATCCATTTTTAAAGCCATATAAATTCGGGTTCTCTGAGATGATCTTTAAAATTTGGCTTCCGGGTTATCGCAAATTTCATGTTTATAGCGACCATCCGCACCTGCGTAGAAGCAATTTTTTCGAAAAATTTGGGCGCTACGCCGAGGGGCTGAAAGGCGACAAGACAGAATTTTTAATGTCAATGTCTTTCACCAAGCATAAAGGTAAGGCCATGTTCTACGAAGATTTTAAAGGCCTGTTTGAACAAATAAATACCGACGCAGAACCCAGTACAATGACGCTCACGCGCAGCAATTTCAGGCAGAGCAACAATCCGTTTATCGCATTCGGACGTGCTATTTACCGTAATGTTAAACACACTTACGACTATCTTACATTTAAGAGAAGATCATAGGGCCGGCGTGTTCGCTATAATGGCGCTGTAAATTTCCTTAACGCTATTCGCCCACGTGTGCCCTGCTGCAAAATCCCGACGGGCTTGCTCTCTCTGCGGAGAATTTTCTTCTAACGCTCTTGCGATAAGCGTTAAATAATCTTCCTTGCGTTTAGCAAGATAAACCTGATCTGCAAAAACCTCCATGGCATCTGTATGGGTGGCCACTGTTGGTTTGCCCATCGCGAGGTATTCGTCGATCTTACGCGGATAATTCCCGATAGTAACGGGGTTAACCACCTGAGGATTAATGCAGACATCAAAAGCATTTATGTAACCGGGCAGCTGTTCCGGACTTTTAGCGCCTGGAAAATGAACATTGCTTAATTGATGAAGGCCGCTTTTCTTGAACTCACCATCCTCCGGACCTACCAGGACGATCTGCCAGTCCGGTTTTTGCCTGGCAACCATCTCCAATAAGTCTAAATCCAGGCGAATGCTTTGTAACGCACCAACATAACCGATAATTGGCTTCGCGATAGGCTGCATATCTTTAGGGATGATGCTTTTATCGTAATCTGTAAAAATATCCAACTCGCAACCCTGCCCTACGTAATAAGATTTAGGGTTATATTTTTTACAGTAGTCTGCCAGGTAAGTAGAGTTGGCTACACAGACATCGCTCTTAGCAATGAGTTTAGGTTCCAGTCGCTCGCCATGATGCTTCCAGTAATCTACTGCCAGCATAAAATCACGGATATAATAAACACTGCTCACAGGGTGCAACAATTCCTTTAAATAGAAACAGCGGAAGATGTCATTGTCATTAAACAGAATGTAATCTTTGAAGCCTAGCATATCAGCCGCCGCCTTTATCGACTTAGCCAAACGTTTGTTGTTGATCTTATTAAAAAACGTATGGATAGCAGGATTCTTTATCCATGTTATTGATTCGATGATCTCGTCAGGGTAAAGGTTCCAAAGGTTATCACTAATTTTTATAACGTTCTCCGCTTTGGTCCGGAGCATCTCAATCCGTTTTTTTACAGCGGGCTCATCCTTTCGCCGCAGGTACTGTATCCTATCAAGCGGAGAGTTAACGTATAACACCCGGTTGTTTTTACTAAACTCAACGGCAATGTTCTTTGCGTTACTGCCAATTTCCGTATCCCAGGGCTGCTGCCCTACCATAATGATGTCTCTGTTCTTTATCAGATCTTTCATACCAGTGCCAGGTCTTCGTCTTCGTTAAGGGCTTGTTTTTCGGCAGCCTTCTCTGCTAGTTTTGCTTCCAATTTATTTTGATTAGCAGTCTTCTCATCGTCCAGTCTCTTGGTCACGATCGTTAACGCAACAAATAGATAAAACAGCAAATTTGAAGGATATTGCACTAATGCCTCCTGCGGAAAGTTAGCTATGTTGTAAGCAAATATAATGAGCAGAGATGCCATACAATACGTTTTAAGTTCGGGGTCTTTTATACTGTAAAAATTATCGATCCCCGTTTTCATAAACGTAAACATCATTACGCAAAATATAAACAACCCAATCCAACCATTTTCTACCGCAACGCGTATGTAGCCGCTATCCGGCGCAAAATGTGCCAGGTAAGAATTCGGGGCAAAGCGTTGCCCCCATGCGCCGGTAGATCCCAATCCCCCCCCCATTGGGTGTGTCAAAATGTATGGCTGTATGCGTTTCTGATTTATCTTACGCAAGTTATAAGACGCATCATTACTTGGATTAAACGCTGTTTGAAAGCGCAGTAAGTTTTGATTAGACGTAGGGATCTTAATAAGGATGGCAAAAAAGAAGGTGATGAATATGGAAAATATCAACACCTTTCTGTTAAAGTTCAAGATCGCGAACATGATTAGCGCTGCAGGCACCAACACGTTAGCACCACGCGTACCCGACGTCAATCCAGAGGTAAAGAATAGAATGATAAGCAAGAAGCTTACTATTTTTATCCAAGCCTTAAATTTGCCTGCAATAAGCGAGATGCACAAAATTACCGGCATAGACATGTTGTAGGCAAACGCTACAGGGTCTGAGAAGAAAGAGAATTTGCGCCAATGGCCGGCAATGAACAACAGCGAGGCAATCTCCGGGTCAGAGTTCAGGTAGGCCCATTCACCGTCAGAGAACCCTATAAACTCTTGCTTAAGCCCATATAAGGCGCCGGCAATGGTATAAACCAGATACAGCACCATAAGGTACCTGATGAATTTGATATCCCTTATATAGTAAACGAATATGAAAAAGGATAACTGCACCAAAGCTACTGTACGTACTGTATATAGCCACTGATTTAACGTAGGTGCGGATGGGTTAGCCACCTCAATAAGGTTGAAGCCCAGCCACATAAATATCACATTCGTAACCGGTGTTTTAAAAATCTGCCAGTTGTTCTCTTTCTTTTGCCGCGCTATTATGGTAATAAGCAGCATGGCCTGAAATGCATCGAGCGCGGTACCAACAGGTGCATCTATGCCAATACGCAAAATAAGGAACAAAAAATAGGCAACCGTGAGCTGCAGCGTAATAGCAAATATGGGAATTGAAAAGATGCCGTAAATAATTGGTGGTGCCATAACCGCGGCAAGAAACAGCACACCGAATACAATGCCGCTTTTAGATATTCCAAATGCAACTAAGGCCGCAAAAAAAAGAAATAAGCCTAAACCGAATTTGTTACCCAGTTTCTCAAGCAAAAAAGTTTTAGTAAACCAATCTGAAAACGCCTTGCGGCGGGTTGACTTTAAATGACCGCTATATTTATTATAGGTTGGCATTAAAAGAAAAGTATTTTAACAAATAACGCGAAAGTGCTTAAAAATGCCACTACGATGGCAACAATGCGGCTAACCCTTAGGATAACTTTCCTAAGGGCCATGTGCAACTCATGCGCCTTGCGTATCTTTTCTGCAGGTTCAACTCTCATTTTCTGCAGGTTTATCTGCCGCACTGTGAACATAGTGCGTGGTTGCTACCGAATGCTTGTTGGCCTTACGCACCTTTAGCAACGATAGTACCTGGTAAAAAATAAATTTAGGAATATTTACCAGTGATTGATAAATGCGTTTGTCTGTTTCAGATTTGGCCAACGCGATATAAAATCCCAAAACAAAAGCGATAAAAGCACAGAGCCATACTACTACTGCCGTAGCGCTGATGAAAATGTTTAAGAACATGAAAACAAGCGAAAGCAACAAGAATATGAACAATGGCGGGCGCAATAATATCAAACCAAAGACAAATTGGTTGCGGCTGCTTTTAAACAACAGCTTGAAACCGTAACCAAAGTATTTAAACCAGGTATTGATCCATCGTGAACGTTGTTTTACCAGTTGATCACTCTTGGACGTTTTTTCATCAAATACAATAGCATCCGCGGCAAATGCGATGCGCAGGTTGCGGCTTAGTATACGATATTGCAATACTTTGTCGAAACCGGCACCGATAACATCGTTATTTTCAAGGCAATCGCGGTACAACTGTGTTTTAAAAGCCATTCCGGAGCCGGCAAGTGTTGCAGACGAGCCGAGTTTGAATAATATTTTACCATCATAAAAATGGTAATAGATATCACGGGCGGCATCTAAGCGTGCAAAAGTTGTATTCAGGTTTTTCGCTTCCCTTACGCCTTGCACTGCTTCAAATCCTGCATTAAAATAGAGGTCTAATTCCGTCAAATAATTGGGCAGAACAAGGTTATCGCTATCTATTATGGTGACACATTCGTGCGGGCGTTTAAATCGGTTAATAGCATAAAAATGCGACTTCGTGTTACTGGCTAACGTTTCTTCGGGCCGAAAAATGGTAACGCGTCCGTCGGTAAAATGCAATCCCGATATATCGCATTTATCCGCAACAACATAGATGTGAAAGTTGCTGTGTTCAAGCTTGAGTAGAGATTCCACAACGTCGGGAATTGTGTAAACCTGCTCATATGAGGTTACAATAATTCCGTAATCAAACTCACGGCCTTCGCCAATTGGCGGATTGTATTTTCTTTTAAAAGTGGAGAAAATGTACAATACAAGGGGCAACACCAGGTTGTAGCCGATAATGATCTGTATCAGTAACCACAAATAAGCGATCAACACAATGTTATCCTCCTTTCTCCAGCTGGTCTTTGCCAACCATGTTCATTACCCAACCCACAAAATTATCTTCTAAAGATTTAAGATAATCCAAGCTCAACTGATATTCGGTGCTAAACGCCTGGCCCGCTTCAAATACGGTGACAACCTTGTTCCCGAAGATTGTCCACTCTTTGGCTTTGTTCAAAGCGCTAAGTGTAGGCGTTTCTACAATAATGATGTCAAATTCCTTTTTTAACTCATTGATCTTACGCTCAATGGTATCAGAATCAGCGGTTTCTAATAACGAATTGCCTCCACCCTGGTTACCAATAACGTTTACTTTAGAGTTATTTTGCTCGGCATCTTCAACACTTTGGCCGTTAAAGAAATCCTCAAGTGTAAGGCGTGGATTTACCAAGTCTGTTATGCCAGGGTTGTCAAAGTTACCATCTATTACCAGCACCTTTTTATTAATAGCCGCGTAAGCGTAAGCCAGGTTCATGGTTAGGTAGGTTTTACCTTCGCCTGGTTCAATACTATTTATCAACAGCATTTTGGTGCCCTTTAACTCATGCGATATCTCATACCTGATGGATTGCAGCAAATTTCGGAAGAGGACTACGTCCGGATTGTTATCCTTTTCCTGCCAAATCTTGTTTAAATCTATTGCCGACATCGGTAACAGGTTAAGATAGCCTACCACCGGCGTTTTGGTTTTATTGGCCAACTCGCGTGGGTTTTTAAGCGTACCGTCTAATAAAAATAGGATAAAGAATACGAACAAGCAGAACACAAACATCACGATACCACTTAAGATAACCAGCAGCATCTTTTTAGACGGCTGTGCCAACCCCGGCATCGCGCTGTCAACCACACGCAAGCGATTAGAGAAATTAGCTTCCAGCGTGGTCTCATTGTATTTTTCAAGGACCGTGAGGTATTCTTTGCTGCCAACTGTGATCTGATTTTCGAGAGATTGAATTACAGCCTCAAACGGCACCAGTTTATTTAGAGACGCATTAAGTTCGTCGACCTTTGACTGAAGAATTTTAACACTGCTTTTAGCAAGGTCAGTTTGTATCTGTAGCTCCAATTTACGGCCTATAAGCGCTTGTTTTGCCGCTAAAGGGTTAGTCGCTGCCTGATCAGAGGCGTAGCTAATCTGCGTTTTGATCAACCTATTAAGAGAGTCGATCTGACGCTGATACTGCGGCTGGAAGTTTGATGCGACTAATCGTCCCTGTAGTGTCTTAATCTGATCTTCTAAACCAACAATACGCGAGTTTGATCTTACAACTGTGCTTTCTATATACTGACGGTCTTGAGGATCAAACTTCGCGTCTATGCCATTTACGGCTGCCTGATTCGCGCCTACTTCCCGCTTGGCTTCTTGTAGTTTCGCGTCATATGATGACAATTCAGTATAGACGCCCGCTGCCTGTTGCGTTAAGTTTAAAATGTGATTGTTTATTTTAAAGTTTTTAAGCTCCTGCGTTTTCTTATCAAGCGTATCCTTTTTCTGTTGCAGCAAGTCTTTAAGAAAATTTGAAGCGCGGCTCTGGTTTTCTTTCAGTAAAATATCATAATACTCAATTACTTCCTGGCAAAGTGTATTAACAATAAAAGCAGCCAACTGCGGGTCGTCACTTTCAGTCGATATAGTTACAAAGTCGCTGCTTTCAGTTCTATAAACCGTAAGTTTCTTACCAAGGGTTTCCTGATCATAACCCATTGAGTGCATAACCTCATAAATCCCCTTCTGGTCTGAATTGAATAATGATAAGGCTTCACGTTTCTTATAATTTTGTTTAAAAACGTCAAGCATATGTGATTTCGCTTCGGGATTTAGCGTCACCATTAACTTGCTTGGTTTCCTAAAAGGCGTATTGGCCGTGAGATCGTGAATCATTAATGCATACGACACCTGGTCGAGCATTTTTTTTGATTTGATAAGCTCAATTATATTGGCAAACTGTTGCTGTATCTTCTGCTCACCACCACCCAAAAGTTCGGCAGTTATAGAAACCTGTTTGGTTTGATCAACGATGCCGGTAGCTATTTGGGCTGTAGAAACAAAAACACTAGGTTGATTGCGCACCAGAAAGTAGGTAATAATGATTGCAACCAGCGGAATTATAACCAGTAGGTATTTGTTTTTAAGAAGAAGTTTAAAATATCTGGTTATTTCCATCTATCTGATGTTTTCTATTTTCTCGCCTAGTAGAGCTTCAAGATCTGCTTTGGCGGCAAGGTAACCGCTCTCTGCGGCTATACGGGCTAATGTATTTGCAGAGGCGCCTGCAACGGCTTTACTGTACAATTCAAAAGTTTCTTCCCCCTTTTCAAAACGGCGCTTCTCCAATGTAAGTGTTTGATCGTCTAGAGACGCGTTCTGTATCTGCACCTTGAGTTCTGCCTCACGGGTTTTAAACACATAGTATAGTTTCTTAATGTCCGTACGCAACGTGATTAAGTATTCGGCCTGGTCATTATAAGCGATATTGAGCTCTTCTTTAGATTGCCTTACGTTGTGGGGCTTTATTAGAAAGTTTGTTGGATTAAAGAAGAAACCTACCTGTATGCTATTGAAGTAATTATAGTTAGATGCGATGGTAGTTGTTGCCCCTGTAGTTGTGCTTACAGGATTAGTAGCAGCAACACCGGTAGTGCCCTGACCCGCATGTGGGCTGTAAATGTATGACAGTGTAAACTCATCGAAATAGGAAAGTTTGGCCTTAGCCACGTTACCTTCCGCGATTTTGATACGGCTGTTATAAGTTTTTACACGTGGATAGTGTAAACGCGCTGTCTCTACCAATTTTGTCAAGTATACCTCGGAGATTTCTTGTATCAAGCCTGTTTGCGCCTTTGCAGATAGTGTGAAGCAAACCAATAATACTGCAGTAATTTTCAGCGTAATCAAATACTTTCTCATCACAGGAAATAATCTATGGCTCGTCAATAACACTCGTGCACTAAATTAGAGCAATAGACAGGCAACGGCAAACTATGTTGAAAACGCGGGGCAATTTTCTTTTAAGTTATCAAAACTACATTCCATTAGTTTATTCTTTAACTCATGAGAAAATAAGTGTTAATTACTTATTGTGGATTCCGTGTCCAGTTGCTCGTAAATTGAGTTGTTACTTTTAAATTCGGGTACTAACTCTTTCATTTTAGCAACCATGCGTAAACTATTGTTGCCTGCAGAAAGCTGGATGAGTTCGTCTATGTGTTTTAAGATACTCTCGAAGTGATATTCACGTACTTTTGCCACCATAATCTTATGATGGTGAGTGGGTAGCGTGTTTTCTTTATCGTTTAGCAATTCTTCGTATAATTTTTCGCCCGGCCTTAAACCAGTAAATTCTATGGCAATATCTTGATTAGGCACTAAACCTGACAGCCTGATCATTTTTGTTGCCAGTTCTGCGATTTTCACAGACCTGCCCATATCAAATATGAATATCTCACCGCCGTTACCCATAGATCCCGCTTCTAAAACTAGCCGGCAAGCTTCGGGTATAGTCATAAAATAGCGTGTAATATCTTTATGCGTAACCGTAATGGGCCCACCCTTTTCTATCTGAGCCTTAAAACGGGGTATAACAGAACCATTAGATCCCAGAACGTTCCCAAATCGGGTAGTGATGAAACGGGTTTTTTCAGGATTACGGTTACTGTTTAGATGACTAAGTCCGTTTTCGTAAATAATGCCAGATTGAGTAAATGAGTTAAATAGTGATTGGACATAAATCTCGGCAATGCGTTTCGACGCACCCATTATATTTGTTGGGTTAACAGCCTTATCTGTAGATATCATTACAAACTTTTGCACGCCATATTGAACAGACAGGTTGGCCATTATTTTGGTACCTAAAATATTTGTACGTATTGCTTCGGCGGGGTTATGCTCCATAAGAGGAACGTGCTTATAAGCCGCGGCATGATAAACATACTGCGGTTGAAAAGTCTTAAACATCGTCTCCATGCGGTTCTTATCGCGAACGTCGCCTATGAAAGCATGAAAAATTAAGTTGCTGCACTCTTCTTGGAGTTCAAGTTGTAACTCATGCAACGGCGACTCGGCCTGGTCAACCAAAATAATTAATTGCGGATCGAACTTGCTCAACTGGCGCACTATTTCGCTTCCAATTGAACCCGCGGCGCCCGATACAACAATTCTTTTACCTCTTAACTGCTCTTCAATTTCATCATTATGAATTTTTATAGGTTCTCGTTCCAGCAAATCTTCAATCTTAATTTGTTTTATCTGGCGCGAGTCTATGTGTCCATTTATCCAAGTTGTCACTGGAGGAAGCGTTAATACCCTAATGCCGTGTTTAAGGCAGATATCAACTATTTTATTCTTCCTATCGACATTCAAATGATTAACAGCAATGATAACATCATCTATTTTATCATGCGTGCCAATAAATTTTTCAAACGCATCTACACTGTAAATTTTAGCGCCATCCATCACTTTCCCTGTCTTACGAACATCGTCGTCTAAAAAACCGACGATGGACATATTTACAGCAGTGTCGTGATCTAGGTTTCGTTTTGCAGCCATACCCATGTCGCCGGCACCATATATTACAACTTTGCGTTTGTCTATCCTTATATTTCTAATATACAAAAAGAAATATTTGACCATTACCCGGTAGCTGATAAGCATGCTGCCGCTACAAAGGGCGTTTACCACCAATATTTGATTAGATAAGACCGGCCCTTTTCCATATGCTAATAAAACAAGATTTGCAATAAAAAAGATAGCGTTAACGGTAAGCACAGTCAAAACAATTCGATGTGCGTCTTGCAAACTCGTATATCGAATAATTCCAGAGTATGTTTTTACACTTAAAAAAACAATGGCGTTTATTCCAATAAAGAAAAGAATGTTTCTGCTAAAGGCCGCTACGTCAATATTGTAGATGTCGAAATTATATCTAATGAAATATGCCAGGCCTAATGAAAATACGCATATTATAATATCCAAAATGAAGATTATCCACCTGGGTACTATGTTTATTGATTGGAACATTTGCAAGAATTTATTTCACAGTTGATACAACGATCCTGGTTACAATATTAAAGATAATAATTTAAATATACGCGGTTGAATTTTAGTGATGTTACTGCGAACGTAAAAATAGCTGATACGCAACACATTAACTCATTTAGTTAATACCAGAGCGGAATGGATGTTCGTTTGAGACAATTTTTTTTAAAAAAAGTTTGCTTACGCAATTTAAAAGCATACTTTTGCATTCCCTTTCGGGATGTAGCGTAGCCCGGTATCGCGCCACATTTGGGATGTGGAGGCCGCAGGTTCGAATCCTGCCATCCCGACAAAATGCGGTACCAAGCATAAAAGCCTTAGAATAACTCTAAGGCTTTTTTATTAGATATTCCTACTTTGCAATGTATGCGGTATAAAACGGCAGTTATTTTAGTTAACTACAAAAAACCAGAACATACAATTGCTTGCCTAAGGTCACTGTTTGAACATTGTGACAGTAGGGAATTCGATGCGATTATAATTGACAACGCCTCGAATGATCAATCAATCGATAAAATAAGCAAACACTTTCCTAGTCTCACCTACATTTCTCAATCGAAAAATCTTGGGTTTGCGGAAGGAAACAACCGTGCCTTAAAGTTAAGCATTGAAAGGGGCTACAAATACTCATTAATAATTAACAACGATACCATTGTTAAAGACAACCTAATAATCAAGTTGACGAATCATCTTAAAAGCCATCCTAACACGGTAGCCGTACAGCCTGCAATTTATTGGATGCACCGACCCAAAGCACTATGGAACGGGCCGGGATATTTTAACAAATGGGTTGGTAAAACATACAATAAAAATGCGGATGGCGCGACAGGCCTGCATACTCCGTTGGAGCCGGATTGGCTAACAGGTTGTTGTATGCTTGTACGAAATGCTGCTTTGCAAAAGTCTGGTTTGTTTAATAGCAAATTTTTCCTTTACTATGAAGACGCAGATCTGTCCTATCGGTTAAAAAAAATTGGGCGGTTAGCGTATCTTCCAACTGCTAAGTTGTATCATGAAGCAGGTGCATCTGCTAAAACGTCGGTAAAAAATTCAGAAGGTACGCTTTCACCAGTTATACATTATTACGTTTGCCGCAATCATTTATGGTTTATCAGGCGTTATGGACTTCCTCTTTTATACCCTGTTAATTTACTTTATAATTTGAGTTATTATTTAGTATTGCTTTGCTACTTTATAATTCGCGGTCGCAAGCACAAAATCAAATTTTTATGGCGTGGATTAACAGAAGGTTTATTTACACCTTTGCGCATTATTTGGCCAAATCAATAAGGCAATATATATTTAAGCGATGTTTGTCTTTCCACTGATATTTCTGCTGTCTTTTGTAGCATCGCTTAAAGAAATTTTTTCGGGAAATAGGGCCGGCATTTTATTGTTCCTTATATTCGGGTTGTCTATCTACACCACAGCTATGTCTGCCGTCTTTTTGATGGGCTTGAGAGACGTGCTACCGCCGGCGCAATTTTTCAAAGAGTTTTTGATATTAATAGTGTTAATTATAGGTATTCTTTTAGTAAAGAAAGTACCACGTTTACATTTAATAGACTACCTGACATTAGCTTTCTTGCTGCTTACAATTGTTTACGCTATACTACCTATAGGCGGGCAAACATTTATACAACGGCTAATTGCATTAAAAAGCATTTCTTTCTTCATAGTGGTTTATTTTGCCGGTAGATTTATAGACATACGTACTGTATTTATAAACAAGTATTTTAACTACCTGCTTATTTTAACTATAGCCGCCGGCGTTGTTGTGATAGGAGAAGCTATTGCTAATCAAAATCTTCAGACTATAACAGGTTATGCTGATTACGTCTACTACTTCTTTAATATGGAGCCATCCGGTAACTTTGGGTTGAGTACAACTTTCGAATCTGATGGCGGGTACAGGCGATACGGCAGTTTTTTCTCAAACCCTTTAGAGCATGCCGCCGCCACTATTTTAGCACTGTCTGTTATACTAGCGTTGTTTACGAGTGATGATAACAAATTTAGGGCAAGTAAGATCGGATTGGCGGCATTGGTGGCTTCTGTATGTTCTATCGTTTTGGCTTTTTCGCGCGCGCCGTTAATAAGTTATTTGTTGGTAATTTACATCTATGCCCTCCTGACTAAGAAGAGGTTGATTACTAAAATCGTTCATTATTGCTTTATAGCCGGCGTCATTTATGTGGCCTATCTTTTTCTTAGGTTAGATAAAAAGCAAAATCCTTTTGTTGAAATAATCATCTCTACAATTGATTTTAGTAACCCGTCTAGTGTTGGCCACGTGTTGCAATGGGTACAAGGCATTACGGCGATTGCGGGTAATCCCATGGGTCTTGGCCTTGGCGCCACCGGCCGGGTGGCAGGCACATTGGGCGAAAACGTTGGCGGCGAAAACCAGTTCATCATCATTGGTGTACAAGCCGGCATAATCGCACTAATTTTATATTTGATTGTTTACCTGTTATTTATAAAGCAGGGGTTAAAGTGGTTTAAGTTGCTTAAAGGAAATGAACGTAAACTGTGCCTCGCGGTATTGCTTTTTAAACTTGGAATTTTAATTCCTTTATTCACATCAGAAATTGAGTCGTCTTCTTATATCTCATACATGAATTGGTTTCTGTCCGGCTTATTTATCAGTGTTGTTATGAAACAAGGCATTGAAAGCCCTCAACCTGCCCCTGCCTTATGATAGAAACTTTAATACGTAAACTAAAACGCGATCCTGATTACAAGTGGGAAAGCAAGCACTCAAACCGCGATATGTTAGTTATCTCGATACACAGGCTTTGTCAGTTGATACGCGGATGTTGGTTAAAATTGTTTCTAAAAAGCTCGGCCGGATTTGTTTTTTGCGGCAAGCGGGTTAACGTTCGTCACGGCTATAAGGTAACGGCCGGGAAAAATCTGATCCTGGACGACAACGTATCAATAAACGCGCTTTCTTTTAATGGCATTCAATTTGGAGACAACGTTTCCATCGGTCGCGGCTCAATTCTTTTTGCCACCGGAGTTGTTGCGTATAAAGGTGTAGGAATAAAAATAGGTAACCGTACCGGCATAAATGCCCGTGCATATTTAGCCGGACAGGGCGGCATCACCATTGGAGATGATGTAATCACAGGGCCGGATATCAGCATTTTCTCTGAGAATCATAACTTTGACCAGCCTGATAAAACCATAAAAGATCAGGGTGTCACAAAAGCCGCTACGGTTATTGGCAACAATTGCTGGCTGGGTGCAGGCTGTAAGGTCTTAGCCGGGGTAATCATTGGTGAAGGCAGTGTGGTTGCGGCAGGAAGTGTTGTGAATAAAATGGTGCCGCCAAATAGCGTGGTTGCCGGTGTACCGGCTAAAATCATTAAGACCCGAAATTGATATGGCAAAGATTGCAGTTATAACGGGCATAACAGGCCAAGACGGATCTTATTTAACGCAGCTTTTGTTGAGTGAAGGCTATAAGGTTATTGGTTTGGTTCGCAGTTATAACAACTTTAATAAACACGGCTTAATCTACTTAAACTTAATCGGTAAAGTTAAAATAGAAGAGTGCGATTTGCTGGATTTTTCGAGCATTATTAAGATTCTTTTAAAATACAAACCAGACGAATTTTACAACCTCGCGGCGCAAAGTTCAGTAGGCATATCGTTTGAACAGCCTATTGGTACCATAAATTACAACACACAATCGGTATTAAACATTTTAGAAAGTGTAAGGCTTTTAGCGATGCACACACGTGTCTATCAGGCATCAAGCAGTGAGATGTTCGGCAGTGTTAACACATTGCCGGTTACAGAAAGAACACCGTTACATCCATTAAGTCCTTACGCAATTTCTAAAGCCTCGGGCTATTGGATAGGCGTTAACTACCGTGAATCTTATGGTGTACATTGCGTAAACGGTGTGTTGTTTAACCACGAGTCCTATCTTCGGGGGCCTCATTATTTTATTAAAAAGGTTATAAAAACTTCGCTTGACATTAAATATGGCATTGCAGATGTTTTAAAAGTGGGCAATATCGACGTTAAGCGTGATTTTGGTTATGCACCCGATTATGTAAAGGCAATGTGGCTATCGTTACAGCAAGATATTGCTGATGATTATCTAATTTGCTCCGGTCAATCTGTCTACTTAAGAGAGATAATAACGCATGTTTTTAAAAGTCTTAATATTGACAATGAGCGGTTAGTGGAAGATCCGTCATTGTTCAGACCAACTGACATCGAAGATATATATGGCGACAATACCAAGGCTAAAACACAATTGGGTTGGCATTACAACAAGTCTTTTTTTGAAGTACTAGACATTTTAACTGCGGAAGAGGAAAAAAATCACATAAAATAGTTTGAGCGAAAATATACAAAGAAACGACAGGCCAATTATTGTTGGTGTTGATATCAGAGATCTTAAAAAAGCAAAGACAGGCATAAAAACTTACCTGGAGGAATTGCAGCGAGAATTTACGCACATGAACGATGACGGTATAAGTTTTCGGTTCATCGACACTCTCCTACCTGTTTATAGCGGCCCAAAAAAAATCTGGAAATGGGTTGAGCATTTTCGCTACCAATTATGGAAGCAAATAGTGTTGCCTTTAAAAGCGTGGGGTCAAAAATGCGATATTGTTTTTTGTGTCGATAATTGTGTACCCATTGTTCATTTAGGTTATAAAACCGTTCATGGTTTACATGATGCTTTTTGTTTTGAATCGCCCGAGAGTTACGGTAAGCTTTGGCTTTGGCTTTATAAAGCTACAACCGTACCTGGCGCCCGGCGATCGCCATTACTTGTCACTGCTACAGAATACGGCAAAAAGCAAATTGCCCATCACGTCGGTATAGATCCTTCTAAAATTGTGGTTGTCCCTGATGGGCCTAAGAGGATGAATTATAATGCCGATGACATTTCTGGCAACCATGTTCTCGATCGTTTTCCAATAAAGAAACACAACTACATTCTGCATGTAGGGTCAATGTTTAAACGCAAGAACATTCCTACACTGGTAAAGGCTTTTGTAGAATTGAAAAAGACTGGCTATCCCGATTTAAAACTCGTATTGGCAGGCTCATTTATTACCAATCAATATGACAATGATCATGATGTGATAAAGGAACTGATAGAGCAGAATGCGTTGCAGGAACAAATTATTACAACAGGATACTTAACAGACCAGGAAATCGGGCAGCTTTATGCAAATGCGTTGCTGTACGTATTTCCTTCATTCAATGAAGGTTTTGGATTGCCCGTTCTGGAAGCGTTTGAATATAACGTGCCTGTTATCGTATCCAATAATACCTGCCTGCCTGAGGTGGGTGGCGATGCTGTTCTAACATTTAATCCTTACAAAGTTGAGGAACTGGTTGCAAAGATTCAATCGGTTTTAGACGATCCGCAATTGCGAAAAGACATGATTGCTAAAGGCATAGAACGCTTAAAAAACTTTTCCTGGAAAAGAACTGCCAACGAAATTGTTGAAGTGTTTAAACGTGTTGGCTAGTATTTAGAAAATACTTGAACGTGCTCTTCGGCAACACGGTCCCAGTTAAAAACACTTAATGCCCGTTGTTGCGCTTTTCGGGCAAGTTTTTCCATCTCGTCATAATTTGCCTCACAAAAATCTATTTGTTCCGCTAGAGAAACAGCGTCGGCTTTTTTAAATGTGGTGACAGTGTCTTCCACAACATATAAATTTTCAGGTATATCACTCACAATCATCGGGACATTTAATCCCATCACAGTGAGTACAATAGGCGAAAGCCCTTCGACGTCTGATGGTTGAATGTAACAATAAGCGTTAGCGATCAGAGAATTGGCTTCGTCCCCGTATATATAACCCGGAAAAATAATCTGTTCGTTACCCATCGCGAGTATTTCTTTTTCATATTCTGATGAATTGGGCGACCCGCCTATTAGCACAAGTTTCTTATTTGAATTTGATTGTTTAAATCCGGGAATGAGATAATGCAGACCTTTATCTGGAATAAAACGCCCAATAAAAAGGTAATATCCGCCTTTTGTCAAGCTTAAACGCCGTAGTACGTTATCAGATATACTTGTCGTGTCAACTTCACTACCGAAAGGTATAAATGTAAACTGCTTTTTAAAACGATCTTCAAAAAGCCTTTTTGCAATTACATTATCAAAGATTACCTGGTTTGGCAGCGTCGCGGTTAAATAAGCAGAAAGCTTTAAATATAATTTTCCATACCACGGCCATTTATCGCGTTTCCAATCAACCCCATCCTGGCTGATAAAAACTTTTTTGCCGAACAATCTTAATGGTAAGGCCCAAATGCTATTGCCGCCATTTTGAATGTGAACAATATCTGCAGTGTTGTTGACTATGATATCAAAGGTTGCTTTGCAAGAGTGTAGTAGTGTGTCGAAACCGGATTTTGACACGGTTTTCAATGTCTTTATTGTGACGCCTTTAAATTCAGTGACATCTACAAAAACATCTTTGTATTGTCTGTTATAAGCAACAACAGAATGTCCTAATTTAACTAATCTTGGAAATAGTTCTAAAGCAAATTTGTCGGCACCCGCCGCCCCTTTTGCAGGAGGCAAGGTTCGAAACCCAAAAGCGGCAATGCGCATTTTATAAAACGGCGTTGGTACCTATACCGTCTTCTTTTACAGTATAAATATTTTCGGCAACGTAATCTGTATAGTAATCAGTAATATATTCGCTAAGCGCAACTTTCCAATCGCGCATGATATTCATATTACGTAATTCAAGCTTTTTATTTATCAAACGTTCTGATGGCGGGCGTGGTGCAAAATAAATTTCTTTAAAGTGGTCAGAGCTAACCTCATTAATATTCACGTCATCCTGTAAACCCAATATGTTAACAATTTCTTGTGCAACTTGAACGCGGCTTGTTTCGCCCGTGCAAACCAGATTGTAAAGTCCCCAATATTCATTTTCTAAGAGCAACTTAACGTTCTTAGCAAAATCCACTGTAAACGTTGGTGTGCCATCCTTATCGTTAACAATATGCAACTCTCTTTTACCGGATGCTAACTGCTTGATAATTTTATTGACAAACTTTTTATCTTTTTTTGGTCCGCCACCCATCATCCAACCTGCACGGCAGATAATATATTTTTTTGCATTTTCACGGACGTAACGCTCGCCCATGTATTTGGAACGCGCATAATGGCCAAGCGGGTTTGGCTCGTCCCAATCATCATAAAAATCTTTTTTTCCGTCAAATATCCCGGCAGTACTAATGTATAAAACAGGAATATTTAGTTCGTTTGCCAATAAAACAGCATTTTCAACTGATGTTGTATTGGTAAGATACGTATCATCGATGTTAGATTCGCATTCTTCCAGATTAGTTAATGCACCTATATGGAAAAGGTAATCGGGGTTATATTTCTTAACATCATTCTTATAAGCTTCGAAATCTCTAAAGTCTAGAAAATCAAGCCATTTTTCATTTACATCTTTATCTGTGCACTTAACATCATAATCATTTTTAAAGACACGATAAAAAGCCTCACCAAGCATTCCCCCACTACCAGCAATGTAAATTTTTTTCTTCATATTATTGTTTTATGTCGACAGCACGAATGCTATATAAGGTAGATAGTTTCGCCTCAAACAACTCTCAAAAATACTATTTTTAAGTAGAAAACCAATTTTATCCTTACGATGCTATTCTTATTATAACTATTTCCTATTAGTTATTTACTCGCTTTTAATAATAATATTGGCGACACAATCGCAATTGTATCATAAAAGCTACAAATTACTATCTACCCTATTAAACGCATAAATTATGCCATTGTTTATTAAAGCCGACAGCGCAATTATTTACCAGCCAACTTAAAATGTGAAACGTTGTGTTATGGAATTAATATCTAACTTCGACGAATTACTGCGATGTGCAGAGTTTAATATTGCGAATGAAAGTTGCTTTTATTACCCGTTTAAACCTTTATAAGATAGCAGGCGGGGATACTGTACAAATAGAACAAACTGCGAAACAGCTGAGAAATATTGGTGTAGAAGTAGACATACTTCGGTCTATTGACAATATCCCCTACCATGACTATGATGTATTGCATTTCTTCGGCATCCCTCGCCCCGGCGATATGGTCACCCATAGCCGTAAGGCTAAAATGCCTTTTGTAATATCTACAATTCACTGTACTTACGGAGACTATTATAAATACAATAGAAAAGGTATCGGTGCATTTTTTAGCCGGCTGAATTCTGATAGCATGGAATATTTTAAAACCATTGCGCGCTGGCTGGTGGGTAAAGATCATCGTCCGTCTCTTCATTACTTTTTAAAAGGGCAAAGGAAAAGTATCATAGAGGCGCTCGAGACTGCCAATTATATTCTTCCAAACTCAGAATCAGAATTAAATCGTTTGAAAGAGATTTATACACCCAATGTTCACGGCTTGGTAGTGACAAATGGTATCAACCCTGAAAAATTCCCCTATGATCCGTCTGTAAGAAAAGATGATAATTTAATTGTGTGCGTTGGCCGGATTGAAAACAGAAAGAATCAGCTTAATCTTATCAAAGCACTTAACAACACCCAATATAAATTAGTGCTCATTGGTGCGCCTTCGGCAAATCAAATGGATTACTATAAGAGCTGTAAAGATGTAGCGGCTCCTAATGTAATATTCGCGGGCAAAGCACCGCACGACAAAATGGTGGCCTATCTGCAAAAGGCCAAAGTACACGTACTGGCCAGTTGGTTCGAAACTACAGGCTTAAGTTCGTTAGAGGCCGGCATAATGGGTTGCAATTTGGTAATTACAGACAAGGGCGACACCCGTGACTACTTTAGAGACGATGCCTTTTATTGCGACCCTGCAGATCCGGCAAGTATTAAAAAAGCAGTAGATGAAGCATCATCGGCTCCCTTAAGTCAACTGTTGTATAACCGTATTATTAATGAATATACATGGCGTAAAGCTGCGGAGCAAACCTTGAATGCGTATGAGTTAGCTATTAAGTAATTTTCTTTTACATGATATGATGCCTGCTAAAATTGTGTTTATTAATTATAATTAACTTTGCACCCATTACATCCACCTCCTGCAAATGAAAATCAGTAATAGTAAGTGCATATTACCTATTATAATTGCGCTTGTTCTTGTCTCGGCTAATATTAAAGCCCAGGCAGTATTTGAAAACCCTCAGCATCCAATCTATCAATATCTTGCAAGGCAAGCCCAAAAAGGCCGTATACGTTTTGATGACCTGATACAACCGGTTAGTCGTAAGCAAATTGCCATCTTACTTCACCAACTTAAAGATGGCGCTAAGGGATTAACAGACGTTGAAAAAAAGGAGTTAGATTTTTACCTTAATGATTACAGTGAGTTTGAGGACAATCAACAAGACCAAACTAAGTGGCTTTTCAGTAAGGATCAGTTTGGTGTACGCCGTGCAGTAACTGTTACTAAACCTGGTTTCATCCTTCGTGCCGACCCTGCCATCACTCTGGAAAACACAATTGGCAGCGGCGGAAAAAACGTATTTAAGCAAGCCTCCGGATTGGTCTTTTGGGGCCAGGCTGGTAAACACTTTAGTTTCCAGGCTTACTTTCAAGATGTTAATGAAAAAGGTAAAGGTGTAGACAGTTTAAAGCAGTTTACACCTGAGACCGGTATACAGCGCACCGCCAACCTCGATTTTAGATCTACTGCTGTAAATTACAGTGATGTACGCGGAAATATTACCTACTCGTGGGACAACGGCTTAATTAGCGTTGGCAAAGATCAGGTATTGTGGGGTTATGGCCAAAACGGCAGGCTGGTCATGTCTGATAAGGCACCGTCATACCCTTTTATCAGGTTTGACTATAAGCCTTTAAAATGGCTTCAGTTTAATTACGTTTTTGCGTTCTTGCAATCGGCGTTAATAGACTCAGCACGTACCTATAAAACCGGTACAAACTTGTATAGCGGAACGCGCGAATTGTACATTCAAAAATATCTGGCGTCACACAGCCTTACATTTTTACCTGGGAAAGGGATATCGCTCAGTATAGGAGAATCAATGGTGTCGAGCGACTATCTTGACGCAGGATATCTCATACCGATCCTTTTCTTCAAGGCCTATGACCAATATCAGAGCCGCTATAAGATCACAACCGGCTCTAACGGGCAAATATTTTTTCAGGCAAGTTCCAGGAATAACATTCCCAACACACATCTTTACGCTACTTTGTTCATTGATGAGATTCGCCTTGAGACGGCGTTTGACCCGGCACGTAGCCGTAATCAGTTGGGCTACAATATCGGTGGTTCTGTAACAGATGTATTCATCCCTTATTTAACTGTCGGCGCGGAGTATACGCGAATCAATCCGTTCGTTTACGCCAATTTAATTCCGGCGCAAACGTACGCCAGTCAAAATTATCTATTAGGAGATTGGATCGGTCAAAATTCCGATCAATTTTTAGCATGGCTGTCATACAATCCTTTTCCAAGATTAACTACAAGCGCGCAAATTAGCCATATACGCAAGGGTCGGAATGGAAGTGTACTTGATCAATATTTTGCAGAACCACAACCAAAGTTCCTACAACAAGGCCCGGTAGAAAGCCAAACGCAGTTTACTGTGTCGGCAAGATATGAACTTATACACCGTTTATATCTTCGTGGTATTTACCAACATCAGACCGGTGTAATACGCCCTGCATTGCAAACTAACGCGGTACCAAACCAAATTACTGTTGGGGTTAATTATGGGTTCTGAGCTGTTTATTTAATTTATATTTGCATATTCAACTGTATTATATTTTCTCTAAATGCGACTAAGATTTCTGTTCTGCATACTTGTGTTACTATCATTTGCTGTCCCCGTAAAAGTGATGGCGCAAGATGTATCCGTTGGCAACCTGTCGAGTTTGAAAGTTAGCGACCTTTCTGACGACAAGATTACCGCTATATGGAACAAATTAGAAGAAAGCGGATTATCGGAAACAGAGGCTTACAAGCTTATGATTCAGAAAGGTGTACCACCAGATGAGGTGCAAGCCTTTAAGGACCGGGTAACCTTACTGGGCTTAAATGGCAAAAAAAATAAAACAAGTATTTCAAATAAAGCACGTAAGCAATCTGTAGATTATTCCAGAGACAGCTTGACCGTTGTGAAAAAGCCTACCGGCGTGATTAATGCCACCCCGAAAGCACGCGACACAACACAGGCCCTTCAGGTTTATGGGTTAGATTTCTTTAATCAGTTTGATATTACCTTCGAACCCAATGTTAACATGGCTACGCCAAAGGGTTACGTGTTAGGCCCCGGTGATAATGTTATAGTGCTTGTTACTGGTTTAAATGAAAGCTCGCAAACTTCTAAGGTAACCCCAGAGGGTAACCTTGTTTTGAGCTACGCCGGCGTTGTATACGTAAACGGTTTTACTATAGAACAGGCTACCGCACTTATCCGCAATAAAATGACGCGCATCTACCCTGGCTTAAAAACCGGGCAAACGCAAATTACCGTAAACCTTGGCAACACCCGTAGTATTCGCGTCACACTTACCGGCGAGGTAAAAACTCCGGGTTCATACACGCTATCTTCCCTTACAACGCTTTTCAACGCGCTTTACAATTCCGGCGGACCAAGTATAAACGGTTCTTTGAGAAACATTGAGATCATTCGCGCTAATAGGGTATATAAAACGGTTGATTTCTACGATTTTTTACAAAAAGGTATTTTATCCGGCAACGTCCGTTTAGAAGACCAGGATGTGATACGCATTCCGGTATATAAAAAACGCGTATCAATAAAAGGTGAGGTTAAACGGCCGGCTATCTATGAATTGAAGGATGATGAGCAACTGGAAGACCTTATAAATTATGCAGGCGGATATACAGATATCGCTTATAAAGGTATTGCTAAGGTTGAACAAATTAACGCTCTGGAACGAGAGATAAAAGATGTACCCGCCAACCTGTTTAACAATTTTACACCGCGTAATGGCGATGTAATTACTATAGGTGCAATTACCAACAGATATGCCAATCGCGTGGTATTAGAAGGTGCTGTATACCGCCCCGGACCATATGAACTAACCGCAGGCTTAACCTTAAGCTCGCTTTTAAAATCTGCCCGGGGATTAAAAGCAGAAGCATATATGGTACGTGGTTTTATTAAACGTACCCTACCCGATCTTCAAAAACAATTTATTTCATTTAAACCGCAGGAAGTGGCTAGCGGTGCTGGTGACATTCCCTTAATGCGCGAAGATACTGTTGTGGTTCTTGATGAAAGCACTTTTATATCGCGCCGTATGGTAACCGTAAATGGAAACGTACGTACACCAAGTAGCTTTGTTTACCGAAAAGGCATGAAACTTAGCGATGTGATCGCAATGGCGGGTGGTTTTACAGATGTGGCCGCCGAGCGCCACGTAGAGGTGTCGCGAATTATACGTAACGAGCAAGACAGTGTAGCCAACCAGGTTGTGCAAAGTTTCAATATCGATATGTCTGCAGGTACCAACAACGACATACCGTTGGAGCCAATGGATTACATTTTCGTACAAAGATTGGTTAACTACCGCTCATTAGGTAATGTTAGTGTGAAAGGCGAAGTATTATTCCCGGGAGATTACGCAGTACAGCGACGCGATGAAAGCGCGCGCGACTTTATTCAACGCGCGGGGGGCATTACACCTTACGGTTCATTAGAAAATGCTCAGGTTTTTAGAAAAGGCGTTCGTGTAAATCTTGACCTTACTAATTTGAGTAATGATAAGCTTAATCGCGAAAGCCAGATACTTTTAGAAGGTGACAGCATTTATGTACCCAGGGTAATCACATTTGTTGATGTGACGGGGGCGGTTAACAACCCCCAGTTGATCAACTACGATAACAGTAGTTTCAAATATTATATTAATGCCGCAGGTGGTACAACGTCAAAGGCATACCTCAAAGGTGCCTACATAAAATACCCCAACGGCTTAAACAGGCCTGTAAGACATTTCCTGTTCTTTAGAAATTACCCATCTGTTAAGCCGGGCAGCAAAATTATCGTTCCGGAGAAAGATCCCAGCTTAAAATTCAGATTAAGTGTTGGTGATATCACCGGTATTGCGTCAGCGCTCACTGCGTTGATAAGTTTAATTGCTATACTCAGAACTAAAAACTGATAATATTTGATGGAGCATTATCCTTACGAGTCTGAGTTTTCATTTAAGAAATTGTTAAATGACAGGAAGAAAGATGTGCGTTATATACTCACGTTTAAACCGCTGCTGTTAGTAGCAATTTTAGTTGGCGGACTGTTAGGGGCCGCATTTGCTTATTTAAAAAGGCCAACTTATACAGCCCGACTAACCTTTGTAGTAGACGACTCGAAATCGAGCGGAGGCGGCGGCTTAGCCTCATTGGCCGGCCAATTAGGCTTCGATTTGAACGGCATTGGCGGTAACAGCGGTGTATTGGCGGGCGACAATGTTGAACAATTATTAGTTAGCCGCAAATTAATCCAGCAAACCCTGTTAACACCATATGACTCAGTAAAACGCACTTCACTTGCAGACAAATATGCTGAAGTATCAAAATTAAACAAACGCTGGGAGGAGTTCGCTGTAAATGGTAAGCCCATCGCTTTTCCGTACAATGCATCAAATTATACTCGCCTGCAAGACAGTTTGCTGCATGAAATGACGGATCAAATTTTATCGGGCGATTTTGGCATTTCTAAAACGGATAAAAAGCTAGGCTTCTTTGAGGTAAACACCACCATGAAAGATGAGCTTTTAGCCCAACTTTTTTGTAAGCGTATGATCAACGCTGCCACGCAATTCTACATCACTTCAAAAACTACCCGACTGCGGAAAAACGTTGCCCGGTTACAATTACGTGCAGATAGTATAGGCGCGATACTTAACAGGCGTACTTATGCATTATCATCTGCCAATCAAAGTCTATTAGATCTTAACCCTGCCTATACTACAGTAAACGCTAACGTGGAAGTTAAAGAGCGCGATAAAATTGTACTTAACACAATTTTTACTGAAACAGTTAAAAGTCTTGAAAGCAGTAAAACTTTGCTGGCCCAGGAAACACCAACCGTACAAATTGTTGATGAGCCGCAATTGCCGCTTAAGAAAAACAAGATGAAGTATTTTACAACTGTTCCCGCCGGTATTCTTGCCGCTTTACTTTGCGTGATTATTTACATACTGATTTTTAAAGGCCGTAAAACGACAGTAGCCGTTTAAAACTTGTTCCGCCTTACAATTAGCATATAGTTAAGCTTTTTTGCTAAATATGAGCGGTTGCTTAATTTCAGAAAACGACTAAATATCCTTTTATTTTCCTCTGTCAGACGGTTATCGTTTAATTCATAAAACTGCCGCACTGCCCCTATTTGTTCTGTTAAGAAATCATCTTTACCACGTAATGCTTTTAACAAGCTTACGTAATTAGCGTAGTATTTGTTGGGCAAGTCATCATTTACAGAGATGCTGAAATTTGCGTCGTGCCGTTTGTATCGCACCATTGAGTTGCGCAAATATTCCCCCTTACCAAAACTATATACAGCCAGCGCGAGCCACTCATCATGTGAGCGTACGCCGTCCGGCATCTTAAGAAACTCTGCTTTGGCTTGGGAGTTCATAAGCACCGTGCAGCCGTTAACAAAATTAGCGCGTAACAAGGTTTCAAGGTTATGATGATATTTATTATGACCAAGCAAATCCCTAAAAGACGGACTGATCACTGTATCATACTCATCAACAAATATTAGGTCGCTATAAACCATGCACGGCACAGTATTATCATTTATAGCTTTAAGCCGCTGTGCTGACTGTTCTAGCTTTTCGGGAATCCACTCATCATCCTGGTCGCACAGTGCAACAAAATTTCCGGGCTTTGTCATTGACACAGCTTTCTGAAAGTTTTTTGCTACACCAAGCTGGTTGACATTCACAACAAATCTCAGACTACCCTGCTCCTGGTACTCTTTTAAAATATTGATAGTACCGTCCGTAGAGTTGTCATCAGTTACGATCACTTCATCAGGCGCTAAAGTTTGATTAAGTACAGAATCTAGCTGCTTCCTTAAGTATTTAGCGCCATTGTACGTAGCCATAGCGACGGAGACTTTCATGCGCTTATATTAAGTTTTGATTTCGCTAAAGCAAAAAATTGGTACGCCAGCCTATTCTTGAAGACCCACGTTTGCGTTGTGATATAAACCACAGCACAGGATACGGCCGCACAAATAATTATGCCTATAGGTATAATATGGGCTTCTTTAATTGCCCATATGATAGGTACGAAAAGAGCAGCACTTAATAGGGCTTGAGGTATAAGCACCCAATTGTACTTAAAAGCATAACGCTGTCTTATAATGTGGAAATACAACCCGCTAACCGCTATTTCTGCGCAAATATTTGCAACTGCACAGCCGGTTGCCTGGTAACGCGGTACTAGCAAGAAATTTAACAGCACGCTTACGGCCACACCAGATAACACGCAAAAAAACATAGCCCTGTTAAGTCCCGCCGGAACCATCACCATAAATAGTAGCATATGAGCAAACCCAATTATCAATGGCAATAAGGCCAAAATACGCATACCCTGTGCCGCCGGCAAAAACTCCCGGCCCGAAAACAGGCTGATTAATTCTGGCGCTAACATTATGAGGCCAATAACCAGCGGAACGCTAAAAAAAACAAGGAATTTGAAAGTTTGATCAAGGCTCCGCTGAACGGATTCCAGGTTTCGATCGGCAAAATCCTTACCCGCTTTTGGCAATAGGATAACCCCCATTGAAGTTACGAAGGGTATGCTAATCTTGCTGAATTTAACAGCTGCCGTGTAAAGGCCTACTGTTTTGCTGTTTGAAAGGAAGCCAAGCAAAACGGTATCCATTTCTGCATACATGCTTCCGGCCAGCGTTGTAGCAAAAATATAAAGCAGAGGTGTGATGTGATGACGTAGCTTGAGGTTTGTAAACGATAATTTTACCTTACCTTTTAAAAGAAAGATGCTAAGCAGGTTATTGCCTATAAAAGCGAACATCATTAAGTATAAATACACCCTAAAATCTGCGGGTGTTTTTACAAGCATAAACAACAAAATCAGATTTAAAAGTTTAAATGCTACGGATCGTAAGGCAATAGACTTAAAATCCTCCATTCCGGTGTATATCCACTCGACGGAACAAAAGCTGGTGAATACCAATATCCCGGCAGCACGATACGTTAGCGGATCACCGGTAAAATATGGCACAAAGGATATGATCAGGAAATAACAAGTAGAAAAGATGATACTTGAAATGAAGTATATGGTTACAAGCTCTGAGAAAACCTTAGCGCGTCCCGCCGGGTCGTCCCGGTGCCGGGCCACCTCTTTGGCACCATAAATTGGTATCCCTATGGCGGCAAGCATACAAAAATAAAGCGCGAAAGAAAAAGCGAATTGAACTTTGCCGATACCAGCCGGCCCAAGTATGCGCGATACATAAGGAAAGCTTACGATTGGAAACAGCACGTTAGCCAGCGTAAAAATTAAATTAAAAAAGTAATTTTTAACAACCGTCATTACACAATCTAGCTAAAAGTCCTTAAAACCGATAACTTACACCAACCTGCGCATGCAGGTTGAATACATTATTATTAGGCTGGTATGACAGCGTTGGCTGATAATTTTTTAACAGCCACTCATAGTTGACAGACTGTACGCCCTCTAACTTGGCATTGAAAAGCAAATTCTTGTAGTTCCAGTCGCCTTGAAATCCAAATCCAAAATCAACCCATTTACGGCTATTACCGTTTATGTCCTGGCTAAAATAAACGTTAGAAAAGTCTACATTGTGTTCATATCTTTCAAACAGGATACCTAATTTTTTAAGACCTTTAACCCAACTTACATCAACAGACTGCAAGTTGCCGCCCGTCCCTGTTCCTGCGCCAATTATTTGCCCGTCATTTGTCATTCCTTGTCTCACTTCGCTGTGAACATACCATCCGCCGGCATCACGTACATAACGATCAACAGTTTGCGATAACTGCGTTATTTCCCCATTAAACATTATATTGCCACCCCAATTATTGTTTAAAGGCACCAGTTTTCTAATCCCAATAATATATGCTCTTGAGTGTTGGGGTGAGCCGGCAAAATCTGTACGATTGTAGGAATTGTCGTTTAGCCCATATTCAAAATATATCTCTGCATGCGCCTTGGTAAATAGCCAACGTGAATAAACAGATGTAACCTGATCACGCGCAATAGGATCGCCACTATTCCCGATTGACGCCTTAGTATAAGAAACAAAAAAGGGCAAATAATTATTTAATCCGCTTATGTCTGATTCATACGCGTTGAAACTTCTTATTAAACCTAAAAATAATCCAGGCACCCACCTTGGCTGATATACAAGATTAAATCCGGTGTAATATCTCCAATCGTCTCTTTTAGGTATAAATAAATTTGCGCCGTTGCTATTTACAGTAGTGATTAATGGTGTATACCCCGAATTATTTAAGCGCGCCCCAATTACCTGCCACTCAAAAGATCCCAAAAAAGTCTTAACCGGCTTAGTTGTGTTGAACGTAACATGTGCAAAGCCGGGAGCGTTATTTGTTAGTATCAAAGCATTACGCACACCGGGGCCCCACCAAATATTTTCCGTCGATAACCCTAATGAGAATGCACCCACATTGAGCCTTATTGCGCTTTGACCAAGGTAAGCTTTACTATAAGCAGAAGTGCCAAAACGTTCCGGAGCGTCTATTCTAAAGTTTGCTTCATAATAATTAAACAAATCGTAATCATTGTGCCCTGAATCGAAACCGTTGAACGATGGATTAGCTGCAAATACGTACTCCGGACGAAGTTGAATACTTAAAGGTCCATATCTTGCGTAAAAACCTGTACTAAAAACTGTTTGATACCCTTTGGAAGGAATCATAGGCCCATCATTCCATCCATATGGGTGGTCACTATTGAATTGTTGTTGCCAACTAACCGGCAGTAATTGAAACTCTCCCTTTCCGTTGGCAAAGCTTTTTTTTTCGACCATCTTCCAATTCTGAGTTTCTAAATCATGTTCCGGATCAAAAACATTTGAATAATTTGTGGATTTAGTTGGAAATAAGGGCCTTACGGTAAAAGACAGGCTTGAATCTATTTTACCTAACAATTGTTGCCGTCGATAGAAATCTTCTAATACGGGTGTTCCAACGGGCAAAGTCTGTGCTTTTAAACCTATTGTAAGAAACAAGAACCCTGTGGCCAGGATCAGCTTTAGAGTAACTTTCTTTACCATTGTCAGAATCGATAGCTTATGCCTGCCTGTGCATGGAGATTATTTGCTGTTATACCATTAACAAAATATGACTGACCCGGAATCTCTAATGCCGGATCTAAATAGTACTGATAATTGAGAGAATGTACGAATTGCAGTTTTGCAGTAAAAATTAGATGATTATAGTTCCAAACCCCGTTTAAGCCAATACTTAGATCTACCCAATGACGTCTAAAATCTTCACTCCCTTCATACAAATAGTAGTATAAATCATCATTATGGAGAAAGCGTTCAACCTGTAGACCTAACCTTTTTACGCCACGCACCCAACTAACATCAATAGTTTGGAAATTACCACCCGGACCAATACCTGCGCCTAGTGACTGACCATTATTGGTATATCCTTGTGTGATATATTTATTTACATACCAGCTGTCCAAATTACGAATTTTCTCGATCGATGTTTCCCCTAGTTCTGTCCCTTCCACACTAATTACCAAGTCTTCGTGTCGGGCCAAATTGAAAGGTATAATCTTTCTTAAGCCGATTGTATAAGCGCGATTAGTTTGAGGTGCTATCGCAGCATCTGCAAGTGTATTATAATTATTGTTATGGCCATACTCAAAATAAACTTCAGCATGCTCGGCCGGCCACAACCATCTGGCGAATATAGAACTTCGATAATCTTTCTTTTTAAATACCGCGTTATCCGCAGAAGTGCCGGAAAATTCGTTAAAAAACGGAAGGTAATCGCTAAGTCCTTCCACGTCCTTGTTGTATAATTGCGAACTGCGTGTAAACCCTAAAAATAAACCGCTCACCCATTTTGGTTGCCAGGTAAAAACCAAACCCGATATATGTCTTGGCAAATCTGGCTTGGGAATATATAAGGAAGATGAAAAATATTCGCGGGTTGGTGTAAGTGGTGGATAATTAGCATTGTTCAAAGATCCTGCTACTATCTGCCATTCAAATGAGCCGATAGGCGATTTGATAGGTTTAATGGTATTAAAGGTAAAATGCCTAAACCCCGGAGCATCATTGCCCATAATTAGCGCGTTATACATTCCGGGGCCCCACCATAAATTTTCTGCAGATATTCCGAAAGATAGATTCGCATAATTAAGTCTTATGCTGCTTTGGCCCCAATAAGCGTTATTATAGGCTGATGTGCCAAATCTTGAGGGAAGCTCGATAAGGTTATAAAAGTCATAATATCGAGCGGTTGTTACACCAAATGTTTTGGTGTTAAGGTCATCATAGTTTTTATTTTGCGCTAAGACGAATTCCGGTTGTAATTGGATGCTTAATATGCCAATCTTTGCAAAGATGCCCGCGCTCAAATACGTTTGCAGACCTTTTGCTGGAATTATTGGACCATCATTCCACCCATATGGATGATCAGAATTAAGCTGTTGAAGTATTGTAATTGGTAATAAAGTTGCTGTTGCCCCTATGTTATTATTATAAGGCAGAGCATACTTAAAATATTTACCCGAGTACGAATCGCCATCTGCCTCTGTTGCAAATACCGAAGCGGCCTTAAATTGCTCAACAGGATAAAGGGGTCTTACAGTAAAAGAAATGTTTGAATCAATTTTTCCGGCTAATTGTGCACGGCGGTAATAATCCTCTATCCCAAGTGTACCAACGGGTAAACTTTGCGCTAAAATATTATCAGCAAATAAGCCGAGTCCTGTAATTAACAACAAAAGGCGCGCGAATTTTATCACTTTATGAGGGTTACTTTTAGATTATCGACGGACCAACTTTCAGAACAAAGCCTATCAGCAACTCCATTTTCTTTAAGGTAGTCTGCACATTTTAACAACACAGTAGATTTTGTGTGCGCAATGGTTTTATTAATTGTGTAGACGCTTGTTCCGTCCGGCGTACCCTTGTTTAAACACGCAGCCGGTAGATTGGCATATGATCCGGTACGTGGGTTGTTTGTTGCAGGATAGGTACCTGGATATGACTGCGGGGGACATATATAACCTACCGGACAAGACACGTTAGAAAATGTGGTATAAATATATGTTGCCGAGTCCACAGACATCTTCCATAGATCCGGACCGTTATAATTATTAGAATAGTTTGCATTCCCATCCCAACTGTCATGTATATATAAGTCAAAAGAGATGTTGACTTGATTATGAACCGGCAGGTCTTTCAAGTTAAGCTCGAAATATCCATTAAAATATCGCCCCAGAACATGATTACCATTAAAAATCTCTACGTAGCCATTGTTGATATTTGTGAGATCGCTTTTTTCAAAGTCATTGCTATAAATAACGGTGTCGCCAGTTAAATCTTTTTTACAAGAGCTAATCAACAACGCAATAGAAGCGATGATAGCAAACATCTCGAATTGTGATTTTAACCAGTTCATAATCATATTAAGGTGATTCAGATTAAGGGGTCATCAAACGCTTTTTTCCTTCAATTATGAACCTGGCAATAAGAAATACTACAAAAAAAATTGTGAATACCAGCACAAATACAGGTACTGCAGACATTGAAGATTTTATAACAGCAATGTTAACTATTAATTGTATCAAACCATATAAGCTCGCTACAATTAAATGCGGAATACTTTTTCCATTAGCAAGATATTGGTAAAAGTGACTCCTGTGAGCGTCAGTTATTTTTTCTTTCCTTATAACTCTAAAACCTATAGTTGTTGAGGTGTCTAAAACATATAATGCTATAAATAACAGATAGCTCAGGTTGTTGGTCTTAATTATAAGTTGGAGTAGAAAGAACAGAATTATAAAAGAAATAGCCACGCTGCCAACGTCTCCGGCAAAACAGATCGCTCTTTTGCGAAAGTTAAAAAAATTGAATACAAGGACCGCAATGATAGCAACTAGCAAATAATTACTGTTAGTAAAAGTTATAGTCAGATTTAAATAATAAAGTGTAGCTAAAACCACTGTTGCATATAAGCCCGTTATACCGTTTATCCCATCCATAAAGTTGACAGCATTTATAGTTGCAATAACTAAAAGGAGCGTTCCGATAATTAGGTAAAAAGGACCATATATCATGTTCAACTGCATTAATAGTAATAATGCTGAAATTACATGGACGACAATCCTTATATTACTGCTTATAGGTTTCATATCGTCTAAAAAACTTATAACCGCTAATAGCACTAACCCAATTAAGAAAAAAGGATATTTTAAACCAAAAGCAAGCGAACATAAAAGCATTGCTATAGTGAAAATAATACCGCCGCCCCTTATAGTAATTTTGGTGTGAGAACTGCGATGGTTGGGTTTGTCAACTATGTTAAAGTGGCTTGCGATTTTAAAATAGATTACTTCGCAAATAAATAATACCACAATAGTTAGTGCTATAATGGTTACGCTCATATAATTAACATGATCCATTCCAATATTATCTGCTATTATAAATCCGCATAACTAAGTCATCAAAGCTTATTCTGATAGTACTCTAAAAGTTTGGGTAGAGGAATCTTTTACTTTTTAAAAAGAGTAATGACTATTACCGCAAGTGATGCTAACGCCGTTGATATACCAATAATGCCTTGTATGCCGAGGGGTACTTTAGGCGCACTTTTGGGCACAAATATCTCCGACCCTGGTTTTACACCTGGATAATTATAGAAGAATAACAATTTCTTAGTGGCTTTAACAGATCCGTTTGGATATACCACATAAGCGCCTCTTTTATTTGCGTTGTCCGTAAAACCACCGGCCTCATTTATATATTCCTGCATGGTTTTTCCGGGCGCGTATACAATGTTTGTTGGTCTTAACACAGATCCCGTAACGCTCACTGTTTGAAATTGACGTGGAACTGTTATAATATCGCCGTCTTCTACTAATAAATTTTCTCTCGATGTAGAATCTCTTAATATTTTAACCAGGTTCATGCCAATATAATCGCTTTTCTGAACGGCTATATCTTCACTGCTAACTCCCGTAGTATCTTTTAGTCTTTGTGCCAATGCTAGCCTTTTAAGATTTTTAGTTTTGTCTAACTCTATTTGGGCAGTGTCGATATCTCTTCCATTACCCGAGTTGCCAGCGCGGTTGCGCCTTCTTAAAGATGCTCCCTCAGGAAACGCAGATACAGTTAGCCCTCCTGCACGTTGCAGAATATTAAGAATCTTGTCGTTATTTGATTTAACGGCGTAATTGCCCGGGTACAGTACCTCGCCTTGTATCAGTACTGATTTTTGACGCTGGAAGCCTTCAGCGCTACGTATCGACACAATATCAAACGGTTGCAAAATAAAAGGGGCTCCAACTAGTCTTAAATCCTTATCCACACTAACCGTAAATATTTGGGCGGTTGGCGAATTTTTAGAAAGTGGGTCGCTATTTTGCACGCGTCTGGCAATCTCAATACGGCTTGGCGTTGCCCCTTGTTGAAACCCACCTGCTTCCTGTATAAGGTTTTCAAGATTCATACCTTCTCGAAATTTAAACTGGCCCGGCGCGCGTACTTGTCCCTGGATATTGACAGTATACTCATCTCGCAGATCAAAAATAGAAGAAATGATTACTTGGTCTTCACGTTGTAACACAATATCCGGATCGGCACCGCTCACTGCGCGCCGTACGTCAAAAGTTATAAGCGAAGGTGTATTATCAGCGTTGAGCCTGTTGATATAACCCCGATTTAAAAACGCATCTTCCTTTAATCCGTCTGCTTTTAAAATCAGTTGTTTTAATGTAAACCCTTTGTCAAGTTCATACTTACCGGGCCTAAAAACAGCTCCTTCTATCGACACTCGATTTTCATATCGCTCTAGTATTTGCTCTGCAATAACTTTATCTCCATTAAGTGGATGATAATCTCTAAACCTGTTAGCGGCAATATCTACAATTTTACGTTCTCTGCCAGTGCTTTGTAATATCTTAAGACCTGCTGTATAAGCCGCACTTGTGAAGCCTCCTGCAAAATTTATTGCGTCCTGAAGCGTCTCTGCTAACGTTATTTCATAAAGCGCCGGTCTTTTAAATTCGCCGTTCATTTCGATGCGAGTTTTATAAACCGGAATATTAATTACATCCTGATCCTGCAGCCTGATATTTTTTTGAACGCCGTTAAGAAGAAAATCGTAAACGTCTACAATTGCTATAATTTTGCTATTTCTTACAACTTGTATACTTCTAAGTGAACCGTTATCGTTTGGTCCGCCGGATGCATATAGGGCATTAAATACCGTCGATAAAGAAGACAAGGTATAAGAGCCCGGCCTTGTAACTTCACCAACTATATTAACTTTGATGCTTCTTATATTACCAAGATTAATGGAAACACTTGTTCTGCCACTTCTTATTCCCGGATAAGTTTTTGCTAATGCAGCACGTATCTTAGAACTGGCCGCTTCCACTGTTAAACCGCCGACAGATATTAAGCCGGCATATTGAATCGCTATGGTACCGTCAGGTGATACTTTTGGTTTGTAACTAACCTCGTTGTCGCCGGTTATATCTATAAGAAGTACATCATCCGGCCCAACAACATAATTTTTTGGTGTTGCAATTCGCAAATTGGGTTCAAAAGTATTGCGACCGTTATTTTTGAATAAATCCTGGCCAAATATCTTTGGTATTAAATTACCAAGTGCATCTCGTAGCTGGTCTTTCCTTTTAGTTTCTAGATTTCTACGGGAGATCTTAGAAGTGTCAGAATTAAGCGTATCAGTGAATTCATTATAAGAACGGCTACGGTCATCGCCAGAATTATCTGCTGGTAAATTTTTATTAGACGTCGCATCTTGTTTTTTGATTTTATTAATGCGGTCAGTTAATTTTTGCGCCTCTGCCCTGTTTAGTCCCTGGCTTATGGCCACCTGCGCAATTTGTTCATCAGAGGTATATCCTACAGACGCTGCCCGCGAAATTATTTGCCTAATTTGGGTATCGGTAAGATCATCTACTTTTACTTTTGATAAATCTGTTGTTTGAGAAAATGCTAGATGAGAGAGAATAAGGAAGCAAATTAAAGCAACAAATTTTATGGCTTTGTAAAACTTTTTTGTCATATATAATTTAAGATCAAAGATTAAGAGATCTAGAATTTCAAAATTATGTCGCTCCAACCTGATAGCAAAGATATGAGTCCCCAACTTATAACCCAAAAATTAAAAGGATTAAAATACCTTATAAATAGTACAACATTTAATATTATTAATAAATGTTAAACTAAATCAAATGGAGGGAAAACCAATGAAAACTACCGCGATTTAAACATAGAAATAGTTTTTAAAAGCCCCTCGCGAGACGTTACAGGTAGTTTTTTACCAATCATCTTCTGAATTTTATCATTGCTTACAACATAGCTTTCTGTTAGTTTATCTAATCTTTCTGAAGTTATTGACAAATCCAATAAATCTCCTACTTTCGCTAGCAGTGTTACCATGCCAACAGGCACTTCCCAAAGTTTTGGCCGTTTATTTATGGATGCAGACAGGATACTTATAACTTCATTTGTTGAAAGTGGCTCATCATCTGCTACCTGATAGACCCCGGATGGCACATCGCTCCTTTGTATCAGCTCGTTTATTATGAAACATAGATTTTCTACACTAAGGAAAGATCTTTGATTTTTAAATCTTGCCAAAGGGTACGGAATTCCTTTCTTTACAAAATTGAAAAGTAAGTTAAGATTTCCTTTATTACCGGGTCCATGAATCATGCAGGGGCGTAATATGTAGTAAGCCTTTCCTTCCGGTAATGGCTGATTTTGAATGTATTGCTCTGCTAAAACTTTAGATTTACCGTAATCCGTTTTCGGATCAGGCGTAACCTCTTCTGTCAGTGTACCTTTAACAGTATCAGCAGCGGCTTTTACAGAACTTATAAAAATAAATTTTTTTGCTTCAGAAGCTAAGAAAGCATCGTAAAGTTTTTTTGTGAGCTCAAAATTAACTCTATAATACTCTTGTGGGTTTGAAGCCTTTCTTAGATCATGCGCTTTGCCAGCCAGATGAATTACCGTACCGTGCAGCTGCACTTCATTGTTTGTTAAAGCGCTATCCAAGTCTCTTGGCAAAGAATGTACTTGGATGTTAGAGAGGTAATCTTTAAGGTTTTGACCAACAAAACCTGTAATACCTGAAATATATACACTATTTAACGGTAACATCTTGAATGACCTTATGCCAATGTTTACTTAAAACATCAATATTGAAGTTTTCTCTTATACCATAAAAGGCATTTGTTCTTTTCTCGGTCAATAGAGCATTGTCCTTCAAATAACTTTTCAATCCGTTGTAAAAGTCCCGGGTAATTTCATCAATTGGTCTAAGCGCAACTATATTCTGCCTATAGTCAGAGTGTAGATCTTGTTTTGTTTTATATGGCGAATTATTAATTATCATTCCTGCATCTAAGCGCTTTACAAGAGACGCAAGATCAGACCAAGCCGGACATATAGCCATTATAGCCATTCCACCCGCCATCATGCCGTAGGTTTTACTCGGCAAACAAACACTTGCTCCACCAGGGCTTAACGACACTAAACCAATATGAAAAAAGCGAATATCTTCTCTCCACTGATTGCTTGGAACAGCTGAAATAATTTTTACAGGATACTCTTTTAAGTTTTCTCTAAGCATATCTGCCTGCGCGCCGCTTACGTAAAAGTTAAATTCAACCAAATCAGCTATGTCAGATGCAGATATATACTTTATACATTCTATAATCGAAACAGCATCATGAAGATGGCCTAACTGACCGCCATAATGAATAATAAGTTTATGGTTATCCTGTAAATTGTCAAAACTATTTTTATATAACGCCAGATCAGTTGAAATGTCAATTACGTCAGATACTTTGGCGTTAGTCCAACGTTTTTCCGCATGTTCTTTCAAGAATTCGCCTAAATAGACAGTGGCATCACATTTTCGCTGATTTAGCATTGTGATCTTACCTATTGTTTTGGATGCTATAGAGTTCACATTTATTACACCGGCAATCTCAATCGCATCCGGATATAAATCATATAACATGTGGATCACTACGCCTTTTTTAAAGCCCACAATTTTTTTGAGCAGCAAAGGCGCATAAAATGTATTGCTAGAAACTACGAAAATGCTATTTTGGGCACTTGCTAATCCTTTGTATATCAGATATAAAGGGTAAAAGATATACATCTGCACCCTTAACCATATCTTCTTAAAACTTGAAGATTTTGAAAGCTTTCTATAATTAACCTCAGTAATAAGGTATAATGGTGTTACATCATAGCCAGCTCTCTCTATAGTTTTGCATAAGAAGAAGAAATAATCAACACCGACGTTACTAGCTACATATACTTTTACTGTCTTTTCACCCATGATTGATGAATTTCTTCAAAAGTTTCTTTAAGTGATTTTGTTATACCCCAATTTGGGTAATGTGCTTGCATTTTTCTTAAATCGCTGTAATAGCAAATATGATCACCAATACGATTAGTTTCATCGTATTTATAATTCATCTGCTTTCCGCTAATATTCGATATGAGGTCAAAGGCTTCTAAAATTGAACATGTATTGTCTTTTCCACCACCTAAATTATATACTTCTGCAACTCTTGGAGCATTTATAAACTCCTCAATAAATCTGGCAACATCGTAAGAGTGTATGTTATCTCTCACCTGCTTACCCTTATAACCAAATATGGTGTATTGTTTTTCTTCAAGATTACATTTTACCAGATAGCTCAAAAATCCATGAAGTTCAACACCTGTATGATTTGGACCGGTTAAACACCCGCCTCTCAGACAAGCGGTCGGCATATTGAAGTATCTGCCATACTCTTGTACAGAAACGTCTGCAGATACCTTGGAAGCACCAAAAAGAGAATGCTTAGTTTGATCGATGCGGAAATTTTCCGAAATACCATATGAATATTCCGGATCATCATAATCATATCTTTTTTCGAGTTCCACCATTTTAATTTCATTCGGTGCATCTCCATAAACTTTATTAGTTGATAAGTGAACAAATGGAATTGAAGTACTAAACCGCCTCGTAGCTTCCAGCATATTAAATGTTCCAACTGCATTAGTATCAAAATCATCAAAAGGAATGGCTGCGGCTCTGTCATGGCTAGGCTGAGCAGCAGTGTGCACGATAGCATCTGGCTTAATTTTACTAATCAACTGTATAACCCCGTTACGGTCGCGAATGTCAAGCTCGTGGTGGTTAAATTGGCTTATATTTTCTTTTAACCTATTTTGATTCCAACGAGTATCACCGCTAGGCCCGAAAAAAATTGCACGCTGGTTATTGTCTACACCATGGATTTCCCAACCGATATTCGCAAAATGTATACAAACCTCTGAACCTATTAGGCCAGATGAGCCCGTAACAAGTAATTTCTTCATATTTAGTAATTTTTAGGCACTTTCTATTTTCGGCAAAAATACATATTCGAACTGCTGATTGCCTACGTTTAACAAATTTATTTTATCGTATTATTACAGATATCTTAAAATGGAATATTTGCACAACTGCGATTGATGTTAAACTTGATCGACCAAAACTGTAAAACAAATAATCTAATTGGTGAATTAGAACTTAAGGAGAATATCTTGCCGACGTTTTCCGGCATCATAGCTGTGTTGTTTGCCAATCACTTAGGTAAAGTTAAAAGTGCGGTGTAGGAACTATCAACTCAATAGCAAATCAAATAACTCTTTCCATCCGTTTGCAAAGGGGAGTGATATTTTCATTTTACTTGTTAAGTCAAATGTTATGCTGTTATGTATTACACCTTTCATAGCTTCTACCAATTGTTGTACTTCACCGGGATCGAAAAAGCAAACTTTATCGTAGTCACTAACCGTTTCCTTAGCATATGGTAGGTTTGCCGCGAGTATAGGCTTATTGAATAATTTAAATTCCGTAATGGGTAAGCCCCAGGTTTCTAAAGTAGATGGAAAAATCAAACAATCACTTGCCGCATAAAGCTTAAATACATCCTCTCTTTTTAATTTCCCTAAAAAGCCTAATTGCCTTAGTTGGCCATATTTAGAGAATATCTCTTTGGCATATTCATTTTCAGTACCATCAATTGTAAGTAATACTTTAAAGTTTGTTACACCACTTTGTACTAAAAGTTGAGTAGCAGCTGCAATAAGTTCGATATTTTTAAAAGGTCTTGCAAGAGCAGGAAAACAGAAAATCGTTTCTGAGCCGTGCTTTTGGAATTCACCGGGGTCTGATTCATGGATGCTTAAATTCCCAACTTTAGGTGGCGAAACGATTATTTTTTTTGCATCAAGCTTAAAAAGCCTGACAAAGCCGTCTCTGATCCAATTTTGCTGTACTACAACGTAATTATTGCGATGGATATTTATTTTATACAGGTATTTGTAAAACAACGTGAAAAAAAAGACAGAAGGCTCCATTCTTAAGTCTTTAAAATCAAGTTTTTTGAAGGGCGTTGGATTATGACAATATACTGCTCTTCTTTCTGCCGTAACACTCGAAGACATGTCATTTAAGGAGAACCATAAATACGGAGCTATCTCTTTGGACAGTTTTTTATAATAGCCGTATTCTAGTTTTAAACGTTGGAAATAGCTGTCGCGCGCGTGTGTAAACTCTCGAAATTCAATATTATAGCAACCGCTATAGTAACTGGCGCTGTGCACTAGTGCAATTATTCTATAATTATCTGTCAAATTATCATTAAGATAATTAAGGCAATCTTGCATTATGGATAGTGTGCCGCCACTAAATAGATTAGCCCCACTTATAACAATAGTCTTTTTTCCTTGAAGAGTATTTTGCATTAATTGAGATAGTCTATTTAAAAATCTTTTTACTCGCTTTAATAAAAGGAGCCTCTACAAAACGATATAAAAGCCATGATAATAAAAATGTACAAGACAGAATGCTTAACAAGGCTAAACCTCTTGTAGCAAAATCGTTTACGATAAACGCGGCCCGTAAATAATTGAAAAGTATAGGCGCTAAAACCAGTATAAAAATGAAGTGGCACAGATACAGTGAATAAGAGATCCGGCCCAAAAATTCCAATGGCTTAACAGCTAATACTTTTTGGATTCTTTCTGACGATATAAAATAGACAAGGAACATCCCGTTGGCAACCTTAATCAACGAGTCAGCAGATGTAGCAGTCAAATGGAACAAAAATTGACTAACAAATAAAACTATCGCAACAAGCACAAACATGACCCGAAGCAACAAATTTGTTCTTTTATAATAGTTTTTTATTACATCAATATTGGCGGCTATGATGACCCCAATCGAAAAATCGACTATCCAATTTAACGTGTGCACTCTTAGTAAGATGCCTACCGCCAATATCAGCCAAAGGTTACCCCTTTTACAAATGAGAACTAGAACCGGGACTAACAATGAAGTTATAAGTTCGATAGTAAGAGTCCAGTCTTGATTTATTAGACGCTTTTCGGGTTCTTGAGGAATCCTGACTATCAACAATCCTTCTTTTAACATTTGAAAAACTGACTTTTTCTCAGTCCAAAACAATTTTATCCATTCTGTCGCTTCGGGTAGCGATGCAAGTTTGGATATGTCAAAAACGTAACGGACGCAAAGCCAACTTATAATAAGTGTGGCCAGGAAAGCTGGATAAATTCTGAAAAACCTTTTTAATATGTAAACAGGATAATTGAGGTTGTTAATAGCATCGATGTTTTTAAAATGAGAAAAAGATAGGACGAAACCGCTTAAAACAAAGAAATAAGAAACAGCTCCCGCCCCATTCCAAAACATGTGAAATATACTTGAATTTAAGTAAGTTACAGATGAGGGTATGTTGAAGGCGCCTATAAAATGCGAAAGCAATACGCAAAGTGCGGCTAATCCCCTAGTACTATCCAGAAATTCTAATCTGTGCGCTTTCATTGGTAAAATGTTTTAATACTTTACTGGTTTTGTAGCTGAAGAAATATGCAAAAACGTAAAAGTACATTTCAGGAGAGAAATAATGTCCTTCTCTTAATAGCTTGCAAAAGAAGTAGAGCAAAATTGCTCTTGAAAGATATATCATATTTACATCTGGAGAATGTGTGGGATAGTTTCTTATGATAAACCAAAAAATACAAAAGACACCAAATAATCCCATATCCGAAATGGTTCGTAATAGTAAAGAGTTGGCATCTTTAGCGTTTAGGTTTTGATCTTCTTTAAAATCTTCAAAGCCGGTTATGTCACCTAAATATTTTATATGAGATAATTCATGAGATCCCAAACCAGAGCCCAATATCGGATTATGATAAAAACTTGAATAAGTGACGAAAGCATTTGAGACAAAAGCGTAAGTACTTAAATTAGCCCCACCTACATCTTGTGTAGCAAGGGATCTAACGGTATCATCAATTCGCAGTCTGAAATTTGGATAAACAAAATAAAGGCCTGTTATAAGACCGCAAACAATTATTAAAGGTAGTACTAACCTCATTACCTCTATTTTCTTTGGTAACATTAGTATTGAAATACCTATTCCAAGCAAACCTACACTCGATCCTGTTAATACCAGACTCGCAAGTAAAACCTTATAAATATATCGAGGTAATTCCTTGGTCTTCAAACTATAAAAATAGGCAGGTAGAATGACCGTTGCATAGTGTGCAGGCTCATTCATAAAACTATAGAAACCTTCAAATCTACCAAGTAAAAATCTGTAAGGCATTAATATAAATCCCATATAGGCTACAGCCAAAGCGAAATACACAAAATGTATAAATAACACTTTAACATCCTTTACGTAAAATCTATAAAAATTATAGAAATATACCGATACGAATAATATACCCAGATACTGAGCAAGAAAATGGGATACGTTGTCTGTCTGTAATAAAATTGTAATGATGCCCGTAACAAGAAGACAGCTATAAATAATGAGTAAACTTTTAGAAACGGCAAACTTTCCAGACAAAATCATCAACACGAAATTGATGATAATGATGAAGTAGAATAGTTTTATATCTATTACAAAGCGCGTAACGAATGCTTCTGTAAACACAGATAACAGTGTGCTATAATAGATATATTTACTTACGCTCATAAATAAATCTTCTTACAATAAGGCGGGCACATGCATCAAGGTGCTCTATAAAGGCTTTAAATTTCGGCACCTTACCACTGACAATTTTGGCTTTGTAAGTTTCCTTAAGGCCTACTAAGCCTGCACTAGTACCTCCATATTCCATGAAAGCCGTTAACTTATCTAGAAAGCCGGCTTTAAGATTATCGCCGGCCCGCAATAAAAGCTCATAATCGCCGCTGCTTTTATAAGTTGTATCGTACAGCCCACATTCACTATACAATGATCTATGATGCATTGAGCCAACGTGTGCAACGGTCATGTATTTCTTAAATGTTTTTTTATGCCATGGCTTGCCGATTATACCAATTTGCCTACCTGCAGTGGTTACTAAACAAACCTTAGAAGAAACGTAATTTAATTTAGTTGATGAATTTGTAATGGCATTATGATAACTTTTAAAAGCATCTTTTTCAAAATAATCGTCAGACCCCAAAAAACATATCCATTCACCCCTTGCAACATTAACACCTTTATTCCATGCGTCATAGATGCCACTGTCTTTTTCTGATAATATAATTCCAAAGTATTTGGGATCGAAACTTTTTATAATAGACATTGTATCATCTTTACTTGCACCATCGGCAATCACAATTTCAAAGTCTGTAAAAGTTTGTTCTATTATACTGTCTAAAGCTCTTTTCAGCGTTTTTTGACTGTTGTAAGTAGCAATTATTACTGAAAAAAAAGGCATTATTTAGTTATATCTTTTATAAAATTGGTGAACGTCTGCTGGAAATGTACAGTAGTAAATTGCGAACCTTCAACATACAGATTTTCTCTTTTAACGGCTAGCTCACTGTCAGAAGTTTTAACTGCTTCGGATACCACTTCAGTAATGGTAGGTATATCGACCCGATTTATTGAGAAACCATATTTGTCAATGTCAACAAAACCAGTTTCTGGTGTTATCACAGGCAACAAGCCGTGAGAAATAAAGGTTAAGACCGACCCCGATTGCCCCTCTGAGACTGAAGGCAAAATACCGAACGTACAGTCATCAATAATAGATGCAAAATCTGCAGACGTTTGATCAACAAACCCTTTTAAGATAATATTGGGGCAAGAAGTTAATTCATGCGAAAAGTGCTTTAAAAAGGCTGCTTCCTTATAAGGACCGCATATGTATATCTTCTCTTTTCGGTCTTTAAAAATTTCGAGGATTATGTCTAACCCGCGACGTAACTGTCCCGTACTAGATAAGTACAAAAAATTATTGGTGCGGTTGAATTTTTTCTGAAAGGTAACGTTGGTTAAATTGTTATAAAAATAAACGTTTTCTTTTGGTATCGGCGGCCAAGTTTGCCTTATGGTATCGTTTCCTATCATAAAAGCATAATCAGCTGCGCTAAAATTTTTCTTTGCCCATTCCGTATTTTTTATGGGTTCATAAAATGAGTCATCAGTGTTTTTAAGTTGCTGAACGGCTAGTTCCCTTTTAGCCAATACCTGATTATCATACATTGGGCTTGAACCCGTGGTAAGAATTATTTTTTTACAACTTGACGGAAGTTTATTTGCGATCAAGCTAAAATTTATATTATGACCGATAAAGAGTGCATAATCAACATTGTAATTAATATTTGTGTCTTGATAATCATATAGATCAACTGTGTATCCTAACTGCTTTAATACCTTGCACATCACATAGCTGCATAGATACCTGTTATGTGAAATATCAAAGAAAAATTTAAAGTTGAATGGTTCAAAGGGAAACTTTACGTAGCTTACTAATGCTCTTTTATCACCTTCGGCTCTAATTGTAAGTTTATTTGTTGCTGACAATATCTTATGCAACACCTTTGTGATAAATGTTTTCATGAAATGAATTGCAAAAAGGTGTTTACGTATTCGTTTGTATTACTTAACAATTCTCTGTTACCGTCAGGTTGTTTACACAACTTTAAAAGTAATTTTTTTAAGTCTTGCCCGTCCCTTGGTAAGTAAGAGTGAAAACCAGATGCAAATTTATTAAAATCTGTCATACTGTTTTTATAATACTCTTCAGAGCCTGGTAATATCACACCTAAACCCGAATATAGTGCTTCATATACGGTGCGCCCGATGCAAGGGTATCCCTCCCCCCTTATAACGAAATCAGCTACGAGAAATATAAAATTGATGTCTGAGCTTTCTTCAAGAAACAAAACATTGGAAGGGGCCTTTGCCTTAAGCGCGTCTACATACCCCTTGGCACCACCCCCAATAAAAAGTAGCACTACGTTCTGTAATTCGCTGTCTGCAAATGTTTGTATCAAAAACTCGGCGCCCTTATCCTCAGTCAACTTGCCTATTGCCGCGATACACAGCCTTTCGCCAACTGCTTCTTTCAACGGTGCATAACGCTCATTAAGGTGGGCATTGACAACTCCCACCATTGAAAACGGATTGTTTAAAACTGTAGACAATGGGAGTTGAAATGATTCAAAGGCATTTTTTGTGGCTTTATCAATAAAAATAATTTTTTTTACGCTCGAAATTCGTTTTTGAAGCCATGCGTGATCCGTTAATTTTTGAAGTATTTCTCTAACGTGTAACACTATATTAAAATCGTTACTAGCCAAATCAACAAGCGTTAAAGAATTTAAGTGAATAGCATCAAATTGTTGCTTTTTTAAAAAACTAATGAAACTGATTTTTTCGATTCGATAACGGAAATTAAAAATAATGTGGAATACTGACTGCCTGTTACCTTTATAATTATTATAGAAAGGCAATGCAAATTCATGTATGTGTTCCTTTGGTATCCCAAACCACGCAGAAAGACTAGTAAAATCGTTTCGAGACTTTAGCCTCTTGGGGACAACTACGTGTATCCCGATTTCAGGATTTGATAAACTTAGTTCATTCAGTAATGTTTTTAAACTGCGAGAGGCTCCATAAAAACTTATATCGTTTGTTACAAACAGAAGTTTCATCTTAAGAAACTCATTATTTTATGATGAATGCCGTCGTATGACAAGTAGTCGTAATGAGATTTTGGCTTATCGTTCATGATATTATCAAACTCCTCTCTCGTTATGCCAAACTTTTTACAAATATACTCTATCTCTTCTTCGCGCTCATAATCGCTATATAACGGCTTTTTGATATCTTCTAAAGCCTGTTCTCTTGTCATTTGCCCGGATAGTATAAGGCAAGAATAAAAAGCCCTGCGTTTATCTATACCAAACTTTTGAGGTAAAATATAAGCTTGATAAAATTTTGTGAAATTTGATTCGTAATGCTTACCCGCGTATTTGGTATAATTAATTTCCTTGACTAAAAAGTCTGCAGCTTGTTCTTTATCATAATCAATGTAGTTTAATAACGATATAGATTTTATACGAGCAAGAAAACCAAATTTTTTGAACCTGCTGGTTCCGGTTATATACCGATAGATAATAAACGGGATAAATTTGAATAACGGAAAAGACGGAATTTTTACACCCCTGCCAAATTTCTTATAGATGGCCTTAATGTTTAAGGTATCATATTTAATGTTGTACAACCACGTTCTTGGCATTATTGCCTCAGAAGTAACATTGGTACCCACCAAATAGTACTTTATTTTGAATTGCTTGGCAAGCTTATTAATAATTACACCAATGGCATTATCTGTAAGCATTTCTATATCCACAACAGATGCTTTTAAGAAGGCCAGCTGCAGCTCTTTAAATTCTTGCCAGTTTATAACATATGTGTACAGGTCAAGGTCAAGCTTTTTTACAATTCGTTCTATATTCCTTACGGCAAGTTCAGAATTCCAGCCATTGTCCAGATGTATTGCAAGAGGGCGTAGTCCTAATTTTTTAACCAGATAAGCAACATAAGAACTATCAATTCCGCCGCTAAGTCCTATTATACAATCATATTGTTGGTCGCGTCCATCTGCTTTTATCTTGGTAACAAGTTCTTTTAACCTTTCTTCCCTCTCATGCGGTGGCACAAGCAACTTGTCAATTGCTTCTTGATATAACGCTACGTGATTACATACGCCATCCTTATCAAAAACAATTTCAGAATCACTAGTATCCATAATTGTTTTAGTACAAATTTGATATGGCCTATCCTCTGTCATATATGCAAGTTTTCTAGTTCTTCTTTTTCGGGGTAAGTGATCAACACGGCGTTGTGTCTCCCATAAAATACAAACATACTGCCCGCAGCAGCAGCGGTACAGGCTGTTTCATTAAACACCTTCTCTATATCGGCAAGATTTTTAGCCCCACCACAAGCAACAACCGGTATATCTACACTATGTGAAATTTCATTCAATAACGCAATATCGTATCCGGTGTACATTCCATCGCGATCTACAGAATTAACCATCAATTCTCCTACGCCTACCTCCTCAATCTGCTTAATATAATCAAGAACCGGCGCATTTAAGGTTGCTCGTTTTTTATGTGTATATACAAAGTTGCTCCCATTCTTGTTAATGATGTCGACAGATGCAACAATTGTGCTGGTACCAAATATGTCAACTGCTTCTTTAACAAAAGCTATATCTGATAAAGAAGTGTTAAGAATAATTTTTTCTACCCCTATCCGTAGCAATTTTCTTATCTGCTCTATACTTCTAATTCCACCGCCGTACCCGAAAGGCATAAAAGCCTCAGAAGCGATATCTGCTATCAGATCATATTTAGGATCGCTATCATTTTTAGACGCTTCTATGTCTAAAAATATAAGTTCGTCAACCTCTTTTAGGTTGAATATTTTAACAGCGTTGATTGGATCACCAACGTATACAGGATTTTTAAATTGTTTGGTTTTTACCAGGTCTAGCCCTCGCAGCAGCAGAACCGGTATCACTCTTGATCGTAACATTAAATATTTACAAAATTTTTAAAAACATCCATTCCAAACCTGTGACTCTTTTCTGGATGAAACTGCATACCGTAAATATTATCCTTTTTAAACGCCGAAACGAAAGGTTTACCATAATTGCTATATGCCGCTACCTCTTTAGCATTTTTTAGTTCAACGTAAAATGAATGAACAAAATAAAATCTTAGTTCTTCCTCTTTTGATGAAAATATCCCTGATTGAAAACCATCTTCGGGTTTTATAACGTTCCAACCCATGTGCGGTATCCGCAATTTTTGGTCATCACTGCCAACGGTAAATTTTTTAGCCTCCCCTTCTATCCACCCTAATCCCGATAAGCTGCCTTCCTCGCTCTTTTGGGTCATTAATTGCATGCCAAGACATACACCAAGTATGGGGGTTTTATCTTCCAGCACTTTTTTATTAAGCAGTTGTGTCAGGCCTCTTTCATGGAGTTTCGACATGCCATCATCAAAAGCACCAACTCCCGGAAGTATTAATTTTTCGGCGCGCTCAATTTTTTCAAGGTCATCTGTAATTTCAACTGTGGATCCTACTTTTTTCAGCATGTTCTTTATGGAACCTAAATTGCCAAGGCCATAATCTACTATTGTTATCATACTATCAGTATTGTGCTAAAACGTCTTAAAAAAATATCCTAAACTTGATAGGCTTGAAGTAGTATCAGAGATGAATAATTGTTTTACTTAGATATGCCGGAATAACAAATTTCACATTAGTCCCTCGCTGAAATTTGTGATCACACTTATTAAACATTTACTTTCTCATAGATCCTCTCGATAATATCCACAACCTTTAAACCTTCCAAAGCGTTTGTAGATATTGCAGCCCTATTTTTTAGAACGTCAACTACGTTTTCTATAACGTAATGATGGTTAGCTGCCGAGCCCTTATAAGCGCCGTAATCATTACCGGGATTTGTAGCCGCTAGTTGCGGCATCTCATAATCTTTTATATTGCACACTTCTACTTCGTTCATATATTGTCCGCCTATCTTGACACTTCCATTTTCGGCAATAATAGTCATAGAGCTTTCAAGGTTTTGGTTCCAAACAGATGTAGAATAGTTTAAAGATCCCATGCCCCCATTAACGAAGTCGAAATTCACAAAGCCACTATCTTCAAACTCTGTAAGTTGCTTATGGTTAAAGTCTGCAAATCTCCCATTTATATTCTCGATATCGCCAAACAACCAATACATGATATCTATAAAGTGCGAAAATTGAGTAAAAAGCGTCCCTCCGTCTAAATCTTTTTTGCCGTGCCAGCTATCAGCTTTATAATAGCGGTCATCGCGGTTCCAGTAACAGTTTAATTGTACCATGAAAATCTTTCCAAGCTTGCCCGACTCTATTAATTCTTTAATCCATACAGAAGGTGGCGAATACCTATTTTGCATAACCGCGAACAGGTGCTTGTGCACGTGCAGTGCTTTAAATATTATTTTCTCGGCATCGTTTCTTGTAAGTGCCATTGGTTTCTCAACAACAATATTTTTTTTTGCTTCGAGGCAAGCAAGTGCATGGCTTGCGTGAAAACCATTAGGCGATGCAATGTTGACAACATCTACATCGATACCTGCGGCGAAAAAATCTTCTAAATTGCTAAAAAATGGCACCTCATAGTTGTCAATATTAAGCTCAGATTTTGCTTTAATGTCTATCAGTGCTACAAGTTCAGATTCGGAATTTCTTTCGATCATTTCCGCATGGCGCTTGCCGATGTGACCACAACCAATAACTGCAAATTTTATTTTATCGTTGACCATTGTGTCTATTTTATTCTTGTTACCTGGTTATTTTTGAGTGCGTATTCCTGCTCACTTTCCCAACAAGTTGCTTTACCGCCTTCATCAAAAGATAGTCTATGACCATATTCACTAACCCAGCCTAATTGTTTAGCAGGATTACCAACTACAAGCGCGTACGGCGCTACCGTTTTGGTGACCACTGCCCCTGCGCCAATGAATGCATAAGCTCCTATATCATGGCCGCATACGATAGTTGCGTTAGCGCCAATTGAAGCACCTTTACCAACATGCGTTTTGGCGTATTGGCCTCTTCTGTTTACTGCACTGCGGGGATTGGTAACATTAGTAAATACCATAGAAGGGCCTAAAAAAACGTCATCGTCGCAAATAACCCCTTCGTATATGGAAACGTTATTTTGAACCTTAACATTAGCCCCCAATTTAACTCCAGGTGATATGACAACATTTTGTCCTATGTTGCACTTGTCGCCTAATTCGCACCCGGTCATTAAATGAGAAAAGTGCCATATTTTTACACCTTCACCTAAAATTGCACCATCGTCAATTATGGCTGTTTCATGTACAAAATAATTGCTAGCCATTAATGGAAGAAACTTATTATATTGTCAATAATATATTGTTGAACGTCTTCTTGCATTTCCGTGTGAATTGGTAAAGATATCACTTCTCTACATAGTTGTTCTGACACAGGAAAGTCGCCCTGTTTATGACCATAAGTTTTATACGCTTCTTGAAGATGTACCGGTATTGGATAATAGATCATTGTAGGAATTCCTTTTTCTGCAAGATAATTTTTTAAATCGTCTCTCTTTCCATTGAGTACCCTACACGTATACTGGTTAAAAACGTGAGTACTGTATGATGCACGAAAGGGTAGGATCAATTCATTAATACCGCCTAAATGACTATCATACTTTTGTGCAACCTTTTGTCTTGCCTCGCTGTAGCTATCAAGATATTTTAATTTAACATCAAGTATAGCAGCCTGTACTGTATCTAAACGTGAATTAACGCCAACAACCTGATGATGGTATTTTTTCTCCTGTCCGTGATTGGCAATCATATTGATTTTGTTGCCAAGAATGATATCCTGTGTTAATATTGCACCTCCATCGCCAAAGCAACCCAAATTTTTTGATGGGAAAAATGATGTTGTACCCACAGTTCCAATAGTACCTGCATATGCCGTTGTGCCATCAACGTATGTGTATTTAGCACCAATAGCTTGAGCGGTATCCTCAATTACAGCAATATTAAATTTTTTCGCCTCGGCCAGAATCATTTCCATATTTGAGCACTGACCGAAAAGGTGAACTGGTACTATAGCAACAGTCTTTTCTGTAATCAAAGCCTCAATCTGGGTACAATCTAATTCAAACGTATCATCTTTAACATCTATAAACACCGGTTTTAATCCGAGCAAAGCAATTACTTCTACGGTGGCTATATAAGTAAAAGCAGGTACGATAACCTCATCTCCGGGCTGAAAATCCAGTGCCATCATGGCAATTTGTAGTGCATCTGTACCATTAGCACAGGTTATTACCGTATTAGATTTTGTGTAGTTTCTAAGATTCTCTGCAAATTGCTTTACCTGGGGTCCGTTTATGTAGGCGCCTTCTTCAACAGCAACCATTAAGGCCTGATCTATCTCCGATTTAATCTTGTGGTACTGACTTTTAAGGTCGACCATTTGTATCTTATCCTGCATAAAGTCAATCTGTAATTTTTTCACTTATAAGTTTTCCGATCGCTAAAGAAGATGTCGCTGCGGGCGATGGGGCATTTCTGACATGGGTTATCCTTTTACTTTGGAGTATATTAAAATCATCGATGAGAAAGCCGCTTCTGTTACATGCTTGCGCCCTAACTCCGGCCCCACCTTCTTCCAAATCATCTGTTTTGATTTCCGGAACTAACTTTTGCAGCGCTTTTACAAATGCGTCTTTAGATAACGATCTGTATATCTCTCCAATTCCAATACTCCCGTATTTGGCTATTATTTTCCAAAATCCCGGCCAAGTAACTGTTTCAGCAATATCTTTCAAATTAACGTCGCTAAATTTATAACCTTCTCGCTTAAAAGCTAGTACGGCGTTGGGCCCGGCTTCTACACCCCCGCCGATCATGCGCGTAAAGTGTACCCCAAGAAAAGGAAATTCGGGGTTCGGAACAGGGTAAATCAAATTCTTTATCAAGTACTGCTTGTCAGCCTTGAGTTTATAATATTCACCTCTGAAGGGAATTATGCGCAAGTCATTGTACTTCTCCGTTAAGTTTGCAATCCTATCAGAAAAAAGTCCGGCGCAGGTTATTATTCTGTCGGCCGTATAGGTGCCGTCATTTGTTTCAATAACTATATGATCATTATAGTCTGTGATTTTATTTACTTTGCTATTAAGCTTTATGACACCACCGTATTGATTTTGGAAAAGATCTTGTAATGTAACGGCAAGTTTAGGATAATCTATTATACCTGTTTGGGGCACATGAATACCCGCAATGGCCGCACAATGAGGTTCCAGTTCCCTACTCTGATCAGCGTTTATCTTTCTGATACCAACCAGTCCGTTTTTAACACCTCTATCGTAAATATTATTTAATGACTCAATTTCGTTTGCTGAAGTAGCCACAATTATCTTTCCGCAAATTTCGTACGGAATCTCATTTTTTTCAGCGAAATGCAGTAAAGATGTGTAACCGGAAATACAAGTTTGCGATTTTAAACTACCTGGCTTATAATAAATTCCGCTATGTATTACGCCACTATTGTTACCTGATTGATGTTGAGCAACTTTACCTTCTTTTTCAAGGATAAGAACTTTCAGTTGTGGATTGTTAAGTTTTAAATGGTATGCAGTTGACAGACCAACCAAACCAGCTCCAATGACAATAATATCGTATTTTTCGGATTGCATTTTGAACTATAAGCGCGCGTCAATAACAGTACGGTCAAGACATGACTTGGTATCGAAAATTACTGCGTGCTCTCCGTTTTTAAGGTCCTTTAAGTTTAAATCTAAAAACTCTTTGTGACTTACCGCCAGAACTATAGCATCATATTTAGCAGAAATATTATCGAGCAAGTTAATATGGTATTCGTCAGCTACTTCCTGCGCATTTGCATGTGGGTCATAAACATCTATCATAACACCATACTGCTCAAGTTCTTTATAAATGTCAATCACCCTTGAGTTTCTAATATCCGGACAATCTTCTTTAAAGGTTACACCTAAAATTAGTGCCTTAGCGCCTTGAATTTTTTGCCCCTTGCTAATCATTAATTTTATGACTTTGCTGGCTACAAACATACCCATGTTGTCATTCACCCTACGACCGGAAAGTATTACCTGGGGATGATAACCCAATGATTCTGCTTTGTGAGCGAGGTAATAGGGATCAACACCGATACAATGCCCGCCCACAAGGCCTGGTTTATATTTCAAAAAATTCCACTTTGTACCGGCCGCTTCAATTACCTCAGATGTATCAATGCCAATGCGATCAAATATGAGCGCCAACTCATTTACAAAAGAAATATTTATGTCACGCTGGGCGTTCTCGATCGCTTTAGAAGCCTCGGCAACTTTTAAACTGGACGCTTTGTGCGTTCCGGCAGTAATGATACTTTTATATAAAGTATCAACTATTTCGGCAACTTCATCGTTGGAGCCCGAAGTAACCTTTTTGATTTTAGTTAGGGTGTTTACCTTATCACCCGGATTGATCCGCTCCGGAGAATAACCGCAGTAGAAATCACTGTTGAATTTGAGACCAGAAAACTTTTCCAAGACCGGCACGCAGTCCTCTTCTGTACAACCGGGATAGACAGTTGACTCATATATAACTATATCACCTTTTTTTAACACCTTCCCTAACATCTCTGATGCTTTCAGTAAAGGGGTTAAATCCGGCGCTTTAAATGTATTGATAGGCGTAGGAACTGTTACAATAAAAACGTTACAATGTTTAATATCTAAAATATCACATGAGAAGGTTATCAATGAATCTTTAGCCGACAGTTCTGAAAGGAAGCTATCTTCAACCTCTTTGGTTCTGTCGTACCCATTGTTTAATTCATTAATCCTGCTTTGGTCAATGTCAAAGCCTACTGTCTTGTAAAGTTTGCCAAACTCAATAGCAAGAGGTAGTCCAACATAACCAAGCCCTATAACAGCAATTTTATGATCAGTCATTTTTTAGAATATCGGTAAACACAAATCTTATACTTATTAAAACCAAGGCAAATACAATACCTATAATGAATCCAAATATCACTCCGAAAAGCCGAGCAAGCTCCACGGTCTGCAACGGATAAACCGGTTTATCAATTATTTGAATTAATGGAGTTTCTTGCCGTAGCATCATTCTCGACGCTTCCAGGTTTTTAACCATCTCTGCCAGCATTGCTTTATTGGCATCGGCGTTAACCTGTGACCTTTGAATAGGGACACGTAAAACCTGCTTAGTAGGATTTAGATTGGGAGTTGCATCTGTAACAGCAGCAACATTATATAAAGAACTATTTAAAATGTTCCTTACAGAATCTGCTTGTTGTTTAAAGACCGTAACACTTTGTAGGGCTTTAGACGTCTTAGTTTTTATATAGAAATTGTTGACATTCTCAACCAACCTGTCATTAAATTCCTTTGAAAAAATTTCATCTGTGGAACTAACAGAAATGTTAATCACGCTGCTTTTTTTATTTGGCTTATCAACCGTTAAACACTTCGCATCAATATTAGATGCCATAGCTGTTATGAGCCTGTTAAGCACAACCTGTTTTTTAGGTGGTAAGCTATCCAGATTTAATGCATCGCGAAAGTTCACAGATACCGAATCTGATTTCAAAAGCTTTTCCCAATGGTTAATTCTTACAAACCTATCGCCTATTAAAGAAGATGTGTCACTTTTTAGCGGACTCAATAAAGTTTCCTTTAACATCTTTCTTGACCTGTAGAGTTCAAGGATGTTATCGGCCTGAAATAAGCCGCCAATGTTTCCGCCTACATCCAGCCCCGCCATAGAAGCAATACCGGCAAATTGGCCCAGATTACTACCGCCGCCTTCCGGGGACTCCAAGACAAAAGTTGTGGTAGCTACATATTTTTTACCTTTTAATAGGGAGTATCCATACCCCAATCCGGCAAATATAAATGCACAGATAAAAATAGTGATCCAGCTTTTTAAAATGCGGATTTTCAACAACTTCAGTTTCGCGAAAATTTCTTTGAAAGAGATCTCGTCTTTGCTTTCAAAATTTTTAGGATAATTTATGTCAGGCATTTAAAGAAACCTAATTCCAGAAGCTCATTAATAAATTTTGTTAACGCTAAATGAGTTTGCAAATCTAATAAAACGCTCTTAAGTCTGAAATTTAAATTTTTAAGTATTACCTCATTAAATGATGCTTACTCCAGATTAAATAACTTTTCATTATTATAAAAATAACGGCTAACTAAACGCCGTTATTCGTGGCTAAGGCTCAAATAATATTTATAAAAAACAACCAACTTGTACCATTGAGATTATAATAGCGTCATAAAGTAATTGCTAAATATGATTAGCTATGCGGGATTTGTGCTGATGACTTTGCAAAAATCGGGGGCGCTAAACGCCTGTGGTTTATAAAAGTCAGCTTTAATAGTCGATCCTGAAAGCAATTAAGGACGTAGGCGGTCGCGAAATATGACCTTAGTAGCACCCAAAGAAATGCGGGCTACCTATAACGAGTGATTTGAAAAGATAGGATAACAAAATCATTGCGTTATAAATTTAAAAATGCAATTTTTAGACACCGGACGTTAAGCCACCGGAACTCTCTTAAATAAAAGCCACGGCATTTTATAAACCTTATTAGACAAGATCCAGGTTAGTACGAAAAAGAAAATGCTAACAAAAGCGGTAGCCATCGCAGAGCCTACAGCGCCATACCTTTTAATAAGAAAATAATTTAAAGGCAAATTTACCGCCGCGCTAGAGAATGTGATCCACGCCAGGTAACCGGTTTTTTGGGTGTAAAAAATGTAGTTTACCACCATTTTATACATCCCACTAAAGGCAAAACTCATTGCAATCCAAAATACAAAGATTGTCGCTCCCTTAAATTTTTCTCCTACAAAAAAACTTAAGAAATAAGGTGCTATAAATGACATTATGAGCGCCAGAGAAATGATGATTCCAAAATATAGGTAGGTGAATTTTACAATTTTTCTTTTGAACTGGTAATCAACATAATTCAGTTTATCGTACAACCATGGTATGTATGCAAGATTAAAAGAATTTTCAACAAAGCCGATTATATTGCCTAAAGCGTATCCAACAGCATATAAACCGGTAGCGTTAAGCCCTACCATTTTAGTGATAAATACACGATCTGACATTGTCATGATAACTGCGCCTAACGTGTGTGGAATTAAAGGCATGCCAAACTGCAACGCGTTGTTAAAATATTGCTTGTTGTATTCAAATTTGAACCATTTATTTCTATATAAGATGTAAATGGATATAACAGCGAAAATAATGCTGGTAAAGACCTGTGCAAGTATCCTGCCCTGCCAACTCCACTTTAATAATAACACAAAAGCTAAGCTAAAAAGTACGTTGATAAATGTATTAGAAATTTGAAACACCCCATATGGGATCGATTTGGATTGAACTTGCCACAGAGTTGTAGTAATGGAACTTATAAACGTACAGAAAGAGGTCAAAATAACGTACCAAATCCATGTTTTGGGAAATTCCGAGAGTTTGGCTATAGGCCCTGCGAAAACTAGAAAAACAACTGCGACAACAAACGTGCTAACAAATAATATCAAAAAGCAGTTGACAATATAAACCTTCAAATCAACCTGATCTTTATTAAAATATTGCCTTCCTATAGCTGCGTTAGCAGATACGCCAATAAATGGCGCGGTAAAACTTAGCAGAACACTAAACATTGCGACAACACCGTAATCACTCGGGTTAAGCGCGCGGGTCAATATCGGCATCATTAAAAAAGGTATGGCAGCATTGATGATATTGGTGCCTCCGTATATTCCCGCAGATTTAAAAAGTGAGGATTTTATCAGTTTCTTAACCATTATCTCTCGGTCAATCTTTTAGGTTTCATTTCCATAAGTAAAGAATTCCAGCTCTCCGCAGTGGAGTTAGTAAAAGAAAAAGGCTTACCCTTTTTAACATTTGCAACCCACTTGCGAATAACTTCAACATTCGGTTCAGCTTTGATCAAATAACCCGATTTTTCCAGATCCGGAAAAAAATCGCCATTAATATTGCCTTCCATCGCCGTGGGACAAAGCATCAATGATTTTACACCTACTGCGGCAGCTTCATAAACCGTCATACTAAACATAGCAATGTTTCCGTCGCATACAGGCAGAATCGAATGCAACGTACTATTGGTGCTTTCCTCCCACTCGCAGTTTGGACATTCAGCGACGAGTTGATTAAGAAAAGGTATTTGGTAATCATATTTCTTATTTCTTGATTGGACGGGATGCCGTCTGATACACCAAAACACATCATCTCTGGTCTCTCTAATAACTTGTAAGACTTCGTCGTAAATCAGGCCATTGGGTAGAATATTAGCAAAATGATCATAAGGGCCATGATCCCCATCATAACCCCAGGTTAGTGACAACAGAATTATCTTTTTATCTTTAGGAATGCTGGTTGGTTTTTCTAGCCATTTAGGGTCGATATTTTCCTGACTTTCCGCGTCCTCATTAAATCTAATATACCAAGGGTGTGGAATTTCAATGATTTGGATGCCTTTTTCCTTTAATGGTGAAAATGACTCTGAACTTACAGGGTCAAGAGATAAAATATGTGTCGGCAGATTTCCTACCGGTTCCTTATCCCAATTCCATTTAATGCCCACATAACCAATTCCGTGGAGCAATTCCATTACCGGAATGCTTAGTTTCCTTGCCTCTTGACAAAGTGCCGCAGGAGCACCAATTACAATGACCATTTGAGGCCTTGTCATTTCTAACACCTTTTTATAAATGTATCTCTCAGCGTAACCTGCAGGAAGTGTGCTTTTATTGGATATCTTGTTAAACAGGTTTTTTAGTTTGCCGGAAAGATAAACTGATAAAAAAAGCCTGGTGGCCGAATATGGCTTTGCCCAAGCCAAATCTCCTACAATAGTTGACAACGGAGGTGCAAACTGCTTGCAATTATAACCTCTTGCGGTAAGATCTTCCTGAACGGAGTCTAACAGTTTAGAATATGGAAGCCCAAACTTTAAGTCGCCCCTGTCCGCATCGTTACAAAGTAACAGCACATCACAAACTGTCATTTCATCGATGGTATCTTTCGCCTTTAAGGCAGGAACAAGCTTTTTAAGCTTTGAAGTAAACCCCATAACTATCGTTTGTAATTCAATATTAAATTACGCTCCACCCACCATCAACTATCAAGTTATGGCCCGTAACATATGACGCCTCATCAGACAATAGGTAATGCACTGCCGCCACAATATCTTTTGGGCTTCCCATTCGTTTCATCGGCACTTTAGATTCATACTTTGCCACAAATTCTGTTGGTTGGTTGTTAAAAATCCCTCCCGGAGACACTGTATTCACCCGTACCTGAGCAGGACCGTAATATGAGGCCAGATATCTTGTTAAATTAGTCAATCCACCTTTTATTGCCGCATATGCAGCGGGCATTGTCATTTCTGTACCCTCATAAACCGAAAAGTCCGGACCAACCAGTCCATAAATTGATGACATATTGATAAGGGAACCAAAGCCTTGTTGTTTCATTGCTTTCAGCACCAACTGGCAGCACAAAAAATAACCATTCAAGTGCATATCCACATTACTTCTCCATGATTCAAAAGCAATATCCTCCAATTTATTACCCCAATCTTGAGTTCTGGGATAAGCGTTATTTACCCAGCCATCAAGCCTGCCATACTTTGAATAAATTGAAGCAATGCATTCTTCGATAGTGTCTTTATTAGTAATATCAACAACTACATCGTTTTCCGTTATTTTATTGAAATGTATATCGGCACTGATTACTGTAGCGCCCTCTGCTCTCAAGCTCATAACTATTTGCTGACCCAGAAGCCCGTTACCCCCGGTAACAACTACAACTTTGTCTTTTACAGAAAACATTGAATATAGGAGATATCTACTTTAATACTGTTAATTGAATTGACGGAAAACCGGTTTGATCGACGGCCCAACGAGGTATTTTTCCAAGCCCTCATTCAAAGCCTGTTTAACGACTTTAAGTGATTTTTCTGCAGCGTCCATCGTAAAATCTAATTCCTCTTCTCTATGCATAAAGCTTGGGGCTATCCAAGGAATAAGCACTCCGTTCTTAATCATTTCTTGTGAGAATAGGGTTCTAAATCCTAAAGAGACGGCACCCTCGTTATCTTTTGCAACGTAGTTCATGGAGACAGGGTTTCCATCCATGTAAAAGAAATCTTTGATATTTAAACCGGCACTAATTTGATTGATGCCATTGAAAAGCTTTTCTCCAAAATTCCAAAGATGATCAATAACATTTTGTTCTCGGTAAGTTTTTACTGTTTCTAAAAATGCGCCTAAACCGCACATTTCTGCCCCGTGAGTAGTAGAAAGTAAAAATGTGCGCTCAGAGCCCAACTTATTAATACTACCTACATCCATAAGCTCACGTTTGCCAACAAGGGCCGCTACTGCAAATCCATTTGCCATTCCCTTGCCAAAGGTTGAAATATCTGGTTCAATACCATAATAGGCTTGTGCACCATTTAGGTGCCATCTGAAACCGGTAATCATTTCATCAATGATAAACACAGTGCCATTTTTATTACATATCGATTGTACTTGTTTAAGAAAATTAGTTTGCTTACCATCAATTTCGCATACTGTTGGAAGCAAGGTAGTGGCAGGCTCCATAATTACAGCAGCAATTTCACCCGGATGTGCATCAAATAATGCCGCCAGGGATGCGATGTTATTGTATTCAAAAACCAGTGTTGTAGAATGATGTTCTGCCGGGATACCTTTTAAAATAGGCGTGGTTCCTATAAACCAATCATCAAACGAGAAAAATGGCTGCTGTTTAGGCACACATACATATTTTCTACCAGTATAAGCTCTGGCAATTTTAACTGCGGCTGTGGTTACATTTGATCCATTTTTTGCAAACTTAACCATGTCAGCTCCTTTAACTAGACCAACCATCGTCTCGGCAGCCTCAAGCTCTAAAGTGGTTGCCCTGGTAAGGTTAACGCCTTTTTCCATTTGTGCAAAAGCGGCCATGTTCACATTTTCGTCGGCGTATCCTAATGTTACGGCTCGCAAGGCCATTCCATAATCCAAATATTTTTTACCCGACGGGTCCCAAACGTAGGCTCCTTTTCCGCGATCCAAAATTGCAGGCGCATTACTTGGATATTGGTCATCGCCCCTGCTGTAGGTATGTGCCCCACCCGGTATTACACTATTTAATTTTCTTTTGTAATCTTCGTTTTCCATCACGCTTCGCGTTGCTCTTCAGCTTTTAGTGAATTAAAATTGTCCCAATAAATATCGAATAGATGATTGTTTATCTCATCAAATTTGTTCGCTTTAATACCGTCAATCAATTTTTCATCTTTGATATCAAGGATTTTATCTCCAAAAAAATCAATAACGGTTGCAAAAAACACTCGGTCATCCTCATAGTCAAGTGTTAAACGCAGTTTATCATATATATCATAATTTCCACATCTTATAACTTCCTTTTTTGGATTCACAAAGACGCGTCCCCACCCGGTTTCAATCTTTTTTTCCTGCTTGTAGTTCTTTAACGATTGATCAAGATAGGCCACTGTATAGCCGGAACAATTCATTCCAAGCGGAAGACCGACCGCTTCTATGATGTCGGCGGATGTAACATTTACAAATGCCTGAAAAACTTGCCGGGCCGCATATGTTGAACATAAAATATCATCTCCATCGATCGAAATGATTTGATCCATGTTAAATTTTTGCGCGCAACTTAAATGCCGCTGAGGAATATTTGAATTTGCTCCATAAAACACTTCGACGCCCAATGGTTTCAATACTTTTTCAAAAGCAGTATTCTCCGGCTCGCTGGATGTAGCCAAAACCAATTTAACTTCGCCATTTTCAATTTCCGTCCGAAACTCGTTGGCGAAGCGCCCGGTCAACCATTCAATGAAAGTGCGGCTATTCGCCTCAAATAAATGCTTTTTAGATAACCTGCTTGAACCTAGCCTTGCTGTAAATAAAATACCTACCACTCTATTTTAACAGTTTTAGCGTTATTACCAGACTCCTCTAATGCATATAAAAGTTTTAAGACTTTATGATCTTGCCTCAAATCGTTAACGAATGGCCGGTTTTGATTTATCGATTGAATAAATGCGTCCATCTCTTCGATATACATTTGCTCTGTGATGTTTTTGTTGTACCCCGCTTGAGCATCTATTAAGCTGAAATGATGTTTTAAACTACCTTGATCGGGTGTGTAAACCGTTATATAATCATCGTTCCAGTCCCATTGTAATTGACCTTCAGACCCGTTGATAAGTAATTTCCTCGTAGCAAGCCTTGAAACAACATCTATACTTAGGTTAAGGATAAATGATCCATAATCAAACAACGCATTGTATGTATCATCTATTTCTTCAGCACCGGTTATTTCAATCGTTTTTTTGAATAAACCGGTAACAGCTGCAGGAAACCCTAAAAGCTTAACTAACCATGTAAGTTCAAAAGGGACAATTTCTCTCGCCCCGCCGGTAGATTTATTTGACACATAAAATTCCTTTACTGTTTCATAGGTGTGCCAATCTGGTAAATATTGTCCTGAATGATAGATTACGTTTGTTATTTTTCCTAAAACTCCTTCAGTAACAAACGACATTATTTTTTTAATGGCCGGATGAAAAGTCATTGTTGACGATGGTGCAGCAAGTATGCCTGCTTGCTCAACATCTTTAATAATGCTGTCCATATCGTCATCGACTACACTTGCTTCTACAAAAAAAGGCAATTGCTCTTTTATTGCGTGCTTCATGTAAACATGATGGATATCGGGCGGGACAGAAATAACAAGTGCATCAACCTTTGTAGCTAAAGCATCTTCAAATGTTGAATAGGTTTTGATGCCATATAAATCTTCTGCTTCCTTTCTCCTGTCGGCACGTTGGTCAAAACCGCATATGTCTGAAATATTTAACGCTTTGAGGTTTCTTATTCTACGTTTCCCCATAGAACCAAGACCAATTATCAATATTTTCATTTTATTCAAATTTCTTTACAAACTCGTTTATCGAATTACAAATATGATTAAGCTCTATGTCTGTTAAGTTTACCGAAGAAGGTAAACTCATACCACATTCAGACACGTGGATAGAAACCTTTAAATCTTCTGGTTTTCCAAAATTTAAATAAGGTGGCATTTGATGCATTGGAAAAAATACAGGTCTTGTTTCAACGCCGGTATTATTTAGATACTCCATTAGTTCTTCCCTTTTAAATGGAGCTGATTCATTAACGAGAAATGTGTAAAGCCAATAAGAATTAACGGTATTTTCTTTCTCTGCCGGAATCTGAAAATAAGGGCTCCTAGCCAGTGTTTGGTTATAGGTTTTGGCGATATGTCTTTTAGCCGCTAAAAATTCGTCAATTTTTTCGAATTGTGCCACACCTATAGCAGCTTGTATATTAGTTAATCTGTAATTGTAACCAACCTCTGCATGCCAGTATCTTTTGGTCTTTTGCATACCATGATCTCTAAGCATGGCAGCTCTTTCTGCAATAGCAGAGTCTTTAAAGACAACCATTCCACCTTCGCCGGTAGTAATTGTTTTGTTTCCATAAAAACTATAAGTAGAAACATCACCGAAAACCCCTACAGGTTTACCGTTATAAAAACTTCCTAAAGCCTCTGCACAATCTTCAATTACTAATAAATTGTATTTTTTTGCAAAGGCTGCAACAGCATCCATATCACAAGGGTGCCCATATAAGTGTACAGGCATAATAGCTTTAGTATTTGCTGTAACTTTTTCCTCGGCCTTAGTTAAATCTATATTCCAGGTATCAGGTTCAATATCTATCAATACAGGCGTAGCACCGGTATATATTATCGAATTAACTGATGCGGCGAAAGTAAGATCTGCTACGAGCACCTCGTCACCCTTGGTAATGCCTAAGGCGTCAAGTGCAAGGTGCAAGGCTACCGTACCATTGCTAACAGCCAGGGCAGGCATTCCACCATGATAATCAGTAAAAATTTTTTCGAACTCGCGTACGTACTTTCCTTGAGATGATATCCAACTAGACTTAATGCAGTCAGTAACATAAGCCAATTCATTGCCATTAAGTAGAGGCGACGCAACTGATATTCTTCTTATCTTGTTGATAGAAGCATAATCAACAAGTTTACCAGCCACATCAACTAAAGGAATAATCTTAACTTTATTTGTAATAGCGTCTAGTATAACGCTGTTGTCGGTATCGACAGGAAGTGAAGTATAGTCCAGGTTCATCACATCCTTAATTGCAGAACTAAGTTCTTTACCTGCTAATAGGGCGCGTCTTATATCACCGTCTGTAATTATGCCGGATAAAATATTATTATTGTCAGTTACAAATAGTATGCCCAATCCCGTGGTATTCAGACCTTCAAGGGCACTTTTAATATTCTGGTCACACTGTACTGTTAATTCTTTAACATCCATTGAGTTAATAGTTTGATTTGCTCGTTTATTTCGTTTATAGATATCTTTTTTACCTCAATCACATGAGCAATTTGTTTAAACCGGCTCATATACTTTTGAAACCAGTAGCTTTGACTAACAGGCATATTAGTATCCGTAGTGCCATCATTATCGCTATGATGTACAGCGCGAATAAATGTTTTTATCGAGTCCACTTCCAGATTTAAATCTAATTCTAGAGTAGCACAGCTCACCTTTAAATGCGCAGTATCCAATAACAAGCCAAACCTGTTGTTTTGTAATTCTGTAAAAAGCCAATCAATATCGTTATGCTCACAACACAAAAGTGGATTCTTACCCTCACTTGTTAAGTTAAATCTGGTGATAACATTGTTTTCGATCAGGAAATCAACGCCTAAGTTTTCGGCTTCCGACAAAATGAGTTTAACGGATTCAACAAAAAGCTGTTTATGAAGATTTACATCAAATTGGATATCAACTTTAAGCTGATTTCCAAGATCTGCGGGATTTGGGTCGATACAAAATCCGGCATGCGCTGAAAAGAAGGGTGCATTAGATTTCTTTGACATTTTTAAGCCATCAATACAATGTTGGACAGAACGTTGTCTGATTGCGTCATCCTTGCTTGCAAGATTTAAAACAAACGGAACCTCCGGAGCGGGAAAATAATTATGCGGCATTCTTTTGATAGCCGCATTTTCATAAATCTCTGACATATCGACTCGGAACGGCATTCCTGAACTGAATTCAATAGCAAAATCATTTTCTTTAGCTATTTGGATGATGTTTTCAGGAGTGTTTCCCAGAAATGCCAGTGAACTAATATAGATATTATGCATGTGAGACTTCAAGTTCCATTAATAAGCAACTATCTTTAACATTACCTGCAGCTTTAAAACCAAATTTTTGATATAAATGGATTGCTGCAATGTTGGTATCATCAACCGTAAGCTTAAGTTTGGCAATTTGATTTGTTTTAGCGCTGGCTATCAGATAATTCATAATCCGTTTTCCTAAACCCTTACCTTTATGTTTCTCTGAAACGGCTATACCCAACCAAACAGTGTCTTGGCCTTGATCTTTATCTAAATGCCCATATCCAACAGGCTCATTTCCTTCCATCAATAAACACGTTGTTATATGATTATTCAACACAGTGTAAGGTCTGCTTTGAAAATATCGGAAAGTTTGAAGAGAAGATCCGGCATTGGCAATGAACAAGTCTAACAGAGTTGTTTCTGCTGAATTGATAACTTTTATGGTGCGATCTACCATTTGATAGCGCTGTATTGAAGTGCTTCGTCTTCTTTCACATCAGTAAGCAATTGTTTACCGAGGATATCGTCTACCATGTTAGGGCTTAATCCATTCGCCGGCCGTTTATAACCGATATGTTTTTCTTCGAGCACAGTTCCTGCCGCCAAATCAGATAAAGCTACCAGGCTCCTCTTCATACCATAAATATTATCCCTTTCTATTACAGATGGAACCTTCAAGCCTGTTCCTAAAGATTGCTCTACCTGCCTTATACAGTAAATAAGTTCCTTAAATTCTTCAGGATTAAGGGAAGAGCTATGATCGGGCCCTTCCATATTCTTGTCCAGAGTGAAATGTTTTTCAACGATCTCTGCACCTAAAGCAACTGCGGCATAACAGGCAAAATTATTTTCGACGTGATCTGAATAGCCTACTCTTACTTTACAGGCCACTTTGATACTATCCATGGCTAAAATATTTGCATCTTCAATTTTTGAGGGGTAATTGGTGGTGCATTGCAAAACTATTATATCATCGTTACCAGTCTCGCGAATAGCTTCAACAGCAGAAAAAACATCTGCCATGTTTGCCATTCCGGTAGAAATGATCATAGTTTTTTGTTTCGCTGCGACATATTTTAAAAACGGTATCTCTGTAAGTTGCCCGGATGCAATTTTATATCCCGTAACGTTAAGATCTTCTAAAAAATCTGCATCTTGTTTGTTATAAGGAGTGGAAAGAAAATCTATGTCTTTCTCTTTACAGCGTTCTATAAGTATTTTGTACGCATCTAAGTCCAATTCTAATTTTTTAAGCATCTCCGCTTGCGATTCTTTCGGGTCTGTGACCAGAAGCTGATATTTCGCTTTAGGCGAATTTTTTGAAACAATCTGACTAGCCTTGAATGTCTGGAATTTCACACAATCTGCACCTGCTTTACTAGCTTCATCAATAAGCTGAAGAGCTATGTTTACATCCCCGTTATGATTAACACCTGCTTCGGCAATTATATATGACCTATTAGTTTTCATTTAATTACAATTGGAGCTTTCCTACGCTGCTATAATGCTGTGAACTCAAATTTTACTTATGCTCATCAATTTGGATATTTTGGAAGAATTTATTTTCACTACAAGTAAATCTGAAAATTTTCGTTTGGGGTTATGAGCAAGTAAGATGTTATGATTTAAAGTTTGCGAAGTTAATAAATTCTACTAAATACACAGTAATAGTATGTCTATTCAGCTACAGTTAATTATAACTAGATTCTTACTAAGCACATTGTAAGCCGCAGCAGGTATTATACCCATTTAAGCGTTGTCGCGAGCATAACTGTTGCTGGAGAAAGTAATGGCTACCATACTCTTTGCAGCGCACTTAGTTTTTGCATCGCGGAAAAGAAATAGAGACTTCTCACATTATTAGTCACCAAAAAAGAAAGGCCGCACATTGTGCAGCCTTTCTTTTTTGCGGTGAGGGAGGGATTCGAACCCTCGGTACAGTTTCCCGTACGCCAGTTTAGCAAACTGGTCCTTTCGGCCTCTCAGGCACCTCACCAAATAATAAACATCCCGTTTTGGGAGTGCAAATATAGCAAAACGAAAAGGGCGGCAAAATAAATTTTACACTAATAGTCTATCCGCACGTGATAGATGCTCATCAGCATCTTTTTAAAGATGTCCTTAATGGTTTGTAAGTCTTTAAGGGTGATATTGCTGTCGTTCAACTGTCCCTGGTCTAGCTTATAGCTAACGATCTTATCTACCAGGTTACTGATGGACGCCACATCGGGTTCTTTAAGAGACCGCGATGCAGCTTCTATAGAATCGGCCAACATAAGCACACCTGTTTCTTTAGAAAATGGTATCGGTCCCGGGTACCGGAATATATTTTCGTCAATACCTTTCTCAGGGTAGTTTTTTAGGAACGACTGGTAAAAATAATCTACCCGGGTGTTGCCATGATGCGTACGAATAAAATCGACGACCACTTCGGGGATGCCGTTTTTGCGCGCGATATCTGCTCCCTTGCTTACATGGCGGATGATGATCTGCGCGCTTTCTTCGTAAGGTAGTTTATCGTGCGGGTTGAAGCCCGAGCTTTGGTTCTCTATAAAAAACAACGGATTTTCCAGTTTGCCAATGTCGTGGTATAAAGCCCCTGCCCTAACCAGCAACGCGTTACCGCCAATACTGTAAATGGCATTTTCGGCAAGGTTTGCTACCTGTAACGAATGCTGAAACGTCCCCGGAGCACTGAAAGCGAGTTTTCTAAGCAGCGGTGCATTGGTATTAGTGAGTTCGATAAGTGTAATTTCTGATGTAATGCCAAATACACGCTCGAACGCGTAAATGAGCGGATAAGCTAACAGCGTAAGTAAAACGCTCACGATAAACGGAAAGAAATCGAACCAGTCTATCGTAGCAAAATTACCCTCGCGAATAAACGATATGCCTAAAAATGCTACGAAGTAATTTAAGGTAATAAGCAAAGCCGATGACAGGAATTGTTCTCGACGGATAAGGTTTTTGATGCTGTAAATAGACACCATTCCGGCTGTTAATTCATAGTAAGCAAACTCAAAGCTGTTGGGTACAAAGAAACCCGCTATCAAGATCACCAGCAGGTGTATGTTCAGCGCCAGCCTTGTATCAAATAATATCCGGATAATGATGGGGACAATACAGTATGGTATGTAATACAAATTGGGGAATTGTAAACGTATAGCTAGCGACAGCGTAACCAGCATGGCGGTTATCACCAGCAATATCAGACCGACAAGGCGATTATCGTAGTAGATGTCTTTTCTGAAAAGGTAAAGAAAAACGATTAATAAGGTAATGACTACCGCGACCAGCAAAAACTGACCCAGCATAACCAGATACCTGTCGCCGTTGCTGCGGGCATTGTCTTCAAAAGCCTGTTTGTACGATTCGAGTTTTTGGTAGATATCATTGTTGATGACAACGCCTTTGATAACGATCACTTCACCCTTTTGCACCATGCCGTGCGTGGTAGAAATACCGTCCAGCACATCCTTTTCCAACCGGTTAGTTAGCTTATCATCGTACAAAAGATTGTTTTGAACACGATTTTGTAAAAGGTTAAGCAAAAAAGCCTTGTCAAGTTTTGTTCCATTTAGTTCCTTTTCCGCATAAGCAAGTGCTTTATCCTTTGTAAAAAGTTCGGCAGTGTTTTGTTCAGTAGCTACATTGTGGTTCAGGATCGTAATGGGATAGTTTGCCGAGCGCTGCTGGTACTTGGAATTAAGAGAGAGGACTCCCTTGTCATAAATACTCCCGAGAAGGCTTAAACCGGTCGTAAAATACCGTTGCTTGAGTGTTTCATTAAAGCCTGCATCGTGCCACTTAATCTCAAAATCACCTTTGTAACCATCTGTCTGCTGTTGCTTTACGTCTTCATTTAGCTGATAAATTGGCTTAACGGTATTAAGCGCTGCAGCCCGGTCGTTATCTATTTCTTGCGGAGTTTTTAGAATGGCGAAACTGTATGGCGATATCAAGTCTTTTTGGTTCCACACCCTACCCTTTTCATACTCATACCTAAACTTGGCCTGCTTTGGCAAGGTGAGCACAATAAAGCAAATGCTCGCCAATATCATAAGGTACTTTACATTGACCGCGTATTTGCGCAATATTGCCTTTTGCCTGGACTGTGGAAGTTTTGCCATTGTTGTAACTAAACAAAAGTAACAAACTTTAAAACACTTGTGTTACGGCGGTTGTGAGTTCATCTTTACAGGTGAAAAACTGTAAATTGCCACCCCAATAAAAAACCAATGCAAGAAGTTTATATAGTCGCAGCCACGCGCACTGCCATAGGCAGCTTTGGCGGCAGCTTATCATCACTGTCGGCTACGCAATTAGGTGGCGCGGTTATCAAATCAGTTACAGAAAAAGCGGGTTTGAAGCCCGAACAAATACAGGAAATATACATGGGCAATGTGCTGTCTGCCAATTTAGGCCAGGCACCAGCCACTCAAGCCGCAAAATTTGCAGGCTTTGCAGATTTGCCTGCCACCACGGTGAATAAAGTATGTGCGTCAGGAATGAAAGCAATTATGCTGGCGGCGCAAAGCATAGCCTTAGGGCAGCAAGATATTATCATTGCCGGCGGTATGGAGAGCATGAGTAATGTGCCATATTATCTGGACAAAGCCCGAAACGGATATCGTTTAGGCCACGGCCAAATCACAGATGGTTTGGTTAAAGACGGCTTGTGGGATGTGTATAATGACTATCACATGGGCAACGCCGCAGAACTTTGCGCTACAGATTGCAAAATATCACGTCAAGACCAGGACGCCTACGCCATCGACTCTTATAAACGGGCGCAGCATGCCCAAGCACAAGGCTTTTTTAAAGAAGAGATAGCGCCGATCGAAATAAAGGATAGGAAAGGCAACGTTACCATTTTCGATACAGACGAAGAGCCGTCTGCTGTAAATTATGACAAGATACCCGGCTTAAGGCCTGTATTTGATAAGGCAGGTACCGTAACCGCCGCAAACGCATCAACCCTGAATGACGGCGCGGCTGCATTGGTGTTAATGAGCAAAACGCGAGCAGAAGCAATGAATGTTAAGCCTTTAGCGCGCATAGTATCTTACGCGGACGCCCAGCAGGCGCCCGAGTGGTTCACCACGGCCCCGTCAAAAGCTATCCCGCTGGCCCTACAGCGCGCAGGTTTGCAAAATAGCGACATCGATTATTTTGAAATAAATGAGGCATTCTCTGTAGTGGCCATTGCCAATAACCAGTTACTGCAATTATCGCCCGACGTTGTAAATATCAACGGCGGCGCCGTGGCTTTAGGCCATCCGCTGGGTGCATCGGGTGCCCGTATCATTGTAACGCTGTTACACGTGTTACAGCAAAAAGGCGGTAAATATGGTGCAGCCGGAATTTGTAACGGTGGCGGCGGTGCAAGCGCAATGGTTATAGAAAATTTGCGTTAATAATTTGATGAAGAAAAGCTTATTCATTTGGCTGGCTGTATTGATGCCATTACTGAGTGTAGCGCAGGTAACACGGCGAATCAAACCAGTTGTTACTACATACCAGGATAGTCTCATTTACCTTGGCAAAAAAATGGTGAACGACACTGTAGATGTTGAACGGAAAAACGCCAATTACACCTTCATCAGAACATTGGTTAAAACACTTAACAGGCCCGGTTCCTATAACTTACGGTTCGACTCAGTGAAAAGTATCACTACGCTTTACTCGCCAGATAATAAGTTTCGCATTTTTAGCTGGCATGTGATGAATGAAGATGGCAGCTACCGCTTTTATGGTGCCGTACAAATGAACACTGCGGGCAAATTGCAACTGTTCCCTTTGGCAGATTATACGCCGTTTATAAAAGCTCCGCGCGACACGGTTACGTCAAACACGCAATGGTACGGTGCCCAATATTACACCATTGTACCGGTTGGCCAGGCAAAACCCTATTACGTTTTATTAGGCTGGAAGGGCAACAATGTAAAGACCACCAAAAAGGTGATAGATGTATTGAGCTTCAAAGATGGCAAGCCTGTTTTTGGCGCCCCGGTATTTAATGGCAAAGGCAAACCTGCCGATCGTGTAATATTTGAATACAGCCGGCAGGTATCAATGATGCTGAAGTATCTGCCCGAAAAGGCAACCATTGTATTTGACCATCTGGTGCCACCGGCCAAAGGCATGGAAGGCAAGTATGACGAGTATGGCCCCGACCTTAGCTACGATGCCTACCAGCTGATTAACGGGAAATGGGCTTTCAAAGACAACATAGACATGCGAAACGGGGCATCTGCCGCAGATGACATGACAGATCCACGGAACGAAGCCAAACGCGACCGCCTTTCGGCCGGACGGCGCAACTAGTCAGATTGCAGAAAAACCAAAACATCGGGACGTTTAACATCTGCTAATCCGAATTAAATTTCGGTTTGTTATAAATATCCTATTTTAGAAAAATTTTTACACTTGATATATGAGTACCGAACCAGATATTGTTGCGTTAGACGCGAGTAACCTTACACCGCAAAAAGGCCACCCTAAGGGTCTTTTCGTATTGTTCTCTACAGAAATGTGGGAACGGTTTAACTTTTACGGTATGCGGGCCTTGCTCACACTGTTTTTAGTTAACGCCCTTAATTTTTCTGATAAAGACGCGGCAATTATCTATGGTGGCTTTTTAGGTTTATCATACCTTACCCCCATGCTTGGCGGTTACATTGCCGACCAATTTTTAGGTAACCGCAGTTGTATCATCCTTGGCGGTATGATCATGGGCTGCGGCCAGTTACTGCTTTTTTTAAGCGGCTACACCTATACCGGGAATGTCGACCTGGCAAAAATGATCATGTGGGGAGCGCTGGCAGTAATTATTATTGGTAACGGTTTTTTTAAACCCAATATATCATCCCTGGTTGGGCAGATCTATCGAAAAGGCGATTCACGCCTCGATTCAGCATTTACTATCTTTTACATGGGTATAAACGTTGGCGCATTTCTAGGGATGACCATTTGCCCTTTACTGGGTGACGTTAAACATGGCGAAATGCGTGTGGTTGAAGCCTTTAAATGGGGCTTCCTGGCCGCGGGTGCCGCAATGTTTTTAGGCACGGTAATGTTTATCTTCCTTAAAAACAAATATGTTGTAGATCCTGATGGCAATGGCGTAGGCACCCGGCCTAAAGGTAACAGCAGCACACTAAGTCCGACCGGCGAAGTTGAGAAAGCAAACTTCTCTACCACAGCGATAATCGCGGTCGCAATTACCATGATCGCCTTATTCTTTGGCATACACGTGCTATCGGCAGACCCTAACCCTATTAAGAGCTGGGTTTACCCTTTTATATACGCGGCAGGTATAAGCCTGGCAATATTGATTTTGACAGACAAGTCAATTACCAAAGTAGAGCGCGACCGGATCATTGTTTTGTATATCGTGGCGTTCTTTGTGATCTTCTTTTGGTCGGCGTTTGAGCAGGCAGGTTCGTCTTTAACTTTCGTGGCCGATAAACAAACAGACTTGAACGTTTTCGGCTGGCAAATGCCGCCAAGCCTGGTGCAAAATGCCAACTCGCTATTCATAGTTGTGTTCGCCCTGCCATTTAGTATCCTCTGGCTATTCCTTCAAAAACGCGGCATGGAGCCGATCTCACCGGTTAAACAATCGCTTGGATTGTTATTGCTTGCTATTGGCTACTACATTATCGCTATACAGATGAAAGCTATTGGCAATACAGGCAAGGTTGCGGTGATCTGGCTTATCATCATGTATTTGTTCCACACTTTAGGCGAGTTGTGTTTATCACCTATCGGGCTGTCTTTGGTTGCCAAACTTGCACCTAAGCGATTCTCGTCTTTATTAATGGGTGTTTGGTTTTTAGGTAACGCTGCGGGCTATGCACTCGCAGGTACGCTAGGCGCTATCATCCCTGCAACCGGCGACAAATACGAATTCGCGGCTAAAAACGGTATTGACCTTAAAGGCGTACTTGATGGTAAAATTACCGCCACTGCTCAGCAGATCGCGTTACTAGCAAAAGAGAAGATAGACATTCACTACCCTACTTTTGCCGGTTTTACTATTCATAACCTCTATGAGTTTTTTATGGTATTCGTGAGTCTTGCCGGCCTGGCATCTGTCGTCTTGTTTGTTATCTCGGGCTTCTTGAAAAAAATGATGCACGGCGTCCGATAAACTTCGAAAAAATTACGATTTTTATGATATTAGCCGTCCGTTAGCTAACGGACGGCTTTTTTTAATCTGCCTTAAATAATAAATTACATCTGTGCCCGACAGCTTAGTCATTATTCCCACTTATAACGAGAAAGAAAACATCGAGCGGATGATCCGCAAGGTTTTTTCTTTGCCCGTTGAATTCCATTTGCTGATAGTAGATGACGGTTCTCCGGATGGGACGGGTAATATTGTGAAAAATCTGCAGTACGAGTTCCCGCATAAATTATTTATCGAGGAACGGTCAGGCAAACAGGGATTAGGTACGGCATACATACATGGGTTTAAGTGGGCTATCGCTCATAATTACGACTATATCTTTGAGATGGATGCCGATTTCTCGCACGATCCATGCGATTTAACGCGCTTGCGCGATGCCTGCATATCAGGGGCAGATGTGGCCGTAGGGTCGCGTTATATAAAGGGCGTAAACGTGGTGAACTGGCCAATGAGCCGCGTACTGATGAGTTATTTCGCTTCGGTTTATGTGCGCTTCATTACAGGAATCGATGTGTCCGACTCTACAGCCGGCTTTGTTTGCTACCGTAGCCGCGTGTTTAGCGTGCTTAATCTCGACAAGATCAAGTTTGTGGGTTACGCATTTCAGATCGAAATGAAATACACCGCCATTAAGCACGGCTTTAAACTGGTGGAAGTTCCAATCATCTTCACAGACCGCACCGAGGGCACATCCAAAATGTCGACCGGCATTTTCCGCGAAGCCTTCTTCGGGGTAATTCAGATGAAGATCAACAGCATTTTCAGAAAATACCCGGAAGGATAGGTTCAATGTGCGCGTGCCAAATGTGCAGATGTGCAAATGACCTTTGCAATTTGGATCTAATTGCTTCATCTGCACATTAGACATCTGCACATCCACAAATTTATTTACTTTCGTTATCAATGAATGAGCATCTCGACCCTGAGCGGGAGCGCCTCAGTCCGGCAGAGCGTGATATTGAAAAAGTGTTGCGGCCGCAGGCATTCGAGGACTTTACCGGTCAGCATAAAATATTAGCAAACCTTAAAATATTTGTTCAGGCAGCCCGCCAGCGTGGCGAAGCGCTTGACCACGTACTGCTGCATGGTCCTCCCGGATTAGGCAAAACTACTCTTTCGCATATTATCGCAAATGAAATGGGCGTGGGTATTAAGATCACATCCGGTCCTGTTTTGGACAAACCCGGCGACCTGGCGGGCCTGCTTACAAACCTGGAACCCGGCGATATTCTTTTTATTGACGAAATACACCGCTTAAGTCCATTGGTTGAGGAGTACTTATACTCCGCCATGGAGGACTTTAAGATTGACATCATGCTGGAGAGCGGCCCCAACGCCCGCTCGGTGCAGATCACACTTAATCCTTTTACACTTGTTGGTGCTACCACGCGCTCGGGTTTGCTTACCGCGCCTTTACGTGCGCGCTTTGGTATCAACTCGAGGCTCGAATACTATGACGCTAAATTGTTGACGACAATTGTGTTACGCTCCGCAGATATTTTACGCACACCAATCACCGAAGAAGGCGCGTTTGAAATTGCCCGCCGCAGCCGCGGCACACCCCGTATCGCTAATGCTCTGCTTCGCCGCACGCGCGATTTTGCCCAGATTAAAGGCAACGGCAGTATCGATCCCGAGATTGCGAAATATGCGCTTAACGCGTTAAACGTAGATGAGCACGGCCTCGATGAAATGGACAACAAGATACTGGTTACCATTATAAATAAGTTTAAAGGCGGACCAGTTGGGCTTAAAACCATTGCAACCGCGGTTGGCGAAGACGAGGGTACCATTGAAGAAGTGTATGAGCCATTCCTGATACAGGAAGGCTACCTGATGCGTACCGCCCGCGGCCGCGAGGTTACAGATTTTGCATACAAACACTTGGGTTTGTTCCGCACGGGCGGCAACCCATCTTTGTTCTAATCATCACACCTATGAAGAAAATATCATTGCTGCCGTTATTGCTTGCCGGCTTTCACTGCTTTGCACAAATGGTTGAAAAAGTTGCAGACCCCGTTGAATGGGTCAACCCCTTGATGGGCAGCATGTCTAAACCATCGTTATCAAACGGTAACACCTACCCTGCTGTCGCCCTGCCCTGGGGCATGAATACCTGGTCGCCGCAAACGGGTGTTATGGGCAACGGCTGGATGTATACTTATGACGCTGATAAGATACGTGGCTTTAAGCAAACGCACCAGCCTTCGCCGTGGATGAATGATTACGGCCAGTTTGCGATAATGGCGGTAACCGGCAAAGCGAAATTTAACCAGGACGATCGCGCCAGTTGGTTTAGCCACAAGGCAGAGGTTTCGAAGCCATATTATTACAGCGTTTACCTCGCTGACCATGATGTTACCGCAGAGATTACACCAACCGAACGCGCTGCGCAGTTCAGGTTTACCTTTCCTAAAACCGACAGCTCATTCATAGTTGTCGACGCGCTGGATAAAGGTTCTTACATCAAGATCATCCCGAAAGAGCAAAAGGTAATCGGTTACTCTACCCGTTATGCCCGCGGTAAGCTTACCAACTTTAAAGATTACTTTGTGATCTATGTCGATAAGCCTTTCACTTTTAAGCACGCCACTAATGGCAAAAACATAGCCGCCAACGACTCGCTTGAACTTTCTGTTAATCACGCCGGTGCTATTATTGGCTTCAAGACCAGTAAAGGTGAGCAGGTGCACTTAAAAGTTGCATCATCATTCATCAGTTTCGAGCAGGCAGAGCTAAACCTGAATCGAGAATTAGCTAACGATAGCTTCGATGTTACCGAACAAAAAGCTAAAGCGGTTTGGAATAAAACGTTAAGTAAAGTGCAGGTTGAGGGCGGCACCATAGATCAGATGCGGACGTTCTACTCGTGCCTTTACAGGATGCTTTTCTTCCCGAACAAACTGTATGAGGTAAATGCTAAGAATCAGATAGTTCACTACAGCCCTTACAACGGCGAGGTAAAACCCGGCTACATGTTTGGCGGCACAGGGTTTTGGGATACGTTCAGGGCATTATATCCTTTCTTAAATCTAATGTACCCTTCTATCAATAATGAAATGCAGCAAGGGCTCATCAACGATTACAAAGAAGGCGGCTGGCTGCCCGAATGGTCGAGCCCGGGTTATGCGGATATTATGGTGGGCAATAACTCGGCATCTGTTGTGTCTGATGCTTATGCGAAAGGTCTCCGCGGATATGACATCAACAAATTGTATGAAGCCCTGCTGCATGGCGCCAATAACGAGGGACCGATATCCGCAGTTGGCCGTTATGGAGTAAAATACTATAACGAATTAGGTTATGTGCCTTACGATGTAAAGATAAACGAAAATGCGGCCCGTACCCTGGAATACGCCTATGACGACTTTGCCATTTACCAGCTTGGCAAGGCTTTACATCGCCCCGCGGCAGAGCTTGCTTTATATAAAAGCCGAGCAATGAATTACAAAAACCTGTTCGACCCGCAAAGCGGATTAATGCGCGGCAAAAATCAAGACGGCAGCTTCCAGTTGCCATTCAACCCGTTTAAATGGGGCGATGCCTTCACCGAAGGTAATAGCTGGCATTACTCGTGGTCGGTTTTTCATGACATAAACGGTTTGATGAATTTGATGGGCGGACGCGAAAAGTTTGTAAATAAACTCGATTCGATATTTATCCTCCCGCCAGTATTTGACGATAGTTACTACGGGGGCGTTATCCATGAGATACGCGAAATGCAGATCATGAACATGGGCCAGTACGCGCATGGTAACCAGCCAGCGCAACACATCATTTACTTATATAACTACGCGGGCGAGCCCTGGAAAACGCAATATTGGGTGCGTGAGGCCATGAACCGTTTGTACAAAGCAACACCCGACGGCTATTGCGGGGATGAAGATAACGGCCAAACATCGGCTTGGTATGTGTTTTCGGCTATGGGCTTCTACCCTGTTTGTCCTGCGGTAGATCAGTACGTTTTGGGCGCGCCGTTATTTAAGAAGGTAAGCCTCCATTTAGAGAACGGTAAAATTGTAACCATTAACGCGCCGCAAAATAATGGCATCAACCGATATGTCGGGGCAGTTTCTTATAACGGTAAGCCTTACGATTTAAACTGGCTAAGCCACAGCGGATTAATGAAAGGCGCGACCGTAAACTTTAGCATGTCGCCGCAGCCTAATAAAACACGTGGAATAAAACCGGCAGACTACCCTTATTCAATGTCTGTAAATGACAAATAGTACAGATGAAACATAAAGTTGACATATCTAACTGGAAACGCCGAGAACACTTTCACTTCTTTAAGCAGTTTGAAGAGCCTTATCACGGCGTGACGGTAACCATAGATTGCACTAGAGCATATCAATACAGCAAGGCGAACGGTACATCTTTTTTTCTTTATTACCTGTACCAATGCCTGGTTGCTTCCAACCAGTTAGAAGCTTTCAAATTACGGATATTAGATGATGAGCTCTACCGTTTCGACCGTATAGATGCGGGCTCTGCGCTGGCGCGCGATAACGGCACCTTTGGGTTCGGCGATTTTATTTACTACCCTACTTTTGAAGAGTTTAATACTGAAGCAGGAAAGGTAATGAAGCGCGTTGCCACGGAAACAGATCTGCAGCGCTCAAGTGCCGAAAACGTTATAAGATTCTCTGCCTTACCCTGGATAGATTTTACCGCACTTTCACACGCCCGATTATTCGCATTTAAAGACAGCTGCCCTAAGATATCATTCGGCAAAGTCGCAGACACCAATGGAAAAAAGACGATGCCGCTTTCCATACATGTGCACCACGCCTTGATAGACGGGCGCGACCTTGGTGAATTTCTGGCGCTTTATCAGGATCTGGTGAACCGATAGAACCAACCTTTAACACCGCAAATACTTATTAACAACTTATACTCCGTATAGCAAAAACGTTATTTTCGCCGGTACTAAAAATTTATTTATGAGTAAATTATTGTCATCTATCCTACCCCTATGCCTGTTGGCGACAGTTGCCTGCAAATCAAACAACAGTGATAAATCAACTTCAACAACCGTTACCAAAACCACATCGACAGAAGAAGTAACCACTGTTGAAAGCAAGTCGCCGGGAGGGCCCATTGCTTCAAAAGCAACGATAATGTCGCGCGCGCAGGTGCCTATCGTTTGTTATCACCAGATACGGGATTGGAAAGCAACCGACTCGAAAGGCGCTAAGGATTATATCGTTCAGATACAGGCCTTTAAAGACCATATGAAAATGCTGGCAGACAGCGGTTATCACACCATCTTGCCCGACCAGCTATACAATTACCTGGCATACGGCGCGGCTTTACCGAAAAAGCCCATCATGCTTACATTTGATGATACCGATGTAGACCAGTTTACCATTGCCCGCCCCGAAATGAAAAAATATGGTTTTAAGGGCGTGTTCTTTATCATGACGGTTTCTATCGGTCGCCCGCATTATATGAGCAAAGAGCAGATCAAGCAATTAAGCGACGAGGGCAACGTTATAGCCAGCCATACCTGGGACCATCATAACTTTAAGAAATTTGCGGGTAAGGATTGGGAAACACAAATAGATAAGCCGACAAAAAAACTGGCCGAGATAACCGGTAAAGAGGTTAAATACTTTGCTTACCCATTTGGTTTATGGAACGAGCAGGGATTACCTGAATTGCACAAACGCGGTTTTAAACTGGCGTTCCAGCTGGCAGAAAAACGCGACGCTAACGACCCGCTGATGACCGTACGCCGTATTTTGGATAGCGGTTACTGGAGCACAAAAACGTTTGGAAATAACGTTAGGGGTAGCTTTTAAATGTGCAATTAATATAATGTGCAAATTTTAAATGTGCAGATGTGCAAATGGATAACGGCTAACATTAGCAGTTAAAATTTACTGCACACCTACACACCTACACATCTACACATCTGCACATCTACAAGTTTTCCCCTAATGGCCCTTGTCCTTTGTTAGAAGATGGCGTGTCGCTGCCGCTCTGACCTTTGTTGGCATCGGGTTTATCCTCTTCAGGTGCGCCAGCATCACCTTTCTCAAAACCCGGCGTTACTGTTTCCACACGCGTTTCATCAGGTTTATCCTGTACATTTGGCTCGGTGCCTTTTGATATTTCGGTATCGGCACCAGTGTTTTCGTTTAAAGTGTCACCGCTTTTCTTCCCGCTATCGGTATCCGCGATCTGGTTATTATTTGGATCGGGGTTATTGCTATTTTCCGTATTCATAATTTTTGATTTTTAATTGTCTTCAGATATCCAGCTCACGGCCTTGTCCAGTTCGGCAAGGGTAAAGCCCTTGGTTTTGCCTGGTATCAGCAGGCCGGCAGTGTTAGTAAACCATTCCACACTTTTTTGGTCGGTTACAATGGCTATGCGGTTCCACTTGGTGAACTTTTGGATGCCAAGTTTCACATCGTTCCATAACGCGCCAAGCGTAAACTTTTGAATGTCGGTTTCCAAAACCAGCATAAATTTTATCTTGTCCTGCCTGGCAACTAATTCTTCAATTCGCGGAATTACTACTTTTTCGTATTCGTCCTTCGTTACTTCGCCAACGGCATGGATGCCCACTATATCTTCGGGCAGGTCGTTTATAAATTGCAGCATTGTGGTCAGTTTTTTATTACAACAGCATGCAAGGCAATCTGTTTTTAAATTAAGACCTGTACATCGTGTGGTTGTATCATTTAACGAGTTTGTATCTTTGTATAAATGCCCGATAAGCGCCAACAATACAGCCAATTAATTAAAGAACACGCACAGCGGCTGGGCTTTATGTTTTGCGGCATTGCCAAAGCAGATTTTCTTGAGGAAGAGGCGCCAAGGCTTGAATCGTGGCTTAACGCCGGTATGCATGGCGAAATGAAGTATATGGAGAATTACTTCGACAAGCGGCTAGATCCCCGGTTACTGGTAGACGGTGCACGGTCAGTTATTTCACTGGGTCTGAATTATTACACAAATGATTTACAGCAAGACCCAACCGCCCCTAAAATATCACGTTATGCTTACGGTGCCGACTATCATTCTGTTATTAAAGAGAAGCTGAAGGAACTGTTGGAAGTGATCAATGAAGAAATTGGCGAGGTTGGGGGTCGGGCTTTTGTAGACTCTGCCCCTGTGCTGGATAAAGCCTGGGCAAAACGTTCGGGTTTGGGTTGGGTAGGCAAAAACAGCAACCTGATCAATAAGCAGTCGGGTTCGTTTTTCTTTTTGGCCGAATTGATCGTCGATCTGGATCTTGAATACGACATTGCCCCTACCGTTGACCACTGTGGCACCTGCACGCGCTGCCTGGATGCCTGCCCTACAGAAGCCATAATAGCGCCGCAGGTGGTAGATGGCAGCCGGTGTATATCCTACCTCACCATCGAATTAAAAAATGAGATACCTGCAGAATTTCAGGATAAGATGGATGGCTGGGCATTTGGCTGCGATGTTTGCCAAACGGTATGCCCATGGAACAAATTTTCTATTGAGCATATAGAGCCGGCTTTTAAGCCGAAAGAAGAACTGTTAGGAATGACTGCGCAGGATTGGCACGAAATTACAGAAGACACCTTTCAAAAGGTTTTTAAAAACTCCGCGGTGAAGCGCACCAAATATGCCGGACTAAAACGCAACATCGAGTTTATAAAATGAAGTTTTTATTTGTTCTGTTAGTGTTTGCACCGGTTTACGTTTTCGGTCAGAAACTGCACGTTCGCGACAGACCGGGCAACGCTTTAACCGGCAGCCAATTCGCGGCATCCATCTCCGATACTGCTATCAGTTTAGAACAGCGGGAAAAGGCTATCTTTAAAGAGATTAAAAGGGGCAACATCCCCCAGTTTTACCGGCAGTTGGTTAAAGTAACCGACACAGCGACTTTTAATGGCAAACTTAACAGCATAGAATATTATGTCGCGCCGGATTATCTTGCCATTGGTACAGACAGCGACTTTTTTTATTGCCCCATGACACCCGCCCTTGCACAGCGGGTTGCGAATAAGTTGAAATGCATGTTGCCGACGCGTAAAATGGTAAACACAATTTACATCCAGTCGCAAGTGAAATTATCACCGTTACCCATACCGCCTAGCCCGGCCATGAACACTGTACCTGTATTCATAAAGCATAATAACATGCTAACAGCGCAGCGCGACAGTTCAGGCAGCAGGTTTGCCTTGGGAAGTTTGATCGGCGGCAACAAAAAAGACGTGATCATATCTAACCGGATCTATAACGATACCAGCACCTTTCATGTGGTGATCTATGGGTGGCATCGAATCAGCAATGGAAAAGCAATTCAGCCTTTATATGCCAGGCATTTAAACACCTGGGCCGATTACAGCCATGGCATAAGGCTGATCCAGAAAAAAGTTTGGGTTAATGGCAAAAAAACTACGGTCGACAAAGTGCTAAAGTCGAAAGAGCTGTCTACATTGTTAAGTGATGAAGGGCCGATAGAGAAGCCCTTTTACCCAACGCATGTAGATTAGCAATCGCTTAACAAAAACTTCATGCAGGCTGCGCCTTAACTTCATATACGGGCAGTAACTTTAGGTTATTAAAATCAGAGCTCATGAAACCATTCATCAAAATCTACAGCTATTTTAATACCATCCGCGAAAAGCTGATGCTGGCTACCATGCGTTCGGCATTTATGCACTAATATCTCCCTTCCCTTTATTTATTCTAAAATATTGCGGCCAGCCAGTCCTTTTGCCTTACTTTGCCTTAACGTATGACCGGGTTAAACAGGGACCAGTTTGGCGAAGATTTTGTCTGGGGTGTTTCAGTCGCAGCATTTCAGATTGAAGGCGCGGTGGACGTCGACGGCAAAAGCCCGTCCGTTTGGGACGTGTTCAGCAGCAAGAAAGGCAAGATAAAGAACGGCGACAAAGCCACTACAACCTGCGATTTTTATCATCGGTATAAAGAGGATATCGATATCCTTAAGTCACTCAATATTCCTCATTTTCGGTTCTCACTGTCATGGTCGCGCATTTTACCCGCAGGCACCGGCGAAGTTAATCAGGCGGGCATAGACTATTATAACAACGTTATAAATTACTGTCTTGAACAAGGTATTGAGCCTTGGGTAACCATTTATCACTGGGACCTGCCCCAGGTACTGGAAAATCATGGCGGCTGGACCAACCGGCAGATAATTAAGTGGTTTAGCGAGTACGTCACCGTTTGTGCAGATGCCTTTGGCGACCGTGTAAAACATTGGATGGTAATGAACGAACCATCTGCTTTTGCAGGGGCAGGTTATTTTTTAGGCATACATGCACCCGGCCGAAATGGTATCCGCAACTTTTTACCGGCGGTTCATCACGCGGTACTGTGCATGGCCGCGGGCGGCAGAATATTAAGGGAGAAATTACACGACGCGCAAATAGGCACTACGTTTTCATCGTCCCTGGTTGAACCATTTTCCCAAAGCGCGCGCGATATCGCGGCGGCGAACAGGATCGATGTTTTGCTGAACCGCTTATACATAGAGCCTATATTAGGTTTGGGATACCCTGTTAAAGAGGTGCCTGTTCTGCGTAAACTGGATCGGTTAATGATGCCCGGCGATGAAGAGGCCATGAAATTTGACTTTGATTTTATCGGCGTGCAGAATTATACCCGCGAGATCGTAAAGTATTCATTTTTTACGCCCTATGTGGGCGCTAGCCTGGTGCATGCTAAAAACCGCGGCGTAGAATTAACCGAGATGGGCTGGGAAGTATATCCACCGTGCATCTATGAAATGGTAAAAAAATTTAGCGCTTATGAAGGCGTTAAAAAAATTCTGGTTACAGAAAACGGCGTGGCATTTAAGGATGAGGTTGAAGGCAACCGGGTGCATGACCATAGACGGATAGCCTACCTGCAATCGCATATGGCGCAGGTGTTAAAAGCCAAAAATGAAGGCTGTAACGTAGAAGGTTATTTCATCTGGACGTTTACCGATAATTTTGAATGGGCCGAAGGTTTTCATCCACGCTTTGGTTTAGTGCATGTCGACTTTGATACTTTAAAACGTACGGTGAAGGACTCGGGGTATTGGTTCCGGGATTTTTTAGCAAGTTCTAAATAGTTACACCGCTTTTTGCAGGGCGATGCAGAACACACTTCCGCCCCCGGGGTTATCATCAACCCAAATGCGGCCGCCGTGTTTCTCTATTATCTGCTTGCAGATAGAGAGGCCTAAGCCAAAGGACTTTTCGCCCATTGTACCCAGCCTCTTCGCTTCTGTAAACATGTTGAATATCTTCGGTTTGATATCGGCAGGGATACCAATACCATTATCCCGAACGCAGATCATTATCTCTTTACCCATGTCTTGCGCCTCTAAAATGATCTGGGTATGCGCGGGGCTAAATTTTATGGCGTTCACCATCAGGTTGCTTAGCACCCGCCACAGTTTTTCGCGGCTGCCCCAAATGTTGCGGTCAATAGCCAACTGGCGCAATATCACCTTTTGATGCTTTTCGGCAGCCTTGAAGCGCAACAGCTCCGCTACGTTGTGCAACAACGAGTTTACTTCGACAGGTAATAACTCTACCACACCGATGCCAACATCCGTTGCCTCGAAAATCTCATTAATCAGTTGAAGGGAATTGTCGGCAGTTTCTTTGATCAGGTCTACGTATTCCTTCATCTCTTCGTCCAGCTCATCCTCAGACATGATATTGGCTAGTGACGCTATGCCACCCAAAGGGTTACGCAGATCGTGTGCTACGGTGTGAACTATGCGATCCTTCTCACGGCTGCTTTCATTGAGGCGGTTCAGCGTTTGTTCCAGGTCGCCTTTTTGTTTCAATACTTCCTTGTTAAGGTTGCTTACGATGTTTATTTCGCGCTTAGAGCGCAGCCAGTTGCGGTAGATCATAAAGATCACAACAAGTGCCAGCAAGCCCGCCAAAACTGTAACAAGCAAGTATATTTTCTGCAGCCGGTTGTAGCGTGTAAGCGTATCTATCTGGTTTTGCTTATCGTAATTTTCAAAGCTGTCAGTCACGCTCATCTCTTTGATCTTGCGGCTGTTCTCGGCTACAGAATCTTTTAACTGATTGTACCGCTGGTTATAGCGCAGTGCCAGGTCAAGCTTATTTTGCCGTTCGAACAGGTTGCTCTTGAGCAGGAACCAGTCGGCTTCTACTTTTTTATTGTCGTCGGTTTTTTTCTCTGCAGGGATGGCTTCAAGCTGTGTATGCAAGCTGTCTAACAATTGCTGCAGATCTTCTGCTCTGTGCTGGTCGCGATAAACTTTGGCTAGTTTAATCTCGGTAAGCATAGCATCAGAGTTATCACCTGTAGTCTCGAGGTTTATGGCGATGCTGTTTTTATACAGCTTCTCTGCAGTATCATATGCCCCTCTTTTTACATAAATATCTGCCTGGTTTCCAAAAACCACGGCCTTAGCCACTTCAATTGATTTTGCTTGCGGCTTAAAACGCGCAGCATTTTCATCGAGGTAGGCCAGCGTCTTATCAAAATAGATAAGCGCGCTGTCGGTTTTCTCCATATCGCGGTAAACGATTCCCAGGTTATCTAAAACTTCCTGGTTGCGAAAAAAGATCGGGAAGGTTGAAGTATATGGCTCGGCTTGCTCGAAACTCTCTTTAAAGAACGTTGCTGACAGCGCGAACCGCTGCTGCTGATATGTAAGCATACCCATGCGATAACTATAGCTCGACAGCACATATTTATCGAAAAACTTTTTGCCGTGAATGTACCCGTTAAAGTAATAGCGGTAGGCATCATTGTAGTTTCGCAACTCGTAAAAAGCGTCGCCTTTGGCAAAGTTTGCCTCTGCAAAATCTGCCGGGTGGGCTTGCTGTCCGCCATTTGTGCCTACAAAATCAAGCATACTATCAGCAGACATTAACGCCCCTCTAAAATTTCTGTCAGACTTTAGCTTGGTAAAGAAATGATCTGCTTTTACCCTGAAGCGGTCGTCGAAAGTCGGATTTTTTATGGTCGCGAAACCAGAGTCGAGGTACTGTAAAGCTTTGTGCGGATCTTTAACGGCAATCTTGCCGGCACTATCTCTAATCTTTTTAAACTGGAGGGTATAATCTTCCGATTTGTTAGCCTGTTTATCGCAGGCGGCTATTAAAAACACCAACACCATCCCGCAAAACAGCATGAAACCGTTCTTATAAAAAGGGGATAGAAATGCGCGGGTCAGGAGCATTATTAACAAGTGTTACAACAAATATAACATAACGCTGCACAATTGCTCATAAAAGCGCTATTCATTTTCAAACAGATGCTATTTAAAAGCATCTAAACCGGTAATATCCATACCGGTGATCAATAAATGAATATCATGCGTGCCCTCGTAAGTAATTACAGATTCGAGGTTCATCATGTGGCGCATTATGCTGTATTCGCCCGTTATGCCCATACCGCCCAGTATCTGGCGTGCTTCACGTGCTATGGTTATAGCGGTTTCCACACTGTTACGTTTAGCCATGGATATTTGTGCCGCCGTTGCCCGGTTTTCGCTTTTCAACGTTCCCAAACGCCACACCAAAAGCTGCGCTTTGGTAATCTCAGTGATCATTTCGGCCAGCTTTTTCTGCTGCAGTTGGAAACCTGCTATCGGCTTGCCAAACTGCACCCGCTCTTTGGCGTAACGCAGGGCCGTATCGTAACAATCCATAGCCGCGCCAATAGCGCCCCAGGCAATACCATAACGTGCCTGGTTTAAGCAGCCAAGCGGACCTTTCAATCCCGATACGTTAGGCAGGATATTTTCTTTAGGGATCTTCACGTTATCGAAAACCAATTCGCCGGTAGCTGATGCTCGCAGCGACCATTTATTATGCGTCTCGGGCGTGCTGAAACCGTCCATGCCCCGCTCCGCGATCAACCCGCGCACTTTGCCTTCATCATCCCTGGCCCAAACAATGGCAATATCCGCGAATGGTGAGTTTGATATCCACATCTTAGCGCCGTTAAGAATATAGTGGTCGCCAGCGTCTTTGATGGTGGTAGTCATGCCGCCGGGGTTAGAGCCATGGTCGGGCTCCGTTAAACCAAAGCAGCCCATCATCTCGCCCGACGCCAGTTTTGGCAAATATTTTTTCTTCTGCTCTTCAGAACCGTAAGCGAATATCGGGTACATCACCAGCGAACCTTGTACTGAAGCCGTTGAGCGGATCCCCGAGTCGCCGCGTTCCAGTTCCTGCATAATAATGCCGTAAGCGGTATAATCTAAGCCTGCCCCGCCGTATTCTGTTGGGATGGTCGGCCCGAAAGCACCTACCTCTGCCAAACCTTTTATCAGGTGCCTGGGGAACTCGGCCCGCTGGGCATAATCTTCAATGATAGGGCTCAATTCCTTTTTAACCCAATCACGAACCGACTGCCTGATGAGTTTATGTTCATCGGTCAGTAATTCGTCAACTAAATAATAATCGGGCGATTCAAAAAGGTCTGTCCTGGCCATAACTGGTGTACGTTGGTAGGCAAATCTAACAAAGCTTTATAATCATTGGCGATTTTGCCCGTGTTAATTTACTTTTGAAAAATGATAGAAGTAGCACTGCACGGTGCCGAGTTTTTTGCAAGGCACGGTTACTATGCCGAGGAGCAGCAACTGGGTAACCGTTTTATGCTGGATATTGAAGTGGGTTTTGAAATTGACGGCGCGTTTACAGAAGACAAACTGTCTAACACGCTTAATTACGAGCGTTTGCATGAGATAGCCGAAGAAGAAATGAAGATCACACGCAAACTTTTGGAAACTGTGGCACAGGCTATTGTAGACCGGATAAAGTCTGAGTTTAACTTCGCGAAAACCATTTTGGTGCGCGTTAAAAAGCTAACTCCTCCACTTAAAGGAAAAGTGAAATACTCTTCTGTTACTATTACTTACAACAAATGAAAACCGACTACCAACAAATAAGCGACGCGCTTTTAACAGAAATAATATCTATCGTTGGCGAGCAGTTTGTGCTTACCGGTAAGGATGATACCGAGCCCTACAGCCATGACGAGACAGAAGACCTGCACTTTTATCCGCAGGTGGTAGCAAGGCCACACACGGCAGAAGAGGTTGCGGCATTGTTAAAGCTGTGCAACGATAACCACATTCCCGTAACACCCCGGGGTGCGGGCACGGGTCTTAGTGGCGGCGCGTTACCGGTCAACGGCGGATTGCTTATAGCGATGGAACGCTTCAATAGCATTATCGAAATTGACGAGCAGAACCTGCAGGCGACCGTAGAACCCGGCGTGATCACCGAAACGTTTATGGATGCCGTGGCCGAAAAAGGGCTGCTATATCCGGTTGACCCTGCCAGTAAAGGCAGTTGCTTTATAGGCGGCAATGTGTCTCATGGCAGCGGTGGCCCAAGGGTGGTAAAGTACGGTACCATCCGCGAGTATATTTTAAACTTGCAAGTGGTGTTGCCAAGCGGCGAGATCATCTGGACGGGTGCTAACACCTTAAAATATTCATCAGGTTATAATTTAACACAGCTTTTTATTGGCTCAGAAGGTACGCTGGGTATCGTTACCGCTATAGTGGTTAAGCTGATACCACGTCCTACCATCGATGCACTTATGCTGGCCTCATTCGGCACCAATGAAGATGCTTGCGCTGCCGTGTCTGCTATATTCAGGGCCGGTGTTGTACCATCCGCGCTGGAGTTTATGGAACGCCGCGGTGTGGAATGGGTGATAGAGAACGATGGTATAGCGTTCGACTTAAAGGATGATGTAGGCGCGTTTTTACTCATCGAGGTAGACGGCACCAACCAGGATGTAATTTTCGACGCTGCCGAGCAGATCAACAATTTATTGGAGAATTACAATTGTAAGGATGTTTTATTTGCCGACACCGCCGCGCAAAAGGAAGAGCTTTGGCAAATGCGCCGCACTATGGCAGTATCGGTTAAATCAAACTCGGTTTATAAAGAAGAGGATACCGTTGTGCCACGCGCGGCTTTGCCTCAACTGATTAAAGGCATCAAAGAGAAAGGCGCGAGATATGGTTTCGAGTCGGTTTGCTACGGCCACGCCGGCGATGGTAACCTGCACGTAAACATTGTGAAAGGCAATATGAGCGATGCCGACTGGAACACAAAACTTAAAGACGGTATCCGCGAGATTTTTGAACTCACAGTAAGCCTTGGCGGCACACTATCCGGCGAGCACGGTATCGGCTTGGTGCAAAAAGGGTTTATGGGTATAAAATATAGTCCGGTTCATTTTGCGCTGTGGCGAGGCATCAAACAGGTGTTCGACCCGAATTATATACTGAACCCAGGGAAGATTTTTGATTAAAAACCATTGGCCCTCAAAATATAGGTCATGCCGTCCGGGTTACAATCGGCATTGTTTCGGCATCCCACAAGACATCGTTTTTGCGCTCATTCGCCGCTGGGCTTTGTTACTTTTTCCTTAGATGAAAAAGTAACCAAAAAATCAAGGCAGAAAAACGCTTCAGCCCGCCCTGTCGTTTCTTAACGCTTTTTCGGTTACGGCCCGAAAAAGCTAAAACGCCTCCCGATAGCTATCGGGACACGCCAACGCCGGCCCGCCTTTTCTGCCGAGGCCACCGCTTTTTTTATCTGCAAGGTTCAAACGTCAGCGCGCAGCTTCGGTGATAAATATTTTGCGTCACTGAGGGCTTGTGTGATGAGGGCCTGCAAAATATTTTGCCGGGCAAAGGCCTGTGCGGCAAAAGAAGCCTTGCGCTGACTTGGCCTTTTTGGACACTTTTGTGGCTAAGACAAAAGTGTCGAGCCCAGCGGCGAATGAGCGTCACCAATTCAATTATCGTTTCAGAGTTCAAAGAAAATTTGTTTCGTTTATCATTCTAATAAAAAACCGCCTCGTATACACAAGGCGGCTTTCTCATATGCAGATGCTTAAAATTAACTTTTAGAAAACTCGCCGTCTGCAGCGATCACTACCTCGTCGCTGATCACAGCGTTAGTATGGTTCTCTAGTAGTCAAAACCCCGCCACTTCTATCTAAGAAGTGCGGGCTTGTTGAAGTATTTGTACAACATCTACATTTAAAATCTGGGCAATACTTAGCAGATCATTGATAGTGGGCGCAAAAGAAAAAGGCGTTGCGGTTGGCTGCATTTGCCCTATCTGCTCCTGGAGCAACAAGGATAATTTTAGGGGTTTGCACATAAGTTTAAAGGCCAAATCAATTAGTGCCCTTAAGATAGTGAATTGCAAACTATTTATAACAGATTTGTTACAATAATTTCTAAAATTTAAAAAAATCGGTTCTTTCGGCGTTAGAATTAATCAATAGTTATGATTTAGTCCTAAATACGCCACAAATACAATTAAAATGTCTGATAATTTACATCTATTGACAAAATGCATTGTAAATATTTGGGAATAGCATTATTTTAATTATCACCGCACTTTCGCCGTGGTAACATTTCTGATATTTTAGATATCCATTTTCATTAAAATAAAAAAAGCCGCCTTGCTTTCGCAAGGCGGCTTTTTATATGTAGACGCTTAAAATTAACTTTTAGCAAACTCGCCATCAGCAGCGATCACTACTTCGTCGCTGATCACAGCGTTAGGGTATTTATCGCCCAATTTAAAGTCAGAGCGTTTAACAGTACCGCTGATCTTAAAGCCGGCGTCGTCGCTTTTGCTCATAGGGTTGGTGATGGTACCGCGGTACCAAAGGTCGAATGTAACCGGTTTGGTAATGCCGTGCATGGTAAGGTTGCCCATCAATTTATATTTACCAGCAGCAACTTTCTTTAAGCCTGTGCTTACGAAAGTGATATTAGGGTTATTGGCCGCGTCGAAAAACTCTGCGCTTTGCAGGTGATTGTCGCGCATGCTGTTTTCTGTGTTGATAGATGCAACTTTAGCGGTCAGTGTGAATTTCGCGTCAGAGAAATCAGGTTTTGCTGAAACGATAGTCGCGTCGAAATCTTTGAACAAACCATCAACGTCTGACACCGCTAAGTGTGTAATGGTAAATTTTAAGTGAGAATGCGCTTTGTCATTCTTCCAGGCAGTTTGGGCAAATAATGCCATGCTGCCTAAAACGAAAGCAGCGATTAAAGTAATTTTTTTCATGATCGTTCTTTTAGTGAGTTATGGCACAAACGTAAAACTTTAAATTAGATGTTATAACATTTAAATGTCACGATTCGACCGGGTGGTGACACTATTTTGCCAGTGTAACATCGTTGTAACAGGTGAAACACTTTTTAAATCTTTTTGCGAGTTCAGTTACACTGACACGATCATGCGAGTTTGATTATCAGCATCTTATAATGCTGACAATTTCTTGTCAGATACCAATAAGTCAGTTTTTGGTAGGGAAAGTGTTTCATGTTACACCCGCGGCATCATGTCACAAAATTTTCTTTTTAAGATGCATCCTGCGTACGGAAAAGCTTGGTAGAAGCGCTTTATGTTTTATATTTACCATCACCCAATTTAAACTTATAACCCAACACATCAATGGCCACAACCACTGCCAACTTTGAAACCAAGAACCATTACCAGATACTCGACGGCCTGCGCGGCGTTGCCGCTTTGCAGGTGGTGATATTTCACTGCTTTGAGGCATTTGACGGCGGCGATTATTATAAATTATTCCCTAATCACGGTTACCTTGCAGTAGACTTTTTCTTTTTGCTTTCGGGTTTCGTAGTGGCCTACGCGTACGACAGCCGCTGGGGTAAAATGACAACCTGGGACTTTTTTAAACGCAGGTTGATCCGTCTGCAGCCCATGGTAATCGTCGGGTCGATGGTTGGTGCCGCTTTGTTTTATTTCCAGGGCAGCAGTTTGTTTCCGCTCATCAACGGCACACCTGTATGGAAAATGCTGCTGGTAATGGTGTTCGGCTTTACGCTGCTGCCGTTACCTATATCCGCAGATATACGCGGCTGGCAGGAAATGCACCCGCTCAACGGCCCATGCTGGTCCCTGTACTTTGAGTACATCGCCAACATTTTGTACGGGCTGATCGTGCGACGATTCTCTAAACTATTGCTATGGATACTGGTCATACTCTCGGCAGCGTGGATGGTATATTACCTGGTAACCGGCAAATCCGGCGACCTGATAGGCGGCTGGGCGCTAAACAACGAGCAGCAAATGATAGGCCTCACCCGTATGATGTTCCCGTTTTTTGGCGGGGTGCTGTTATGCCGTTTAAACCTCGTTAAGCATGTAAAATATGCCTTCCCTATTTGCAGTGTGCTGTTGCTGGCTTTATTCCTGGTTCCGCGGTTAGGCGGCCACGAACGCGTATGGATCAATGGCCTTTACGAGTCATTCTGTGTGATATTGATGTTCCCGTTGATCGTATGGATAGGCGCCAGCGGCACCATTATAAGCGCGGCCGGAAAAAAGGTATGTAAGTTCCTGGGTGATATCTCCTATCCTATCTACATTACCCACTACCCTATTATCTACATTTTTACTGCCTGGGTAGTCGACAAAAAGGTACCGTTGGCACAAGGCTGGCCATGGATAGTTGTGGTGGTGGTATCCGCGGTCACTCTGGCATATACCGCTTTAAAGTTGTACGACGAGCCCGTACGCGAATGGCTGCGAAAAAAATACCTGGCCAGAACGGCATCATAAAAGGCGGCTTACTAACATTATTGCAACTTTTCAACAAAGAAACATAATCGCGGCAAAGGGCTTAACTTTAGCCTTTAAAATCAATTTTACTTTTGGCAAAGTCCGCGCAAAAAGAAACGCCTTTACAGCAGCAGTACAACCAGATAAAGCAGAAATATCCGGGTGCTTTATTGCTGTTCCGTGTGGGCGATTTTTACGAAACTTTTGGCGAGGATGCTATTAAAGCCGCGGGTATTTTGGGCATCGTGCTTACCAAGCGCGCAAATGGCTCGGCAAGTAATCAGGAACTGGCCGGCTTTCCGCACCACTCGCTCGAAACCTATTTGCCAAAACTGGTAAGGGCGGGTCAGCGGGTTGCCATCTGCGATCAGCTCGAAGATCCCAAGACCACCAAAACCATTGTAAAGCGCGGTGTAACCGAATTGGTTACGCCTGGGGTAGCCACCAATGATAATATCCTCCAACAAAAGCGCAATAATTACCTGGCGTCAATCTATTTTGAGAAGAATAGTGCCGGCGTGGCTTTTCTGGATATTTCTACCGGTGAGTTTATAACCGCACAAGGCAACCTCGAATACGTAGACAAATTACTGCAAAGCTTCGCGCCGAGCGAGGTGATCTATCCCAAAGGAAAGAAGCAGGACTTCAAAGACACTTTCGGCGACAGGTTTTACACCTTCACCCTCGACGATTGGCCTTACAGCGGCGATTATGCTTACGAGACGCTGTTAAAACACTTTGGCGTACAATCTTTAAAAGGTTTTGGCATAGAGCGGCTCAACTTGGGTATTGTGGCGGCGGGGGTGGCACTTCATTATTTAAATGAGACCGAGCACCGCAACCTGCAGCACATATCGGCCATAAGCCGGATAGAAGAAGCGCGCTACTTGTGGATGGACCGCTTTAGCATACGCAATCTGGAACTTATCGGTTCGCATAATGAGAACGCTGTTACCCTTGCTGATGTGCTCGATAACACCTGCACACCTATGGGTGCCCGCCTGCTGCGCCGCTGGATAGTGATGCCGCTGAAGGAGCTGAAACCTATCAAAGACCGTTTGGATGTAGTTGAACATTTGCTGACCGATGTTGATCTGCGCGAAGAGTTCCAGCAATGCATACGGCAGATAGGTGACCTGGAAAGGCTGATATCAAAGATAGCCCTGCAGAAAGCTAACCCACGCGAAGTGTGCCAGCTGCGAAAGGCGTTGATTGCTATAGAATCGATCAAAAAGATCTGCAGCGACACCGATAACGCCCCTTTGAAAGCTATTGGCGAGCAGCTAAACCCATGTACCACCATTTGCGAAAAAATAGGCCTGGAGCTAAACAGCGAGCCGCCTGTACTTGTTGCTAAAGGCGGCGTAATGGCCGAAGGTATAAATGAAGAACTCGACCGGTTGCGAAAGATCGCCTTTGGCGGTAAGGGCTATTTGCTCGAAATTCAAAAGCGCGAAGCAGAACTGACAGGTATCCCATCACTCAAAGTATCTTTCAATAATGTATTTGGTTACTACCTGGAAGTCACCCATGCGCACAGGGACAAGGTGCCGACAGAGTGGATCCGCAAGCAAACGCTGGTAAACGCCGAGCGCTACATTACCCCTGAGCTTAAAGAGTATGAGGAGCAGATCTTAGGCGCCGAAGAAAAGATATTCGCGCTGGAAACAACGCTCTACAATGAATTATTATACACGCTATCGGAGTATATCAAGCCAATACAACTTAACGCGCAGTTGATCGCCCGGCTGGATGTGCTGCTGAATTTCGCCACTGTTTCTGAAAAGAACTATTACGTAAAACCAAACGTTAACGACAGCCGCGTAATAGACATTAAAGGCGGCCGCCACCCGGTGATCGAAAAGAACCTTCCGCCCGGCGAGGCCTATATCACTAACGACGTTTTCCTGGACTCAGATTCACAGCAGATCATCATCATTACCGGGCCGAACATGGCGGGTAAATCTGCTCTGTTACGCCAAACAGGGCTAATTGTGCTGATGGCACAAATGGGCTGCTTTGTTCCGGCTAAAGAGGCATCTATCGGCTTGGTTGATAAGATATTTACACGTGTAGGTGCTTCAGATAACCTCACATCGGGCGAATCGACGTTCATGGTGGAGATGAACGAGACGGCCAGTATCCTCAACAATATATCTGACCGCAGCCTGATACTGCTTGACGAGATCGGTCGCGGTACGTCTACTTATGATGGCATATCCATTGCCTGGGCCATTGCCGAATATTTGCACAGCCACCCGTCAGCGCAAGCGAAAACGCTGTTCGCCACCCATTATCATGAACTGAACGAACTGAGCAATACCTTCCCGCGGATTAAGAATTATAACGTGACGGTCAAAGAGGTAGGGCAGCAAATTATCTTCTTGCGAAAACTGGTACCTGGCGGCAGCGAACACAGTTTCGGTATACATGTAGCTAAACTGGCCGGAATGCCGCAAAAGGTGCTGGCACGTGCTAATGATATCCTTAAACGCCTGGAGGCCGAGCGTACCGGCGGTGAGCATATAAAGGAGAGTATGAAGAAAGTGCAGAAGCAGGCTATGCAACTTCAGATGTTCTCCATCGATGACCCCATCCTGGTAAAGATCCGCGACACACTGAATAACCTGGACGTTAACACCCTTACGCCTGTTGAAGCCATGATGAAACTTGATGAAATACAGCGAATGATCAAAGGGTAGCTTTAAGGCGAACGGTTGCGAGGTAAAGGTTAACCGTTTTGTTGTATACAGACTATTGCCTTTAAAATATCGCTCCGTTTACGTCCCTCCGTTCACCATGTTGATATGTTAATAATATCGGCTATAACTTGCCGTTAAGAGCACATAATTTAGAACCATGAAATTGTGCCGTCGCTATCTGCTATTACTTTTCGCCGCCTCACTCCTCTTTGCCTCATGCAGCTCAAAAAAGGCCGTGCTAAAAGGCAGCCCCGGCGAAGTTGTTAAGCCACAAGGCTTCATCAAAGAAAAGTATGCTGCTATTATGGGTGTTAATGAAAGCGATATTACCAATGGCAGGCTATATAATTTTGTTGAAGAGTGGTACAGCACTCCATACCGTTTTGGCGGCCTGGATAAAGAAGGCATCGACTGCTCGGGCTTGGCTTACCTGCTTGAACAACAGGTTTACGGCATTAATATACCGCGGATGACCAGCCAGCAGATCAACGTCATTAAACGCAAGTATGAAGAAGAATTACAGGAGGGCGACCTGGTTTTCTTCGATTTTGACGGAAAGAAATTTAGCCATGTGGGCGTTTACCTGCAAAACGGCTACGTGGTGCATGCCAGCAGCCGAAAGGGTGTTATCGTTGTGAGGTTAAAAGATCCAACGTTGTACAAATATTTCTCACGCGCAGGATCTATTATTCCGGGAGATTATACTGCGGCCGGGCAATAACAGCTAATCAGATTTAGTTTTTATCTTGGGATAGTAAACCCTTCTTAACCGCGCATTCACTACACCGATAAGTGCTGCAGAATATAGAGAGAAAATGGGCTGCATATCAAAATAGTTAAAGAACAGGACTAATAAACCTATAAATGGCACCAGGTACAGGTTTACACGCTGTGCCTTCCATTGTAGTATCCGGTCTATATTGTTATTGTTGATACACAATTTGGCTTTGTTGGTTACCATGTACCAGGTTAGCAAAGTTTGGGTCATTAATGAAGACAAAATAACACCAATGTATATGTTTACTCCCCAGGTAAATATGGGCGAGTGCATTTTAAATGAACCTGTTATGAGACTCACCGCAAACGGGAACAACGACACGGCGAATAAAAATAACAAATTAAAGATTACCAGGCCTTTATTGTAATCGCGCAAAAAGCTGAATATCTTTAAGTGCCGCATCCAAAAGTTGGCTACAAGGAAAAAACTGGCAGCATAAGCCATTAGTTTGATAAATAGCCGCAGAAATTCATGAGGTATTTCGCTATTCGCAAGGTTGCGTGCTTCTTCGGGCAGCTTGATATCAATCACCATTATCGTTACGATGATCGCGAAAATGGCATCGCTGAAAAGGATAACGCGCTCCAGCTGAAACTCCTTTTTTATTTCTTGCTGTTCTTCTGTGATGTCCATGGGGTCAGTACTGGTTGATGGATTTAATATAACACTTTTAAACAGCACGCAGCAACTTTTAATTTTAATGTGCGGCTTTAATCCTATTTTTGCCCGATATCTATTTTGACAGATGAAACTGAAACTTAACCGCCCGCTGGCATTTTTCGACATTGAGGCAACGGGAACCAATATAGGCGCTGACAAGATCGTAGAGATCGCGATTATAAAGTTAAACCTTGATGGCAGCGAAGAAGTAAAAAGCTGGCGTATAAATCCGGGTATGCCAATACCCATAGAAACGTCCCTGATACATGGCATCTATGATGAGCATGTGCAGGAATCGCCTTTATTTCACGCGTTAGCGGTTGATATTGCAGATTTTATTGGCGACGCGGATCTGGCAGGCTTTAACTCTAACAAGTTTGATGTGCCCATGCTGATGGAAGAATTTCTGCGTGCGGGCCATGCCTTTGATTTGGAAAACCGCCATTTGGTTGATGTGCAGAATATTTTCCACCAGATGGAGCAACGCACATTAAAGGCAGCATATAAATTTTACTTAAATAAAGACTTGATAAACGCCCATAGTGCCGAAGCCGATACCCGGGCGACTATGGAAGTGTTACTTGCCCAAATAGAGCGTTATGAAAATACGGAATTTGAAGACCGCCAGGGAAATAAGAGTACACCTGTGGTAAGCGACGTTGCCGGCTTGCACACGTTTACAAACATCAATAAACCGGTTGATTTCGCGGGCCGCATGGTTTTTAACGCCGAGGGTGAAGAGACCTTTAACTTTGGCAAGCACAAGGGCAAAACAGTTGAGGCGGTATTTGACGTTGAGCCTAGCTACTACTCGTGGATGATGCAGGGCGATTTCCCGTTATACACCAAGCGCAAATTAGAGCAGATATACAAACGCTGGAATGATAAACGCCAGGCGGCAAGACCAAAACCCGTAGCGCAATCAGCAGAAGGCACACCGGCACCGCAACAAAAACCGCAGCAGAATAATCAGCAGCAAAGGCCGCAGCAGCAAAGGCCTGCCGGACAAAACAACTATAGGCCAAATAACCAGAACCAGCAGCAGTACAGAAAGAAGGAAGAGCCCGCGAAACCGGTTAACGACGATATGCTTAAAGCCTTGAGCGATAAGTTCAAAAAAGGCTGAGCTTAGCCTCTTTTATTCGCTGTAAACACTTTGTACCTGGTCGCGCAGGTTATAGTGCGAAGCCATTACTTCACCGTAGGCACCAGCGGTGCGGATGGCGATCAGATCACCGCGCACCGACTCAGGCAGTTCCACGTCTTTTCTAAAACAGTCGGTACTTTCACAAATGGGGCCAACTACATCATAGTTAGTGAATTGTGAGTTGTGAGTTGTGATTAGTTGCTGGCTCAAGTTTTCTATCTGGTGGTATGCCTGATAAAGCATCGGGCGAATCAGCTCTGTCATTCCGGCGTCGAGTACTAAAAAGTTTTTCTTCTTTCCATTTTTAACGTACAACACGCTTGCGATCAGCGAGGCGCACTGAGCAACCAGTGCACGGCCTAATTCAAAGTGTACTTCCTGACCAGCCTTAACTTGCAGAAAATCATTAAATACTTTAAAGTATGCGGCGAAGTTGGCAATGTTATCCTCGTCGGGCGAATGATAGTTTACGCCCAGACCACCACCAACGTTCAGCACTTTGATATTGAAGCCTTGTTCCGCAAACCAGTCGCTAAGCTCATTTACGCGTGTGCAAAGGTTTTTAAATGCATCCAGGTCTGTAATTTGTGAACCGATATGAAAATGTATGCCTATTAAATTCAGGTTGGCACAATTGCGCAGTGTAAAGGCTACATCGGGCAATTGCCAAACGTTTACGCCGAATTTATTTTCTTCTAATCCCGTAGTAATGAAATGGTGCGTGTGCGCATCGACATTTGGGTTTATACGTATGGCGACATTCGCTTTTTTACCTTTTGCCCCTGCCAGGTCATTAATCACCAATAGCTCCTGTACTGATTCTACATTGAAACAGAAAATGTCCAGGTCCAAAGCCGCGTTTATTTCGCGGTCTGTTTTGCCAACCCCCGCAAATACAACCTTATCCTTACTAAAACCATATTGAATTGACGCTTTAACCTCATTACCGCTCACGCAGTCCGCACCAAAACCTACCGATTGTATAGCTTGCAGCACTTTGGGATTAAAGTTGGCTTTCAATGCATAATGAACGTGGTAGCCATATTGGTCGGCAGCTGTTCTGCAAGTCTTTAAGGTATCATCCAGCAATTGCAGGTCGTAATAGTAAAATGGGGTTTCTGCCGACTTTAAGCGGTTGATTGTATCCTGAGTGAACATCTTTAAAATAACCTGCTATGTAAACTTCTAAGTGCTTCTACTTTTTCTTCGGTACGTACTAGCAACGATAAGTTATGATCGCTGCCGCCGTAAGAGATCATGCGTACAGGGATATGCTTCACGGCCTCTAGTACTCTTGCCGCATAGCCATGCTGTTCTGCGCCAAAGTCGCCTACTACGCAAATAATGGTATGATTTACATCCACCTCTACGGTGCCAAACTTGTTTAGTTCTTTGATGATCTCGCCTAGTTTTGATGTATCGTCTATGGTCAACGTCACCGCCACTTCCGATGTGGTGATCATATCGATAGAGGTTTTATACCGTTCAAACACCTCGAATACACGGCGTAAAAAACCGTAAGCCAACAGCATCCGGCTCGACTGGATCTTTATGGCGGTGATATCATCCTTCGCCGCAATCGATTTGATCTTGTTCTTTTCGCTATCAGTAGTGATCAATGTACCATTGGCTTTTGGGTCCATGGTGTTAAGCAAGCGTACAGGTATCTTGTATTTCTGCGCCGGGAACACACTTTGCGGGTGCAATATTTTGGCGCCGAAATACGCAAGTTCGGCTGCTTCATCAAAAGAAAGCTGGCTGATAGGTGTCGTGCCTTTAACAATACGTGGGTCATTGTTGTGCATGCCGTCAATATCCGTCCATATCTGCACTTCCTCGCTGCGGATAGCGGCGCCTATTAAAGAAGCGGTATAATCACTGCCGCCGCGGCGCAGATTATCTATTTCACCAAACGCGTTTTTACAGATATAACCTTGTGTAATAAAAAGTTTATTGTCAGGGTGTTTGTCTAACAATGGGGTAATATGATCTGTAATAAAATCAACAATAGGTTCGTGGTCTTCGTCAACCCTCATAAATTCTAAGGCAGGCAACAGCACCGATGGAACGCCAATTTCCTGTAAATAAACATGGTATAATGTTGTTGACAGCAACTCGCCCTGCGCCAAAACGATCTTATCTTCTATCGGCGTGAACAGGTCGTTTGCCAGCATGTCCAGCAAACCGAAGTGATAGTCGATCACTTCTTCAGCTCTTTCTAAAAATTCGGGTTTTGAAAGTAGTTCGGCAATAAAAACTTGATACTTGGCTTTAAGCGCCGCAACTAATGCAGCAGCCTTAGGTTTATCGCCGGCCAGATAAGCCTGGCCTATTTCTACTAAACTGTTTGTGGTGCCGGATACAGCCGACAATACCACTATCTGGCGCTCATTAGCGTCAACAATATCCAACAGCTTTTTCATCCGCTCGGGACTACCTACAGATGTGCCGCCAAATTTTAATACTTTCATTTATCTTTTCTGCGTGTGGAGCGCAAAAATAGATTTTTTGAGGGGTTTAAGCAACCGCACTGCTAAAGATTAGTCCTGACGTTTGGGGAGGATTTAGACGAGGCTCAACACTTGGTGTGCTGTCCAATAGAATGGCCCAAATGTTTGATATGTTCTTCGTCTAATAACAATGCCGGGTGGTGGTGGGGTTCATATATCCAGATGTTATGCTCGTTACAAAACATCACCCCGCAACATTCTCCGCAATAATACAGGTCGAAAGTTTGGTTATCAGATTCTTCGCGGTGCTTAACGTTAATGGTTAACGGTTTGTCCGTCATCGGGATCTCTACATCAAATGGATTCATGAGTGTATAACAGCTATTAAATTCAACGGTTCTTTAAAATTCAATATTAGCATATTTCTTACAAAGCTTGCAACCTGCAATAATTTGACATCTAGCAATGCATCACCACCTGCGGGGTAATTGTTTATGTGTTACATTTGCCTCACAATTGATCTACCATGCAACACCGTTTAAAATTTTTAGCCACACTCTTAACAACATTGTTTTTCCTGGCCTGCAACAGCGCCGCCGACCGTAAGGCCGAAGAAAAAAAAATAATGGACTCCATTATGACCAAGCACGAGAAAGTGATGGGCGATGAAGAGAAACTGATGGAAAATAAAATGGTAATAGACAGCCTGATTAAAACCGCAAAATTTGACGCGGCTGATTCTGCCGTGAAAAAGACCGAACTACGCGCGCAAAGCAAAAAGTTGACTGATGCCGACGAGGCCATGGATAACTGGATGCACGGTTTCGACCCAAATAACGCCAAACATCAGGGCGATGCTAAGTTGAAATACCTGCAGGAACAAAGTCAATTGATGAATAAGATAGACGCGCAGATCACCGAAGCGGTTAAGTCATCAACTCAATTTTTGGCGAAACCTAAGAAATAATGAAAAGGATCTTACACCTGCTGCTTATTGCAGCATTATTTTACAGTTGTACTGGTTCACAAAGCGCCTCTACCCTGCCTATTTTGGGTAACCGCGATGTACAGTCAAAAACGGTTAACGGCAAAACGGTTGCAGATACCATTTACCAGACTATACCTGCATTTAAATATGTCGATCAGTACGGTGACAGCATTAGCAACAAAAGCCTTGACGGAAATATTTATGTAGCCGATTTCTTTTTCACCACATGCCCCAGCATTTGCCCTGTTATGCACCGCAATATGCTTAAGGTTTACCAGGATTTTAAAAACACAGGTGATTTTAAGATCGTATCATATACCATCGACCCGAAACACGATAGTGTAAATGTGCTCAAGGCTTATGCCGACAAATTAGGCGTTGACAATAAAAGCTGGTTGTTTTTGCAGGGGCAAAAAGAAGCGACTTACAAACTAGCCAAAGCACACATGGTTGAAGCGCGCGAGGGAAACGTGCACGACGGTTATTTTATCCTGATAGACAAGCAAAAACGCATCCGCGGCTCTTATTTAGGTACAGACGCTGCACAGGTTGATAAGATGATCGCCGATATCAAAATCTTGCAGGCCGAGCCTGAACAGCATATCGCGCAATGAGGTATTGCTTGCTTGTAGCATCAGCGGTACTAATGGCCACCGTGTGCTTTTCATGCATGAACGATGAACAAATTGAATACCGCCGCGCTTATACCGTGGGTGAAGCCATTTACTATCAACACTGCCGCAATTGCCACGGCGACAAAGGCGAAGGCCTTTCGGCGTTGATGCCGCCATTGACAGACAAAGAATTTCTCGCCAAAAACCAAAAACAGCTGGCCTGCATTATTAAAAACGGTGCAAACCAACTGCTTATCATCAATAAAAAGCCCTACCAAAACCAGATGCCACCATCCGGTTTAGCGCCTATAGAGATTGCGCAAGTGCTAACCTATATCAATAACAACTTCGGGAACGATAAGGGCTTGGTAACAGTAACGACGGTTGAATCCCAGCTAAAAAACTGCAATTAAACAAAGGCACCCGCGCCTGTCAATGCTACTTCGCGGTCTTGCTGTACCGTGCCGCCTGATACCCCTATTGCACCCACAATTTCTCCTGCTGTATTTTTAAGCGGTATGCCTCCGGGAAAAGAAACCAATCCGCCATTAGTTACTTCGATACCGTAAAGTGGTTCTTCGGGTTGGGACAGTTTACCCAGGTCGCCGCTCTCCATATCAAAGAGCCTTGCCGTTTTAGCTTTTCTGATAGCTATATCGATAGACCCCAGCCACGCGTTATCCATACGGTGAAACGCTTTTAGGTTCGCGCCCGCATCTACAATGGCTATATTCATTGGCACGCCAATCTCTTGTGCTTTTTTCCGTGCAGCGCTTGATATTAGTTCTGCCTGTTCAATCGTGATATCCATATATGATCTTTGCCATTAATGACACCCTTCGGCTGGCATTGTTTGTTTTATAGCTAAATTGCGATCAAAAACATCTGCACCTATGGCTGTAACTATAAAGAATTCGCACTGGCCACAACTTAATTTTTCTGATTACGGCGATACTCTTGCTACAGTCCAATTGTGGACACAAATAGTGGGCAAGATCCGTCTACGCAAATCGCCGTGGCTAAACCATTCCTGGCATGTAAGCCTTTACATAAGCGCAAGGGGCTTAACAACCAACAGCATTCCTTATGATGGTGGTTGTTTTGATATCGAATTCGACTTTGTAAGCCACCTGCTGGTAGTGCGTAATTCTGCAGGGCAAACAGGAACGATAGAGCTTAGATCGCTATCAGTAGCCGGCTTTTACGAACACTTAATGAAGCTTTTACCTGAAATGGGCATTGATGTGGAAATTTACGCCAAGCCTAATGAAGTTGACCCGGCGATCCCCTTTGCAGAAGATGAAACGCATAAAACTTACGACGGCGCCGCGATGAACAAGTTGTGGCAGGCAATGGTGAACGTTAACAACGTATTTAAGCGGTTTAGGGCTGGCTTTAGCGGCAAATGCAGTCCCGAGCATATTTTTTGGGGCGCATTTGACCTGGCGGTCACTCGTTTTTCCGGACGCACTGCTCCGTTGCATCCGGGTGGCGCGCCTAATATGCCGGTGCGGGTAATGCAGGAAGCTTACTCGCACGAGGTATCGTCATGCGGGTTTTGGCCGGGCAGTGCCGATTCACCTCATGCTATCTTCTACTCCTATTGTTATCCAACTTTGGATGCTTTTTCAAAACAAATTGTAGAACCATCACAAGCCGGATTTAATGCCGACCTGGGTGAATTTGTTCTGCCTTATGATGCGATTCGGTCTGCAAAAGATCCTGAAGCCGTGTTGCTACGCTTTTTGCAGACCACGTACGAAGCCGCAGCGCATACCGGCAATTGGGACCGCCCAGCCATGGAGGCCGACCTTACGATCTACGAGCGTTAATTAGTTTTGAGGATTTGCCACTTTTAAACTTTTTAATGCAGCCTCAACATCTTCGCACTTAATTGGGTATTTATTTGAAACGGGGATGTTTTGCGGATCCTTATAAAAATTCAGGATGTTGGCTTTTAAATCCTGAGTAAGACTTTTAAAATCATGGTCTTGCAAGCTGATCAATAAATCCGCATACGTTTGGTCGGCAAGGTCATAAGTGCCAATAGCAGTGACTGTACCCGTGTCGAAATTAATGTCTGCAAGGCTCAATGGAGCGCCCTCTGCAATACCGGTAAGGTCGCGAGAATAAACAACCAGTATCGTATCAAAACTGTGGATAAAGTTGCGCTCGCCTTCACGGCCCGGATCTACATATTTGAGCGTTTTAAGCGGACCGATCTTAGGTAAACCATTAATGAGCCAGCTTAAGGTTCTTGCCCAGAACCCCGGCTTGGCTTCTCCCGTACCAAACTCTTGATGAAACTCCCGGGCTTTCATACGGTACTTGAACTTACGGGCTGTCATTTCGGGATGGCGGGCCAGTATGCTGTCTTTATTAGATTTCCAGGTTTTATTAATTAAAGTAGGCATCAGGTTTTTTACGCCCCACCTAAACGTTTTTACACTCCCGTCAAAATTGCTAAACAACTCATCTATGCTTTCACCATAAGTTTTTAGCAATGCCCTTTCTAAAACCGGGTTAGATACATTGAAGCCTATAAAATCATGGTATTCCTGGCTGTTGTAATTGCCGCGCGCTATTTGTAACACATCGAAGGAGAATTCTATCCTACTATGAGACAATGGGTTATCATTATAGGTAACCACACTGCCATATTGATTTTTAAGCTTTTTGTAAAGCAATGGTACTGTAACATTTGTAGCCCGCGAGTGGCCGAATTCGTCAGCTCGGTAATGAGAAAGCGCCCCCAATGCAAACGCATATTCATTTACATCGCGCGATTCTTTGATAAGGTTTGTCACCATGTCGCCGCTTCGTACATAGTGCATCAGGTCACTAAAGTATTCGCTGCCGCCGGGAAGATAACCCATGTCTGCAACCATGGCACCGCCATAACAATAGGAATGAGCAATTCTGAAAGCTGTATCCGGTGTATTTGGGAAGCGCGCCCTTAGCATTGGTTTTATCTGCTTGTTCCAGCAGGCATCAACGATTGCCTCGTGGGCAAGTATGGCATAAGCGCTGGCGGTGCCGACGCTACATCCGAGAATGAACAGGGTAAATGCGATACAGCGGCTAAAATTCTTGAACATTAATGTAAACGATACAAATATTTGTATCTAAATATCAATGCGAACATAATGTTTCACTTTCATCAGAATTTAAACAGAATGTTTACAAATTGTTTAGTGTTAAGCCACGGCAGGTTTATTAAATCGGTGCCAGAAATAATATAGAATTAAGCCTGACGTGATCACTCCGCAAGCCATTAAAATGTATTTGCCCGGGCTCATGAGCAAAATAAATAGCCAAACTGCTATCGCGATTATTGCCGGTATTGGAAAGAATTTCATTTTGTAAGGACGCTCCTCATTGGGTTTTTGGCGATGCCAGATGATAATCCCAATCGCCTGACCCAAAAATTGAATAATGATACGCATAGTTACTATGGCGGTGATCACCTCCTGCATTTTAAATAACAGGCTAAACACAAACGCGAACGCACCCAAAATTAATAGCGATACATGCGGAAAACGCTTTGTAGGATGGACTTGCCCAAATATCTTAAAGAAGTTACCATCTATGGCAGCAGCATAAGGCACCCTCGAATAACCGAGTGTGACGGAAAACAAAGACGACAGCGCAATTATAAGGATTAGCGAGGTTGCAAACCTTGCAACGCCACTATTATAAATATGCTCGAAGTACAAACTGATGGGGAACTTCGAGGCCGCGACCGTTTGCCATGGTAATACACCCAATACCATGATCTGCATGCCTAAGTATAAGACAGCAATGCCCGCGATGGATATAAAAATTGCCTTTGGTATATTCCTCTCAGGCTCTTTTATTTCCGCTCCCAGATGGCAAACGTTATAATAACCTAGGTAAGAATACACTGTCTTAAGCGAAGCCTGCCCCAGGCCTACAAAGAACAGAGGTGTCAAGTCCCACGCGTCCTTACTTACAGTAAATGCTTGCTTGCTGTCAAAGGAGCCAAAGCCGGAGCCTATTAACCACAAAAATGTACCACCTGTGATGATCCAGAGTATCACAGATATCTTGCCAACGGTTTTGATGTTGCGGTATAACAGCAGCACCATGAGTATTACCAGGCAGCCGCTTACTATCTTCTGCTCACCATCCGTTAAATGCACCAGGTATGTTAGGTATTGCGAAAAGCCTATAGCGCCGCTGGCAATAACCAAAGGCGCCTGTATGGTGGTTTGCCAGATAAAAAGAAAGGCAAACATTTTACCGTATTTGCCATATAACTTTTGCAGAAAGACATAACTACCGCCGGCATGCGGCCACTTCGCTCCCATCTCCGCCCAGATCGAGCCATCCATAAAGGCTAACAAAGCGCCCAATAACCAGGCAATGATGCATTGCTGGCCTTTCATGGCGCCGACAATAAAAGGCAAGGTGACAAACGGACCGATACCAACCATATCTATCATATTGATAGCAGTGCCCTGCGTTAAAGACAGGCCGCGCTCTAATTGGTGCTGTTCCATTGGATAGTAAAATAAGGTGCCGTAAAATACAAATGCCAGCCGATATTTTTGGTGGACCGGCGGACATGGGATGGAAAAAGCTTAAGGTTTACTTTCCGGTTACCTTTTTACCCCACTTTTCTAACATCGTGATAATGTCGTTGAGCTTCATGGGCTTGCTCAGGTAATCGTCCATACCCGCTTTGATACACATTTCTTTATCGCCGGGTAACGCGTTGGCAGTCATGGCGATAATAACAGGTTGTTTGCTTTTATGCTGGCGGATAAACTTTGTTGCTTCAAAACCATCCATCTCCGGCATTTGCACGTCCATAAAAACAATATCGTAACCTTTGGTGATGACAGCGTTAGCGGCGTCATGGCCATTTACTTCGATATCCGGCGCGTAACCCATTTTTCTTAAAATATGCGCGCTGATATTGCGGTTCACTTCGTTGTCATCCGCAATTAAAATATCTAACGGGTATATTCTGGCAAACTCTTCGCTAAACTGTGGTTTTGATACCGCTTTCTTATCTGTCGATTCTTGCTTTTTAAGCAATTCTATCACCTGCTTGTGCAATACCGTATGCTTTGTAGGCTTTGTAAGGATGGCACTAAAAAGGTGTGACAGCCTGCGGCTTTGTTCATTACCTACTGAACTGAGCAGTATGATAGGAATTTCGGGCGCGATCTTTTTTACCTCTGCCGCGAACTCAGTTCCATCCATGCCCGGCATGTTCATATCACTGATGATAAGGTCCGGTCGTAACTGATTTAAAAGTTCCAGTGCCTCATCACCTGATGACGCGACGGTTGGCTCCAGTTTCCAGTGCCGCAGTTGCGTTTCAAGTATATTGCGGTTGGTGAAATTATCGTCGAGCACCAATATTTTTTTATTTTCTATGTCGGTAGTGTTCAGGTTAACATAGGTGCGGCCTGTTTGTACTCCCGCTTTTGTTTTGATGGTAAACGTGAATGTAGTACCGGTGCCTACTTTACTCGTCACGCCAATTTGGCCACCCATCATGGTCACCAGTTTTTCGCTGATAGCGAGGCCAAGTCCGGAGCCGCCATATTTACGCGTGGTGCTTGAATCTACCTGTGAGAATGCCTTAAATAACCTGTCGAGCTTATTCGCTTCTATGCCTATGCCGGTATCGCGCACGTTAAACTCAAGCTCAAAGTTATCCAAGTCGCTACCCAGTTTTTTGACAGACAAGAACACCTCGCCTTTAGTGGTAAACTTCATGGCATTGCCTATGAGGTTGATCAGCACCTGGCGGATGCGCAGTGCATCACCCGCTATAACAGACGGCACATCGTGATCTATCTGATAAACCAGATCAAGATCAAGTTTGGCCGCTTTCTCAGCAAATACATCCAATACCCCTTCTACGCAGTCGCGCAGATCAAAATCGTGCACATCCAACTCCATGTTGCCCGACTCGATCTTTGAGAAATCCAGAATATCATTAATTACTGCCAGCAGCGCATCGCCACAGCTTTTAATGGTTTCTACATATTCGTTTTGCTCTTCATCCAAAGGCGTAGATGATAGCAATGCCGCCATGCCGATAACACCGTTCATAGGCGTGCGTATCTCGTGGCTCATGGTAGCCAGAAACGTTCCTTTAGCCATGTTGGCCTTTTCAGCATCTTCACGCGCACGTTCAGATTCTTCGCGCAGTTTGCGCTCGTTGACAGACATCTGCTTTAGCTTCTCGGTACGTTCCAGCACCATGCTTTCCAACTCTATCTTCTGGTCATTAATGTTATTTACCCGGATCCTGAAGATAACGTAGATCACAAAACCGAAAAATGCCACTACAATTAATCTAAACCACCACGTTCGCCAGAATGGTGGGGTTACTATCAACTGAAGTGCCTTACTTTCCGGCGACCACTGTCCGCCCGCGTAACGGTATTTAACTTTAAATTTGTAAGTCCCTTCCGGAATATTAGTGTACGATGCTATTGTTCGATGGCCTATTTGATTCCAATTTTTATCGTAGCCTTCCAAAATGTAAGCATACTCTTTTTTATTTGGCGAGGCATAGTCAAGCGCCGCAAAATGGAATGTAAGATCGGCCTGGTCATAAGACAATTTTAGGTTGGTAGTTTCAGTTATATCAGCTTTCAGCGGTGATGAGCCGGCGCCCTGGTCTGCTGTTACTACTTCATTGGCTATTTCAAGCTGAGTGATAACAACCGGCGAAAAACGCCCGGACCTAACCAACCGCGATGGCTTCACCGCGTTAAAACCATTTAATCCCCCGAAATAAATGGTGCCATCGGCACTCTTAAAAGCAGAGTGTGGTTTATACTCTTCGCCCTGAAGACCATCCTCTACAGAAAAATTCTCGACCTTGTTAGTTTTGGGATTATATCTGGATAAACCCTTATTGCCGGCTATCCAAATGTTGTGTTCACCATCCTCACGGATGGAATTAACCGCATCGCCGGGAAGGCCTGCCCGCTTATCAATGATCTTTATAGCGCCGGTGGTATTGTTGTAGGAAATTGCACCATTTGTAGTGCTAAACCACAGGTTGTTGTCACTATCTTGCGTGATGTCAGAAATTGAGCTGTTGTCTAAATTCTGATATTTTTTGCCGCTAAAAAGCCTTTTAAAAGTACCGCTTTCGCGATCCATCAAATTAATGCCCCCATCATAAGTTCCGGTCCAGAGATTGCCGGCGTTATCTTCAAACAAACTGATAACGCGGTTACTGCTTAAGCTGTTGGGCTTATTAGCATCGTAACTGTAATGCTTAAATTTTCCGGTTAACGGGTCAAATTCATCCAGTCCGCCATCGTAAAGGCCTATCCAGATTTTTGCGTCATGCGTTTGCACCATTGCATACACATTGTTGTTAGCCAATGAGTTAGTGTTACCATCCTGGTGCTTCATCGACCTGAACTTTTGTGTTGCCGGGTCGAAGATGCTAATGCCGTCGCCCCAGGTGCCGCACCAGATGTTGTTATCGTGGTCGCGCATCAGCGAAACAACATAATTGCCTGTTATGCTGGCCTTGTCCTTATCATCGTGTTTATAGACCGTGAATTTACCTGTAGCCCGGTTCAGGCGGTTAAGCCCTCCTCCATCTGTCCCTACATACAGGTCGCCCTTGACATCTTCATTAATGTCAAGCACAAAATTGTTAGAAAGGCTGCCCGGAGCAAACGTGTGTTTGTAGTGCTCAAAACTGGTTACGCTCCGCCTGAAAAGATTGATACCACCGCCAAAAGCACCTATCCAAATGTTATTTTGTTTGTCGCGACAGATCGAGTAGACTGAGTTACCGTTTAAGCTGGCGTTATCTATATCGTCATGCGAGAATGTGGTGAACAAATTGGTAACGGGGTTGTAAACGCATAATCCGCCGTTTTCCGTGCCGATCCAGATAGTGCCGTCGAGGTTTTCGCGCGTTACATAAATATTGTTGCTTGACACCGTGCGCGGGTCTGTGGTATGGATAAACCTGGTAAAAACAGTGGCCGAGGCGTTCATCCGGTTAAGTCCGTTTGATATAGTGCCAACCCAAATGTTATGCTTACTGTCTTCAAAAAGCGAGTTTATTTTATCGCCCGACAGGCTATTGGCATCGTTATCTTTATGCAGGTATTTAATAAAACCGTTGTTGACAGGGTTATACAGGTTCAAGCCATTATCTGTGCCTACCCATAACCTCCCGCGGCTATCTGCCAATAAACCGTGGATGTTGTTATTGCTAAGTGTCCGGGTGTCACCATCAAGGTGGTAATAATGCGTAATGTGCCCTGTTTTGATATTCAGTTTATCAAGCCCTCCTTTTTGAGTTCCTATCCACAGATCATTCCCTTTCAATGCCAGGGTGTTGGTAAGATTGGTACTTATTGTATTGGCATCATTATCATTATGGAGAAACCGTGTGAAAGTATTGGTACGTCGGTCATACTTGTCAATGCCGTTTTGGGTAGCTATCCATAGGTTACCATCATGGTCTTCGGTAATGTCTTCAATAAAATTATTGCTGATGCTGTGCTTATTCCCGGCATCGTAAAGGTAATTAACAAATTCATAGCCGTCATAACGGTTAAGGCCGTCGCGGGTACCCATCCACATAAAACCGCGGCTATCCTGAATTATGCAATTTACATTTAACTGCGATAAGCCTTGCTGGGTACCAATGTGCTCAACCTTTAATGCCTGCGGCTGGGCAAACACAGCCCAAGGCGTAGCCAAGAGAATTACCAGGAAAAAGCGTAAACCTTTTTGAGTAAAAGATTTTGCGGTCATAAATTGGTTTTAAAAGGCCCGGTTAATATAACATTTTGTTATTGCTTAATTAACCTTTAGGTTATTATACGTTCGGTATACGTAATAAGTTAGCACGAGGATTGTTATGTGGATAAAAACCGCCTTAGTGCTGTGCTTCAAAAAAGTTACAGTTTAACAAGCTGTAAATGTATAATTTAGGCAATCAACATTTTTCCGGCCACACTTATGATCAAAAAATTACCTTTAATTGCGCTAATCTTGCTTTTAACCGGCGGGTTGGTAAAAGCACAAAACATTCCATCGCCTAAAGAACATTTCGGTTTCGATATCGGCGACGACTATCAATTAGCAAACTATACCCAGACAGAAGCTTATTTCAGAAAGCTGGGCACCTCGTCGCGTGCTAAGTTCGTAGATATCGGCCTTACCGAAGAGGGGCGCCATCAGTTAATGCTGATCGTTTCCTCGCCTGAAAACATTAAAAATTTAGAAAAATATAAGTCCATCTCTCAAAAGCTTGCACGCGCTAAAAATCTGAGCGATGACGAAGCGCATAAACTGGCTGCCGAAGGTAAAACCATTGTTTGGATAGATGGCGGATTGCACGCCAGCGAAACCGTAGGCGCACACCAGCTAATACAAACCGCCTATGATTTTGTAACCCGCACCGACCCGGAGACCATGAACATTTTAAACAACTCTATCATATTGTTCGTCCATGCCAACCCCGACGGACAGGAACTGGTTTCTAACTGGTATATGAGCGAGAAAGACCCTAAAAAACGGAACATGAATGTGCCGCGCCTTTGGGAGAAATACATTGGCCATGATAACAACCGCGACTTTTATATGATGAATATGAAAGAGACGCAAAACATTACCCGCCAGCAATTTTTGGAGTGGTATCCGCAGATCGTATATAATCACCACCAGGCAGGCCCGGCAGGTTCTGTGGTTGCAGGCCCGCCATACCGCGACCCGTTTAACTACGTTTATGATCCTTTACTGGTAACCAGTTTAGACGCTGTAGGCTCGGCAATGAGCAGCAGGTTAAACGCTGAAGGCAAACCGGGTTACACAGAACGTAACGGTACCGAATTTTCCACCTGGTGGAACGGCGGCTTGCGTACCACAACGTATTTCCATAACATGGTGGGCTTGCTGACTGAGATTATCGGCAGCCCAACACCAGCGGAGGTTCCCCTGGTTCCCGCACGACTCATACCAAGCAGCAACACACCATTCCCTATCACGCCGCAGCCGTGGCACTTTAAGCAATCTATAGATTATTCTGTATCGCTTAATTACGCAGTGCTTAATTACGCGGCCCGCCAGCGCGATATGATGCTGTACAACATGTACCTGATGGGTAAAAACTCGATCGAGCGTGGCAGCCGCGACACCTGGACTTTGTCGCCTAAACTTTCTGACTCTATCAATGCCGCTTACAAAGCTGACGCGGCAAAGAACGCTTCAGAAAACACCGACGAATTCGGCGGACGTGGCGGCGCAAGCGGTGCCGTGACAGTTGGCGGCCGCGGTGGAATGCTGCCGGGCAAATATTATACACAGGTTTTAAAAGACCCAACGCTACGTGACGCCCGCGGTTATATCATTACTGCTGAACAGGCTGACATACCAACCGTGGTTAGGTTCATTAACGCGCTTGTTCGCGCGGGCATTGAAATCGAGCAGGCAACTGCAGCCTTTAAAGTTGACGGCAAAAGTTACCCGGCCGGGTCCTATGTGGTAAAAACCGATCAGGCATTCCGCCCGCACGTACTGGACATGTTTGAGCCGCAAGACCACCCTAATGACTTTCTATACCCCGGAGGCCCTCCCATCCGTCCGTATGACAACGCTGGCTGGACTTTGGCTTACCAGATGGGTATCAAATTCGACCGTGTGCTGAATGGCTTTGACGGTCCTTTTAAAAAATTGCCTTATGGAGTGCTACAAAACGCTCCGGCTTTGGCAGTGCCGGCGATCACCAAAGGCGGATATGTATTTAGCCCCGCTGTAAACCATTCGTTTATCTTGGTAAATGACTTGTTGAAAGCCGGTATACAGGTTTACCGTGCACCTAAAGGCGTTGGCGGTGTTGCAGACGCCGGCCCGGGCGCGTTCTACATTCCATATTCAGCGAGTGCAAAATCTGTTTTGTTGGCCGACGAAAACTTGGGTGTGAAAGTGGCTTCGACAAGTAAGACACCAAAGGACATCAAGAAGATCTTCCCTGCGCGTATTGCGCTTTGGGATCAGTACGGCGGATCTATCCCATCAGGCTGGATACGCTGGATGATGGAAAATTATCACTATCCGTTCCACATCATTTATCCTCAGGAGATTGATAAAGGCGACCTGAAGAGTAAGTATGACGTGATCATATTTGTAGGCGGTGCCATCCCCGATCCTAATGGTCGTGGTTTTGGCAACTTTGGGGGTCGCGGCGGAAACAATGATAACCTGCCTGATGAATTTAAAACCTGGACAGGCCGCATCACTGCAGACAAATCTATTCCGCAGATCAAGGCGTTCCTGGAAGCAGGCGGCAACGTAGTGACCATTGGCAGCAGTGCCAACCTGGCTTACCAGCTGAAATTACCTGTTAGCAACGCGTTTGTTGAGCCCGGTACTAATAAACCATTGTCGGGCGACAAATTCTACATTCCGGGTAGTGTTTTGCGCGCCAGTTTCGATGACAGCCAGCCTGCCAACTGGGGTATAGCACCGCAAACAGACGTTTTGTTTGATAACAGCCCGGCATTTAAATTTGGCGATGACGCTGCAAGCAAAGGTTTGGTTGCACTGGCAACTTACACTGCCGACAAGCCTTTGCGCAGCGGCTGGGCATGGGGCCAAAAATATTTGAAGAATAATGTGGCTGTGTTCCAGGCGCCTGTTGGTGCAGGTATGCTGTACGTATTTGGTCCGGAAATCACCTTCCGTGCCCAACCCTATGGCACGTTTAGGTTGTTGTTTAACGAGCTGTATTTGAAATCTGGAAAGTAAATTATTCTGATATTATCAGGTATAAAGAAAGGCTTTCCCATACAGATAGCCTTTCTTTTTTTTAATAACAGCTGCAAATAGTTTACTTGGACATAAAACAACCCTTTGGTGTTATAGTTATTGTTTTTCTTTTTCTTTTATTGTAGATACCATACTCATATGTCAAAAGAAAATCGGTTTTGTTCTTAGAGATAAACGAAGTAATTTTAGGCGCGATCATTCTTTCAGTCGCATATAGAGCTAAATCAGGTGCATCATCCACTGTGCTCACTGCAATATAAATTTGTTGAGACTCTTCATCTGTTTCAGGGGTTTTCGCACTTCCATACTCATTATGAACTAGTAAATATCTAACGACAATTTCATTATTAATAAGTTGAACGGTAGTATCTATGTTGCAAACAACGTCAACCAAGGTTTTGCTTTTAACTTTATGGAGTTTGTCACCTGTAGTAATTTGAGCTTTTATTGCGAGGTTCAAGCAAAGCACGATAAATAATAATGCAATTTTTTTCATTGATATTATTGGTTGATTGAAATATGAATATGGTTCTCATGACCGCCTATTGTCCACGGAAGCGTCTGTTTATGTTTAAAATATGGACCAAAATTTTCTCTAATATTTGGTAACTGATCAAAAGCTGTCTGTAATGTCTTCACTGCTTTCGACGCATGTTGAACAATTAGTGGGATACCGTTTATCCTGGATATATCCACGGCTGTACCACGATAATGATTGCTGTTTGCATTTGTATGCGTGCCATTGGTTGTTGCTTCGATATATATACTCACGATATAAGCACCATTGCTTTCCGCAATATTTAAGGCATTTGTTATAGCCGTCACTAAACGAGAATCTACCAATCGATCTGCATACAAATGGTCTGTGCTGGTCGTTCCAAAAAGCACTTGCACAGTGTTCCCGTTTGCTAATATAATAGTTGAGGGAATGTGTGATGTAGGCATCGCAGAATTGGTAGTTGTAGCAGTTTCATTATCATTATCACCATCATCGCCATTGTCGGTGTCATAGCTATCATATCCAGAAAATGAACTGTCCATATGGTTCCCAATTGTTCTGAACAGAGCATCCACTATCCGGATCTTGAAATTCCGTACCATCAGAGCTGCATCCTGTCAGCGGGCCTTGTTTTGCGATAACCCATGCGGTACCATCACCATAACTTAATCCGCCAATAGTTATACCGCCGCCAATATCAACAGAATTATTATAGTTAATAGAACCAGGGTTACCTTCGTAATAATTGCCCGGTTCTCCATAATTACCACCCTCGTTGTCATCGGCATCAGGATCACACCCTGCCATAAAAACTTCACCATTTGAGCTCAAACCATCATAAAGGCCATCTTTCCAAGTACCACCAGTTAACCAACACCAGATTTGAGCAAGCAATGTTTTAAGTCCATTAGTTTTCACTGCAAAATCCTGAATGTTAATTTTTGATGCAGATTGTCCTCCACTAAGCCTAACATTGTGATAATTATACTTGGTTCCTTTAATATCCAGCAAAACAGCTTTTTGCGTTTGATATGAAAATGCGAATAACTTTCCATTATAATTCGAGCGACCTTTGACGCTATCACTTTCCCATTTGTATTGAAAAGCTATTAGCGAATCATGTTCTTTTGTAAAAATATGGCGGCGTCTTTTCCAACCGGTAATTTAATGACATGATGGCCATTTATTACGTTTTGCTGAATGTTTTCCTGCTGCACGTCCAACATTTGTTCTACTGGAAAATTACTGGTTAGCCAAAGAGGTATTTCATTTGGTTTAATCACTCTGTCCGCAGGCAAGTTGTTTAGTGCTAACAGCGTTTTTGAATTTATTTGACGTCGCGACTGGGAATCAAAGACTACGTCTTTTTTGCAGGAAGTGATTAAAAGAATTGCAGAAAATAGAAGCGTTGTGACACATCTCGCCCCTTAAAAGCTTTTGTAAAGATTTTTCATTGTGTAATTTTAGGTTAAAGTTTTTTTTGGAGCGCGAAACAATGATAACTATTTCAGTTTCATATTTGCAATACTTATAAAACAATAATTTGTTTTAGATGAAAGTCCATAATCATCGTTACCTTTTCAATACCTCTTTAGCCAAGCCATTTGTTCCGTCCACTTTGTCGGTAACCTTTAAGCCTAAGATTTTGGCTACCATTGGGTAGATCTCCACATTTCTAAACTCGGGGATCTTTAAATGACTTTTAAAGTTCGGTCCCCAGGCGTAGAAGATGGCGTACATGTCCATCACCTTGTCCGGATCGTAACCGTGCGCGCCGGGGTCCATCTTTTTGTGGTTGGTATTAAATGTCTTAGGCCATTTAGGTATTAAAAGAATGTCACCTATTCGGTTATAGCAGTCATCGGCAGCGCGGTAATGCAAATTTGCGGGCACCTCATTCTTTAAATATATATTATAATCCTTCTGCTGCGCTTTGATTTCATCATACGATGTCAAGATGTCTGCCTGATGTTTGGCGTACAGATGCATCAGTACACCTTCATCGGCACGGTAAAACTTGTTGGTATCCGTAGCGATCTTTGGTGTAGGAATTACGTTGGTTGTATCGATGGCGGTCATGCCATGATCAGATACAACAATGTAGTTCAACTTTAATCCTGTTTTAGCTACAGCCTTGGTTAGTTCGTTTATGGCCGAGTCGACAAAATGTACTGCTGCAATAGTTTCTTTCCCTCCCGGCGAATGCTTGTGACCCGCGTGGTCAACTTCGGGGAAATAAAACGTGATGAGGTGCGGCCTGCGCGCTGCAGGTTGTTTAAGCCAGTTAACTACAGTATTGATACGATCATGTATACCAATGGCCTCGCCGTATTTGTAGTAATATGTGGGATAAGTATTCTTAATGTTCGCTTCTGATCCTACCCAATAAAAGCTGGCGGCCAGCATCTGCTGCTTTTCAGCTAATACCCATAGCGGCGTACCACCATACCACTTACCTTCTGCAGCGGTTTTGCCTTTGTATGAATACCAGCTTTTAGAATTCCGGTCGTAAAAGTAGTTTTGTACAATGCCATGGTGCGATGGATACAATCCTGTAACCATAGCGTAATGGTTTGGAAAAGTAAGGGATGGATAAGATGGCAGCATCGAGCTCGCGTGGACACCCTTTCTGCCAAAATCCTCTAAATGCGTTGCGTTGTATTTCTTAGCGTAATCCCATCGAAAGCCATCGATCGAGATCATGATCACGTAAGGTTTAGCTTCCTGCTTTTTACTATTGCGGGTTGTTTGATTTACTTTTTGAACAGTGTCCGGCTGAGCAAAGGCATTAGCGCCAATGATTAAAATTAGACAAGCTATAAGGTACGGTTTCATGATCTGCAATGGTTATTAAAACGGTCGAAGAAGCACAACTGCAAATTAACCTAACATTACTTTTTCAGCTCCATCTTAAAATGCTGTATACCTGCTTCTTCAAATTGCGGACCTGTTTGCTCGAAACCAAATTTCTTGTATAAACCAACCGCTTGTATCTGGGCGTTTAGGTAAACGTAACCGGCATCTGAAGGCAAATCGGTCAAAACGGTTTTAACCAGTTCTTGCGCTACACCTTTGCCTCTAAATTGCTTTAAAACAGCAAAGCGTTCCAATTTGTAACCGTTTTCAGTTTTGCGCCATCGGGCTGCACCTGCGGGCTCACCATCAATAGTCGCTAAAAAATGATTAGATACATCTTCATTCTCCCACTCCAATTCAGGGGGACAATTTTGCTCCCCCACGAAAACCTCGCGGCGGATTGCGAATACCTCATCTAACAATTCGGGCTCAGTTACTTTTTTTACGCTTATTTGCTGACTCATTTATTCTTGATGTTTGTTCTTGTGATCGGGTTACCTTAGAATCGTGGTTATCTTCTGCCGCGTCATAAGTATGCGTGCAACCCAGATCGTTTTCTTTTTTAGCCAACTCGCCCAGTCGCACATAAAACTTATGTATCTGCTCAATTTCGGCTTCGCTTAAGTCCTCAATATCAATAATACGGTTACTGGCGCCTTGCTGTGCAGCTATCAGCTCGTTTAACTTTAGGTGTACCGCTTTAGAATCCTTGTTCTGAGATTTCTGGATAAGGAACACCATTAAGAATGTAATGATGGTTGTGCCTGTATTGATCACCAGCTGCCAGGTATCAGAATAATGAAATAAAGGCCCTGAAACGCACCAGATAATGATTACTGCAGTTGCAATGATGAAGGCTGCAGAGCTGCCTGTTGCCTGCGTGGCTTTATTTGCAAACCTCTCGATAAGGCTGCCGTTACTTTCTTTGCTCATAGGGGTCTTGTTTTATCGAGGCAAATTATCCATAAAAAAACGCCGTTACAAATTGCAACGGCGTTTATGTTAATCTTAACAGCTATTAAAGCTTGTCGGTAGCGTTAAGGCAGTTCAAATCTGCAAATGCTTGTGTCAGGCGTTTAACAAATTGCTCTTCGCCTTTGCGTAACCAAATGCGCGGATCATAATACTTTTTGTTTGGTGAGTCAGCACCGTCAGGGCTGCCGATCTGGCTTTGCAAGTAACCCTCCTTAGACTGATAATAATCTTTAATGCCTTCCCAGAACGCCCATTGCATATCGGTGTCGATATTCATTTTTATGGCACCATAAGATATCGCTTCGCGTATCTCTTCCTGACTTGAGCCAGACCCACCATGAAATACAAAGTTGATTGGTTTGTCTTCGCTCAAGTTGTATTTCTCTTTGATATATTCCTGCGAATTTTTAAGGATGACAGGCTGCAATTTAACATTGCCCGGTTTATATACACCGTGCACGTTACCAAATGCAGCTGCCACGGTAAAGCGTGGGCTTACTTTTAGCAAATGCTCGTACGAATAAGCAACTTCTTCGGGCTGGGTATACAAACGTGAGCTATCCACGTCGCTATTATCTACACCGTCCTCTTCGCCACCTGTAACACCAAGTTCAATTTCCAGTGTCATACCCATTTTGGCCATACGCTCAAGGTATTTGGCAGAGATCTCGATGTTCTCTTCAATCGGCTCTTCAGAAAGGTCAAGCATGTGCGATGAAAACAGTGGCTTACCTGTTTCTGCAAAGTGTTTTTCGCCGTGATCTAACAAGCCATCTATCCACGGCAAAAATTTCATTGCAGCGTGGTCTGTATGAAGTATAACAGCAACACCGTAGTGCTCTGCCAGTAAATGCACATGTTTAGCCGCAGACACTGCGCCTAAAATGCAGGCCTGTAATTTTGAATTATCTAATGATTTGCCGGCATAAAATTGCGCACCGCCATTTGATAGTTGTATAATAACCGGGGAGTTTACCGCTTTGGCGGTTTCCATAACAGCGTTAACAGAATTTGTACTTATAACGTTTACAGCAGGCAGGGCAAACTGATGTTTCTTTGCCGCTTCAAAAAGCTGCTGCACCTGGTCGCCGTGCAGTACACCTTTATAATTCTTTAAGTCCATTAGTTAGTTTTATTTGGTGCCGAAGTTATAAAATTTCTTAATTAAGCAATTAACTATCTTGTTTTTAGGATTGTAAACAGCTAATTACCACCGCCAAAAAATAGAAACCATCGGCAAACAATTAGTCAGTTAAATTTTTTGTTTCTTTGCATACTAATCTACAAGGAAGATACAATGTCGTGGTTTAAACGTGAGGTTAAAGGTATAATTACAACTACCGAAGAAAAAAAGGAAGCACCGGACGGGATCTGGAATAAATGCCCTAATTGTAAAAAACCTTTACACTATACAGAACAAGTTGAAAATCAATACGTTTGTCATTATTGCGGTTATCATTTACGCATAGGCTCTAAAGAGTACTTTAGCATTTTGTTTGATGATAACCAGTACACAGAGATCTTCCCTCATTTGCGCTCCGGCGACCCGCTGAACTTTACCGATACTAAAAAATATACCGACCGCTTAAAAGATACCATCGCAAAAACCGGCCTGGATGACGCTATCCGGGCGGCGCATGGAAAAATTGGCGGGTTGGATATCATGATCGCCTGCATGGATTTCAACTTTATTGGCGGCTCTATGGGTTCTGTTGTGGGCGAAAAGATTGCCCGTTCTATAGATTACAGCATTCAAAACAAGGTGCCGTTTCTGATGATCTCAAAATCGGGCGGTGCGCGTATGATGGAAGCGGCTTTTTCTTTGATGCAGATGGCCAAAACATCGGCGAAACTGGCTTTACTAGCGCAAGCACGCGTACCTTACATATCTTTGCTTACCGACCCCACTACCGGCGGTGTAACGGCCTCTTACGCCATGCTTGGCGATATCAACATTGCCGAGCCGGGTTCGTTGATAGGGTTTGCCGGGCCGCGTGTAATTAAAGAGACCATCAAAAAGGACTTGCCTAAGGGTTTCCAAACCGCAGAGTTTTTACAGGAACACGGCTTCCTAGACTTTATAGTTGACCGCCGCGAAATGAAGGAGAAACTAAGCTCTTTCTTAGGGATGATGAAAAATTAACATCTGGTAAACCGCTATTTAACCCGGCACTCCTTTACGAAGTATAACCAATATTTTAATATAGTTTAAGTATTTGAGTTAAACGAAATTCGTGTTATTTGGTTATCTTAGTAGCATATAAATCGGCTCCTATTTTCTAAATGCACAGATTCTTTTTAACTGCTTTTATCGCGGCAGTTTTATCTTTCAGTGTGGCGGGTGCTTGCAATGCCCAAACTGTTAGATATGTTACAGGTAAGATCACAGATGCCAAAACCGGCGAGCCCCTGCCGTATGTTACCGTTTACGTTAAACTGCCCAACCATCAGCGTAAGGCGGCCCCTACAGATTTTGACGGTATCTATAAGTTAGGCATTCCTGCTGACGCCCATCCCGACTCTATTTTCGCATCATACGTAAGCTACATTACCGGGCAGAAGCCACTTTCGTCTGCTACAAAAACTGTCGATTTTCAGTTATATACTGATGTTAAGATGCTCAAAGATGTGGTGATTACTCCGCATAGCTACGTTAATCCGGCGTTAGAGATCATGCGTAATGTTATAGCACACAAAGACAGCAACAACTTCGACAAGCTGAGTAGTTATCATTATGAAGCCTACAAACGGATAGATCTTGCCGTAAACAATTTTAGTGAAGGCATGCGCAAGCGTAAGTTCATGAAGCAGCTTACCCCCATTATGGATAGCCTCTCTAAAATGCAGGGAAGCGATGGGCAGCCGCTCTTACCTATTTTCATGTCTGAGAGTATCTCGAACATTTATAACACAACGCGCCCAGACCAAAAGACCGAAGAAGTACTCAGCACCCGCTCCAAAGGTGTTGGTATAGAAGACCAGGCTTTAATCTCACAGATCGTTAGTACGGGCTTCCAGCAATACAATTTTTACCATAATTATCTGCGTCTGGCAGGCAAAGATTTCATATCTCCGCTTGCAGACGGGTGGCGCATCTTGTACAATTATGAACTGGCAGAACGCAGTGAGATGGTTCATGGCATAGAATGTTACCGTTTAACCTTTTCGCCAAAACGCTCGCATGACCTTGCCTTTAACGGTGTGATGTGGATCACGCACGATGGTTACGCGTTATTACGCATTGACCTGACGCTAACGCCGGATGCTAACCTCGATTTCTTTAAGAAAATAAAGATCCAGCAGGAGATGGTTCAGCCGCAAGGTACAAATGCCTGGCTGCCGGAGAAGACCCGCGTTGTTGTGCAAATAGATAATCTACTTAAGAGCACCCCGGGCTTTATCGGCAGGTTTTATATGGGTGCCAAGAAGTTTGAGATCAATAAGCCTTATACTAAGGAGTTATTCAAAGAGCCGTTAACTACTGCAAAAGGCGCTATAAAGGATAATGATGCTTACTGGAACCAAAGCCGCTACGACACATTAACCGCTGTTGAAAAGCGTACCTACGCCACAATTGATACCGTACGCAACCTGCCCGTAATTCGTTCTTACGCGGATATTGCCGCTATGGTGATCAACGGTTATTACCGGGTAGGCAAATTTAGTTTTGGTCCATATTTATATACTTACAGCCGTAACGATTTACAAGGCAGCGTAGTACGTATTGGCGGTATTACCAATAAATATTTTAGCAATAGTGTCATACTTGGGGGCTACATGAGTTATGCTTTCCTGAATAAGAAGCTAAACTATGGTGCTTCTTTTGATTACATTATCGATCGTAAACCGTGGACACAAGCCGGCGTATCGTACAGTCACGACATAGAACAAACCGGCTATCAGTTTGAGAACTTTAGTCCGACCAATGGCATATTCCGGGCATCAGTGAAAAATGGCTCTATCACTAAACGCGGGCCCTTTCTGCAGAATGATTTCACAGCCTATTTCCAGCGCGATCTGGCATCAGACATTAGGGCGAAGATCTCTTACAAGCATCGCACGTTCGACCCATTATACGACTTTGCCTATTTAAGCCGCAGCACAGGGCAGATCTACAATGACTACCAGGTATCTGAAGCAATTGCCGAAGTACAGTGGACTCCCGGCCGACGCCAACTACAGTCAGACCAGATCAATAAACGTATACTGATCAATAACGGCGATGACAACCCAATCATAACCGCGAGGTTTACCCAAGGCGCCAAACTGTTCGACGGCGACTTTGCCTACCAGAAATTCGCGGCCAACATTACACAAAAGGTGCACATGGGCTTTTGGGGCAAAGGCGAATATTCTATCACAGGGGTGTTTATTCCGTCGACTTTACCGTACCCATTACTGGAAAACCACAGGTATAATTTTAATACCATGCGTTTTTTAGAGTTTACCAGCGACAAGTATATTGCCATAAACTACCAACAGCACTTTGACGGTTTGATTACCAATAGTTTACCGTTGCTTAAATATTTAAATCTTCGCACCGTAGGTGATTTTAATTTACTGGAAGGTACCTTGAGCGAAGAAAACAACACACGCAGGCTGCGCGATGGTACGCGCCGTTATGATCGCAGTTTGCACGGCATACCTTATTTTGAAGTAGGCTATGGTGTAGAAAATATCCTCAAATTCTTACGTTTTGATGTGCTTTACCGCATAAACCACAACGATCATCCCGATCAGGACGGCGTGCTGCCGAGCCGTATAGCTTTTAAGACCAGCGTACAATTCAGGTTATAACAAAGAAGCCCTTGATGATATCAAGGGCTTCCTTGTTTAGCTACTTATAGCTTATATACCTTCTGTACCCGGCTCATGGCCTACCATACGGCCTGTTGTACGGCCATGGTTGCGGGTTTCAAAATCAGTTTTAGCGTGGCCAACTGATGGAAACTCGTGCGGCTCCGGTGGCGTTACATCGTTTTGCTCGCTGTAGTTTGCATCGCTTTGGCTGGTGTCTGGACGGGTTGGCTCCTCGCCAGAATATTCGCCTTCTCTTGTGCTGTCAGCGTCGTTACGTTCAGGTGTTTCGTTGGGTGAGAAATTTGGTTCGTTATCTTCTCCCGGATTTTGGATGTTATTCATGGTAGTATCCTCCTTGTTAAGTTTATGTAGGTTAAACCTGCCATGGCTGACTATTGTTTTACTTTAAAAGCAAAAAAGCACCCGCAGTGGCGGATGCTTTTCAAATATCCGGAAAATTGTTTTAGGCGTTAACCAGGCAAATCTCTTTCACTTTGTCGACAACGAAATCAACCTCTTCTAAGGTGTTATACTTCGAAAATGAAAATCTCACAGCAGGCCTGTCGGGGTTAGCACCAATAGCGTTTAAAACATGCGAGCCAATATTAGAACCCGAACTGCATGCACTTCCGCCAGAGGCTGATATACCGGCAATATCTAAGTTGAATAACAACATATCGGCCATCTCCATCTCCGGGAAAGACACATTCAATACGGTATATAAGCTTTTGGCAGGATTAGTTTCACCGTTAAAATGGATCCCGGGAACTTCAGCCATAAGTCTGTTCATCATGTGGCTTTTTAATCCCTGGATATATTGCTGGTGTTCACTCATATCGGCATAAGCCATTTCTAAAGCTTTTGCAAGTCCGGCTATACCGTAGATGTTTTCTGTCCCGCCGCGCATGTTGCGTTCCTGGGCACCGCCATAGATCATTGGGTCTATTTTTACCTTATGGCTAATGTAAATGAAGCCTACACCTTTTGGCCCGTGCAATTTATGTGCAGAACAAACCATAAAGTGTACCTTTAGCTTACTTAGATCGTGGACATAGTGCCCGCAGGTTTGTACCGTATCGCAATGAAAAATCGCGTTATATTGTTCACATAGTTCGCCGATACGCTCAATGTCATTGATGGTCCCCAACTCGTTGTTGGCATGCATTATGGAAACAAAACTGCGGTCGTTGTTTTTCAGCAACTCTTCCAAATGTTCATAATCAATTTCGCCTTTAGACGTAACGTTTACAAAGCTTAACTTTATTAAGCCGGATTTTTCCATGGCCTCAAGCGTATGAATTACAGCGTGATGTTCCAGATGGCTCGTAATGGCGTGTTTGATGTTATAACCGGTGATGCCGCACCTGATTGCCATATTATCGGCCTCAGTCCCACCCGAGGTGAAAAATATTTCCGCAGGTGAAGTATGCAGCAGAGTAGCCACGCGCTTGCGGCACTTTTCAAGTAAAGAACGTGCTTCGCGCCCGTGTGCATGGATGGACGATGGATTACCGAACTGGCTTTCCATCACCGTATACATTTCTTTAAGCACTTCAGCATCCATTGGTGTGGTCGCTGCATTATCTAAGTAAACGCGCATCTCTTTTTTGTTATCAGTTCTGAATTAGTGAGTTAGTGAGTGCTGAGTTAGTGAGTTTTAAAATTAATTTTTGAATTAATACGTCGGTGTATTATTTATCAGAAATGGTTTTTCTTGCAGTGACTACCACTTTCAAAATTTCCTTGCTTCTTTAAAAACATAATTCAACTTTTCCATACTCATAATTTCAACTCCTATTAAAATCTCCATCCAAAATATACTTTCATCGGCCTCTTCTGCAACTATCGACAATTTGGCTGAAAATTCTTTTTGAGATCTCGCCCTGCAGGCGGCTCTGTAGTTTGCGCCCACTGACGATGAACACCGCACCCATTGCCTTCCAATAATTTGTGCCTCAGTAGTGTTTGGTAACTCTTTATAAAGTTTTATGACATTGATCACAAACAGCTTCGTTCTCTGAACGAAAGTGTTCTGCAAACTCATTGTTCGTACTCATGTTTATATAGTACTTACTCACCCACTCTCTAAATCACTAATTCACTAATTATTGTACCTGAAGAATCTCTTTTATATCTGCAATGATCTTATTTGCCAAACTATCTGCAACCTGCTCTGAGCTTGCCTCGGAATAAATTCGGATGATCGGCTCTGTATTTGAACGGCGCAAATGCACCCATTCTTTATCAAATTCTATTTTGAGGCCGTCGATGGTGCTGTAATGCTGATTCTTGTATTTCTCTTCTACTTTGGCTAACAAAGCATCGATATCCATACCCTCGGTAAGGGTAATTTTATTTTTTGAAATATGATAGCTTGGGTAAGTAGCCCGTAATTGGGAAACTGCTTTACCTGTTTTAGCTAAATGCGTTAAAAACAAGGCAATGCCAACCAATGCATCGCGGCCGTAGTGCAACTCAGGGTAGATTACTCCGCCATTACCTTCGCCACCAATTACAGCATTGGTCTCCTTCATTTTGTTTACCACATTCACCTCGCCAACTGCTGCAGCCTGATATGTACCGCCGGCTTTCTCAGTCACGTCGCGCAGGGCGCGGGTTGATGATAGGTTTGATACTGTATTACCTTTAGTTTGCTGCAAAACGTAGTCGGCTACTGTTACCAGCGTATATTCCTCGCCAAACATGCTGCCATCCTCGGCAACAAACGCCAGGCGGTCAACATCCGGATCGACAGCGATTCCTAAATCTGCTTTTTTGTCTACAACCTCTTTTGAAAGATCGCGCAGGTTTTCAGGCAGCGGTTCGGGGTTATGCGGGAAATGACCATCGGGCTCACAAAACAATTTATGAACGGTTTTAACACCAAGCGCGCTCAGCAAAGCAGGTACAAATATGCCGCCAGTAGAGTTTACGCAATCAATTACTACGCTTAAATTAGCTTTAGCCACCGCATCCTTATCTACTAATGGCAACGCCAGCACATCTGCAATATGTTTATCGCAATAAGAATTGTCACGGGTTACTTTACCCAGATCATCAACATCGGCAAACTCAAAGTCACTAGCTTCGGCAATGTCCAACACTTCCTTGCCATCAGCATCACTTATAAATTCGCCATCATTGTTTAATAACTTTAGTGCATTCCATTGTTTTGGGTTATGGCTAGCAGTGATGATGATACCACCGGCAGCTGCTTCTTTAGGCACAGCGATCTCGACAGTTGGCGTAGTCGACAAGCCAAGGTCGATAACATCAATGCCCAAACCTTGTAACGTACCGATAACAAGATTATTCACCATCTCGCCCGACAAACGCGCGTCGCGGCCAATAACGATTTTCTTTTTGCCTGAACGCTTCGCAGCCCAGGTACCGAACGCTGAGGTAAACTTAACGACGTCAAGTGGCGAAAGCCCCTCGCCTGCTTTACCACCAATAGTTCCGCGAATGCCTGATATAGATTTTATTAGAGTCAAAGTATCAAAAAATAAGTATCGCCAAATTTACAACTCTCGGCTGATATATGACACTAACGCAACTGTTTTAGCACAGCGATAATACTTACATTTGTGCGCAGCTTATACCTATGCCCGATTTTTTACTACAGGCCGACCGTTCTATATTTCACCTGATCAATCGCGGCATGGCAAATCCGTTTTTTGACGCAATTATGCCCTGGCTGCGCGAACCGAAGTTCTGGATCCCAGTTTACGTGTTCATTATCGCGTTCTGCATTTGGAAGTTTAAAAAACAAGGCGCCATCATCATAGTGATGCTGGCATTTACTGTTGGCATTGCCGACTTTACCAGCGCAACGTTGATAAAAAAAGCAGTAAAACGCACGCGGCCGTGCAGGGAACAGGCGATCATTAACGACGAAACCGTCCGTGTTGGCTGCGGAACCGGTTACAGTTTCCCATCTACTCATGCGACAGACCATTTTGCCATGTCGTTATTTCTTATCATGGTTTTTAAAAGCCGCTGGAAATGGATCTGGCTGTGGGCTATATTATGGGCAACGCTGGTTTGTTTCGCTCAGGTTTATGTTGGCTTACATTACCCTGTTGACGTGGCGTTCGGCGGATTATTTGGCGCCACTATAGGCATCCTTATGGCCTTGTTACATAAAAAAACGCAGCCACAATTTTATAATATATGATCTGGCAATCGCTTTTACTCTTTTTTGCAGCCTTTTTAGGCGGCGCCTCAGTGTTTCTTTTTAGGGGCGATAACCATAAGACGCTGCGGCTGATATTATCTTTTAGCGGCGCATATCTTTTTGGTATAACCGTTTTGCACCTTGTACCCGATGCTTACCACGGCAATGACAATTATGTAGGCGTTTTTATCCTTATCGGCTTTTTGTTTCAAATTGTGTTAGAGCAATTTTCTGACGGCATAGAGCACGGGCACATGCATGCGCATGATCATGCTGCTTTCCCTATTGGAATAATGATCAGTCTTTGTTTGCACGGATTTTTAGAGGGAATGCCATTGGCGCAAGGCTACCAGAATCAATTGGTTTTCGGCATCGCCTTACACCACATTCCTGCGGCGTTTGCACTGGCAACAGTCTTAATTAACAATAAACAAAGCAGAAACGGCGTGTTGTTTTATGTTTTTTTGTTCGCGATAATGGCGCCCGCCGGCTATTTCTTTAGCGATGCCTTGAGCCGCGGCGGTATAGGCAACCTGCAACATTACTTTAATCGCATTATGGGTGTGGTAATCGGCATATTCCTGCATATTTCTACCACCATCTTATTCGAGGCCGGCCCCGACCATAAATTTAATCGCAGAAAACTGATCGCTGTGCTCTTAGGCGTTGCTGTTGCAGTTGGCGGCTTTGTTTACGAGTTATAATTATCCCCTCAGCTTATCTAAAAGAGAGCTTAACTGTTCTGCTTCGTCATCGGTTAAATGGTCGCTTAACCAGTCTTTGGTCTTCACTTCTATGTCCATCTGAGACAAAAGCTCCAGGCCCTGATCTGTAATATGAACATCTACTGCCCTGCGGTCTTTATTGTTAGTGCAGCGTGACACCAGGCCTTTTTGAATGAGGCGGTCTACAATGCGCGACGCATCAGACATTTTATCAACCATGCGCTCCTTCAGCAAATTTACGGTTGCCGCATTGGGCAATTGTCCGCGAAGAATACGTAACACATTAAACTGCTGTGTAGTAAGATTATATTTCTCAAATTGGCCGCGGAGTTTGTTGTTGATCCAGCCATAGGTGTAGTTAAGGTTTACCACCGCACGGTGATGGTTATCTTCAAACTTGCCCTTGATTTCGTCGTCTATTTTCATTTCCACATTAAAAGTACCAAACCTTCAGTAATGTTTGCTATTTTTCTTTGCCGCTTTGTTTTTTGGGTTTGCCATAATCCCAGGGACAATTGAGACACTTGTTTTTACAACAGTAGCCGCGCTTTAAATGGTACTCGCGTGTGAAGACCAGGTTACCGTCTGCATTTATGTAATAGTCTACCCCTTCCTGCATATCAATTCATAATCTTGACGGGCAATTTGCCGTCAAAATGTTGCTTTAAGGCATTGCCATCGCCATGCAGCGTCCATGCTTCTTTTGGCGATACCTGTTCTATTGCTTTTAGAATATCGTTCCAGTCGGCGTGGTCTGATATGTATAATGTATCCTTGTCATTCACCTGCAGGTTTTTCCAACCGGAGGCAAACAACCGCTTCACGCCCGTCGCCCGGATGTAACTGTCAAACGTAAACGGCGGAACAATGTATACGAACTGCCTTTGCTCCTTCATCAGTTTGCGGCTGTATATCTGATAGTTGCCTAATTGATAGCCAAACTTTTCGTAAATCGCGTTTAAGGGCCATATCTTGTGAGGCACAAGAATGGTTTTGTCCGGAACATGCTGATTTATTAATTGTATCAGCCGCTGACTTTTGCCTAACCCGTAAGCTCCCAGCATAATGTTGATGTCAATGTCCGCCAGCTTCTTTATCTCCAACCCAGCATCGGGATGCGCTGTGTTCGGATCTGCAAAAGTGCTTTCGGTTATCAACACATCAGCCTGGCAAAATTGTATGGGTTCGCAGGTTGCATCGGGCTGAAGTTTAAAATCGCCGGTGTATAGATAGCGTACTCCTTGATAAACCATCAATACCATTGCAGAGCCCAGCATATGGCCGGCCGGGAGGAAGGATACCTCTACCCCGCCAATATTTATTTGTTGCTGCCACCCCAAAATATGAAAAGTAAGGGCCGCATTTTTACCGTAACGCAACTGCATAAATGCCGACGTTGCTTCTGTGCAGTAAACATCCCTGTTGCCGCTTACCGCGTGGTCTGCATGGGCATGGGATATTACCGCCGTCGCGACGGGTTCTTTAGGGTCGAGGTAAAAATCTCCGTAAAGGCAATAGATGCCTTTCTCATTAATCGCGATGAAATCCTGTAAGATCATGCGGAAGCTAACGCTAACAGCCGGTTATGCAGTGCCAACACCTGCGGGATAACCATTTGGGTATCATCATTAACGATGAAAAAATCGGCAAGCTTCGTTTTCTCGTTTTCGGGCTTTTGGCGGCTGTCGCGGGCTTTGGCTTCATCTAAAGTGATACCATCTCTCGCGATGGTACGCTGCAGGCGAAGATCAAGCGGTGCGGTGACAATGATACTTTTGTCGCAATGCAGATAAGAGCCGCTTTCAAACAAAATAGCAGCCTCTTTAATTACATACGATACCTGTTGTAGGGTAACCCAATTATCAAAGTCTCGAAATACAGCAGGGTGAACAATCGCGTTCAAACGTTGCAAAGCTTCAGGATCACTAAAAACCTGCGCGGCAATATGCTTTCGGTTTAAGCTGCCATCGTCGAAATAAGATTCCTTGCCAAAAGTATTCGTAATAGCTTGGATCAATACCACATCAGCAGTCATGACGTTTTTAGCAGATTCATCGGCGTAAAAAACAGGCACACCCAATAAGGCAAATATTTTGCTAACCGTTGTTTTGCCGCTGCCAATGTTGCCCGTTAAACCTATTTTCAGCATTATTTCTTTACTATAAAATCTACGTTCTGCGGTTCTATTTTCACTATTTTGGTATAAGCTGGCAAGCGTGTTATCTTAACCGGCAAGGAAGAATATTTATGCTCTGCCCATAAGCCAAAATCGGCCACCGCGTCAAAATAATCGTCGTTGATCTCGGCAAACTTGCTTAAAGGCGTCATGAAAGTAACCTTTACCTTTTGCGGGAATATTTTTACATCATAATAATGCACGTTGTTGCTCAATTGTACAGGTATTTCTAATGTTTTTTCAGTAAATTCCTCAACAGGGACAAAAACCTGTATGATCTTTGGATAGATACTCACATTACCATCGCGCACTTTGGCTATATCTACTTTGGCCTGTACGTTAGCCTCTACATCCGTTACCTTGAGCGAATCGGTGCTCCATTCGGTTATTTTGTTAATAGTAGCTGCCGGGCCGCTTACAAAAACATACGCCGGGTTTAACCTCACATTCCCCGCCACATCAAATTGCGGCTGAAACGTTATGTTCTTTAACAATTTGACAGGCACCCGTTTGGTACTGCGGTTTGTAAAGTCGAAGTAAAGCGTATCCGGATCAAAGTCGGTGATTTTTTGTTCGGCGCTGCGTTTACTGTTTATCTGCGGCAATTGCGCTTCAAGCGCGATAAAGTTTTTGGTATCCAGCGTGTGCAGATCTATGGCGATGTGCTCGTCTTCATTATGCATCCGTGCCGAAAGCATCTGCCAGCCGCTGCCCTGCAAGGTGGCCACAACGGTATCTGATTGCAGCGTGCGGAACGCCCTGCGCTGCGGAATGTTATTGTAGGTAAGTATGCACTTTACCTTGTAGTTGTAGCTCCCTTGTAAAACCGTTAACAGCCAGGCGGCAAAAGCTACCACACAGCAGGTTACAAAGGCAGATAACCGCCTGCGTTCTGTTGGTGATAATTTAATAATGGCCATTGACGATGTTAAACTAAAATGCCGCTCTTCGCATACAAAGAACGGCATTTATCATTAATTTTTGTGGCTTACGCCTTTGCAGGCACCGGGTTGTTTAAAGCTTTAGAAGCGTCTAAAGAAATGGCGGCCTTGTCGAACTTTATCTTTACACCGTTATCAACCTCTATCAAAAAGGTGGTTTCACCGGCTTCTATCACCTTGCCGTGGATGCCCGATGTGGTTACCACTTTATCGCCTTTCTTTAACTCGTCAACGTATTTTTTCTGGTCTTTTTGCTTTTTGACTTGCGGCCTGATCATAAAGAAGTAAAATACTGCGATGATCAGTACCATCACTATAATTTGTTGAGGTACCATTCTTACTTGTGATTAGATTAATATTTAACTGATTTATTATTTCGAAGTTTCTGTGCTCATTACCTCGCCAATAAGGTGCATCCTTGTTTCGGCGGGGTTAGTGTTAGCGGTAACGGTTACCTGTTTATCCTGCAAGCCCATTTTGCCCGCGCTGTTAAACTCTACATGGATTACGCCTTTCTGACCCGGCGCTACAGGAGCGCTTGGATAGGTTGGTTTGGTGCAACCGCAGGTAGCTGTTGCGTTAGTGATGATCAATGGCGACTTACCCGTATTGGTAAATTTGAAATCGTATTTAACAATGTCTCCGGTTTTGATCTTACCAAAGTCGTGCGTCTCGCGCTCCAGTTTCATTACCGCCGGATTAGCGGTGTTGCCTGTTGAGGCCGAATCCTTTTTACTGCCATCAGTTGCAGGCGACTGGCTGCAGGCAGAAAACAAAGTAAGTGCTACAAGTCCTAAAAAAATGTGTTTCATTTTATAGTTATTCTATCAATCCGCGGCCGGTTTTCCTGATCTTATTTTCTGCTTTTAATTCAGACAAAATCTTGTCGAGTATGCCGTTTATAAACGAATTACTTTTTGGCGTACTAAACTCTTTTGCTATCTCAAGATACTCGTTAATAGTTACTTTAACCGGCACCGACGCAAAATTAATAAATTCTGTGATAGCCATTTTCATTAGCAAAGTATCCATCATGGCAATACGCTCGGGCTCCCAGTTTTGGGTTTTAACGCCAATCATAGCCTGATACTCATCATTATGGCGGATGGTTTGCTCAAAAAGGCTAATAATAAATTCGCGGTCTTCTTCCCAGTTGCCCGTTACCTCTGCCAGTTTGTTCTGCTTAGGATCGTCGAAAGAAAAGTTTTTAAACGTTTTTGCGATCAAAGCCTGTAAAACGTCTTTATCAACCGGCCAAACGATGAATTTTTCTTCGAATACCTGCTCTGCAAGTGACGATTTAAGGATCACCTTTTTAAAGATAAATTTAATGATATCCTTATCCGTTTGGATGGTGTCGTCATTAAAGTCAAGGTACTCTTTATATTCCTGGGCGTTCTTTAACGTGGCAAAGAGCGACTTTGCCAATTCAGGGTCAAAGGTCCAGGAAACCTTGTATTTCTTTAAAGCCGCAATGTAATCTTCGTTTTTAAGCAGCGATGTTAGGAAACGGTTTTCAGTAATTTTTAAGTTGGGCTTAAGATCTTCTTCTGTAGGGAGGTATTTATTCGCGCGCTCTTCCGAATCCGTTACAACATAATGGGCAACCTCGGCTATGAGCGACAGCATCCAGATGTACATCTCGTTAACCTTATCAATACTCTGCAGTAAGGTTTTTTCGTGCTGCTGGATGTCTTTTTTATCGGCCTGGTTATAGGCATACAGTGCCTGCATTACTTTAACCCTTAGGTGCCTTCTGTTTAACATTGGATAAGAACGGTTTGGGGTGTTGGCCCGCGGTAAATGTGATTGTTAGTTTTTAAGCTGTGCGCTGCAAAAGTAGCTGTTTTTTTGTTATCAGCAATTATTACGTGCAAAGCGGGTGTTTGTTTTGAACACAGGAATATTCGTTAAAATTTTATCAGCTTGCTAAGCATTCAACGCGAGCTTCTGTCCCCTCCCTTCCGGGGAGGGTTAGGTGGGGCTTTATATGCCGCCGTTGGCGTTGTTACATCGCCTCACCCCCAACCCCCTCTCCAGACGGAGAAGGGGCTTGAAAGGTTGTCGTTATAGCCCATTATTTTTCAGATTGTCTTTCACGCCGTTGATACTAAATCGCTCTTTTGATTTCCCTCTCGTATACCGTACTTTTGACTATCGGACTTTCGGTCTTCCCAACTTCCGGACTCTATAAATGAAAGATCTCGCCTATCTAAATAAATACTTCTGGAAATACCGCTTATACTTTATACCGGGCATTCTGTTCGTTATCATTTCTAACGTTTTCGGCGTATTACCCGCGCAAGTGATCCGTATTGCTTTCGACCTCGTGACAGAAAACATTGCCATCTACCGCCTGTACAACGGCTTTAACAGGCAATCGGTCATCTACGATATCTTTGGGTCGAGCCTGATGCTGTTCGGTGGGTTAGTATTGTTGCTGGCGCTGCTGCGCGGTATGTTCCTGTTCTTTATGCGGCAAACGTTGATCCTGATGTCGCGGCATATCGAATACGACCTGAAGAATAGTATCTACGCGCACTACCAGGCACTTTCACTTGCTTTTTACCGCCGCCACAGTACGGGAGATTTAATGAACCGCGCCACCGAAGATGTTACCCGTGTGCGCATGTACCTGGGCCCGGGCATTATGTACTCGGTTAATACAGTGATATTATTCTTTTTAACGGTATCCATCATGCTGACTGTGAACGTACGCATGACGTTGTTTTCTGTCCTGCCCTTGCCCATCCTTGTAATGATGATCTACTATGTGAATAGCATCATCAATTTTCGCAGCGAGAAGATACAGGAGAGGTTGTCAGCCTTATCGAGTTTTGTGCAGGTAAACTTCTCGGGCATCAGGGTGATAAGGTCGTACGTACGCGAAGAGTTTGTTAAAGAAAGCTTCGCGGCAGAAAGCCAGGATTATAAGACCCAGTCCATGGCACTGGTGCGGGTACAGGCTTTGTTTTACCCGCTTATGCTGCTGCTCATTGGTGTCAGTAATGTGATCATCATCTATGTGGGCGGTGTAGAAGTAATCAAGGGTACGGTTACACCCGGCAACATCGCAGAGTTCATATTTTATCTCAACCAGTTAACGTTCCCGGTTATTGCCCTGGGTTGGGTTACCTCACTGATACAACGCGCGGCGGCATCGCAAAAGCGCATTAATGAGTTTTTGCATGAACAGCCTGAGATTGTTTCGGGTATTGCGCCGCATGAAGTGAAGGGCGAGATTAGCTTTAACAATGTATCATTTACTTACCCCGAAACCGGCATACAGGCTCTGAAGAACGTATCTTTCACAGCCAGGTCGGGCGAAATGGTGGCCATTATCGGTCGCACAGGATCCGGCAAGTCTACCATCGCCAATTTGGTGATGCGCATGTATGACGTTGAGAGTGGCGATATCAACGTTGATGGCGTAAAGATCGATCAGCTCGACCTCAACAATTACCGCAGTCAGGTTGGGTTTGTGCCGCAAGAAGTTTTCTTGTTTTCTGATACCATAGCTAACAATATCGCCTTCAGTGCGGATAAATTAAACATGCCCGACGTTGAGCAGGCAGCAAAGGATGCTGCCGTTTATAACAATATCATAGAGTTTGAAGAAGGGTTTGAAACTTACATCGGCGAGCGTGGCATTACCTTATCCGGCGGACAGAAGCAGCGCGTTTCTATCGCCCGGGCTATTTTTAAACAGCCGCAGGTATTGATCTTCGACGATTGCCTGTCGGCCGTGGACACCAAAACAGAAGAAGAGATTTTGCGCAACATGGGCAAGATCATGCACGGCAAGACCAGCATCATCATTGCGCACCGCATATCTACAATTAAAAATACCGACCAGATACTGGTGCTTGACAATGGCGAAATCATTGAACGCGGCAACCACGACGACTTGATGAAGCTAAAAGGCGCTTACTTCGAACTTTATGAAATGCAGCTGCTGGAAGAGGAAGAGAGCGCAGCCTAACGTCTACGACTTGCGCTGACCTTACAGAAGATAGGTTTAACAAACTGGTGTTTTAGTTAGCTGGAATTGTTTCGATTGAAACAGTGCAACAGTACTGCAGAGCAATAAAAATTCCCGGTAACATTTCGACAAGCGAGATCAGAACGCCACAGCTCCGCAACGAAATTGTTTTAAAAATATTTCAACAATATTTTGAATAATGTTTGCGGATGGAAAAAATAATTATATTTATGCCAATAAACTAACTACAATTAGTACCAATGGCTGATTTTGACAACAGGGAGCGTGAAGAAGTTTTTTCTAAAAAGGTGCGTGCCGGCAAACGAACGTATTTTTTCGACGTAAAAGCAACAAGGTCTAACGATTATTATATAACCGTTACTGAAAGTAAAAAACGTTTAGAAGACGGCGCTTTTATCAAGCATAAAATATTTTTGTATAAAGAAGATTTCGAGAAGTTTGCCGAAGGCCTTAAATCAACCGTTGATTATATAAAAGACCACCAGGAAGTGGTTGAGAAGCGCTATGAATTTAGCGAAGCCGGCGAACCCGTAACTGCAGCAAGCGAAGACTTCTCTTTTTAAATAAAAAACTAACTAACTTAACTAAACAAAGAACCCCGCCAAAAGCGGGGTTTTCTTTTATAAATTAATTCCCCTAGCGCATAGCATGGCCGGCCATAAGGCCAAGAATGATTCCGCCAAAACTAATAATACCTATCACCAAGCCGATGATCACCAAAACGCCTACAAATTTCATGAATGACTTTAGATTTTTAATAGCGTCAGTAACTTCCTGCTGGCTTGAGTAAACCACACCCCTGCCGGCTGCAGCGCCGAAGCGGTATAAGTACAGTGCAGGGAAAAAATAGAGTAACGCCATTAGTCCGTAGATCACTGTTATTGTTGTTCCTCCTACTGCTGGCCCATTTTGCGGCATCGTTGGGCTCATTCGCATCATGGCTTCAAAAAAGCTTCCGGCAAATATGGCCCCTATCAGTATCAATGCACTGCCTATAAAGCCCATGATGCCTAAAAACCTGGCCCATTTACCGGCATTTTCAAGATAGAACTGAGCTTCTGTAGTTAAAATGATCCCGTGCGAGCCATCGCCCGTAACAGGGTGTTCTGTGATAATTGTTTCTTCCATGATTTAAGTTGAGTTTGTTTCACTAAAAATATGGAATACAAGCAATTAAACAAATTAAATATGCATGATAGCTACAGCGATTGTGAAGTAAATGATAAGTCCGGTAACATCCACAAGGGTAGCTACAAACGGCGCCGAAGATGTTGCAGGGTCAAGGCCAACCCGCTTTAACAGCAGCGGCAGCATGGAACCGGAAAGCGATCCCCACAATACAATAAATATAAGCGCAATACCCACGGTAAGCCCAACCAATATCCAATGCGGACCGTAAACGTTGCTAAACATGGTCCATATGGCTATGCGCAAAAAGCCTATAATGCCCAACGTACCGCCTAGCATCAACCCGGAGATGATCTCGCGGCGCATTACCCGCCACCAGTCGCGCACGGTGACTTCTCCTAAAGCCATGGCTTGTATGATCAATGTGGAGGCCTGAGAGCCGCTGTTGCCGCCGCTTGAAATGATCAGCGGGATAAATAGCGCCAGCACAACAGCCTTTTGAATAGCGCCTTCAAAAAAGCCCATTGCGGTAGCTGTAAGCATCTCGCTCAGGAAAAGAATGATCAACCAACCAACCCTTTTACGCACCAGGCGCAGCAGGCTAATGTCAAGATAGGGTTCATCCAACGCCTCGGTACCACCTATCTTTTGAATGTCCTCAGTATACTCCTCGTTGGCTATCCAAAGGATATCATCAACGGTAACTATACCCAACAGGATATCTTCATTGTCTGTAACCGGTAAGGCGACACGATTATTCATCCTGAAAGTGTTGATCGCTTCTTCCTGCGGGTCGTTTACCTTCAGGCCTATCAGGCGGCTGTCCATCAGGTCGGAGATCTTTGTATCAGGGTCAACCAATAAGATTTCGCGGATACGGATATCGTCCAGCAAAATGCCCTTGTCATCTATCACGTAAATAACGTCGATGGTCTCAGAGTTCTTACCGTATTTGCGGATGTGATCAAGTACGCGCTGCACTCGCCATCCTTTTTTTACAGCAATGTAATCGGGCGTCATCAAACGGCCAACGCTATCCTCGGGATAGCCTAAAAGCGCCAGGGCTTCTTTGCGGTCCTTCGGCGACAAGTGCAGGATCAGGCTTTTAACGGCGTCACCGTGCAGTTCTGCAAACAGAGCGGTACGGTCATCGGGTGGTAGCTCATTAATAAGCTTGGAAACTTTTGAGCCGGAAAGTTTGGCAATGATCCGCTCCTGCTTAGGAAAATCCAGGATACGGAAAACGTTGACAGCGCGGTTTAAAGAAAGGGTTTCTATGAACAGTGCGGCGTTGTCAGGAAACTCATCTATCAGTTGTTCAACATCAGATATATTGAGGTTGTTCAAATACTCCTGCAGCTGCGTTTTGTCATCCTGTTCCAGCAAAAGTTCTATTTGCTCAACCATTTCTTCCATACCTGCGTTGTTGATTTTACATTGGTGTACTATTGCTTGCTATCGGCGCAAAAGTCGTTTATTTTTTCAAATTACAGGGATGTTTTTTATGTTATCTTTGCGGGATTTTTAACGATAGTTATCGGGTTAATAAGTTATTTGGTTAATGGCTTTTGCATTTAACATCATAAATAATTTCAGTTTTCCATTTATTAACATGGTAACTCGATAACGTAATAACAAACAACCAAGAATGGGTTTACAATGCGGTATAGTTGGCCTGCCAAACGTGGGCAAATCAACACTTTTTAATTGTCTATCAAATGCCAAAGCACAAGCGGCAAATTTTCCGTTTTGCACTATAGAACCAAACGTGGGTGTTATCACCGTTCCGGATGAGCGCCTTACAAAATTGACCGAGTTGGTTAACCCGGCTAAAGTTGTACCTAACACTATCGAGATAGTTGACATTGCCGGCCTGGTAAAAGGAGCCAGCAAGGGCGAAGGTTTAGGTAACCAGTTTTTAGGTAACATCCGTGCAACAAACGCCATTATACACGTGCTTCGTTGTTTTGACGATGATAACGTGATCCACGTAGACGGATCTGTAGACCCCATTCGCGATAAAGAGATCATCGATACCGAATTACAATTAAAAGATTTGGAGTCGATAGACAAAAAACTACAAAAAGTTGAAAAGGCTGCAAAGACCGGCGACAAAGAAGGCAAAAAAGCTTTTGACGTTCTTACCGTTTATAAAAACCACCTATTAGAGGGCAAATCTGCACGTACGGCGCCTGTCGCCGAAGAAGACAAAGAATATGTTGAGGACCTTTGGCTGCTTACCGCCAAGCCGGTGATGTATGTATGTAATGTAGAAGAAAAATCTGTCAACACAGGTAACGCTTACGTTGAGAAGGTAAAGGCCGCTGTTGCCGATGAAAACGCTGAAGTTCTGGTGATATCAGCGCAGATTGAATCTGAAATTGCACAGTTGGAAACCTACGAAGAGCGTGAGATGTTCCTTGAAGACCTGGGACTGAAAGAATCCGGGGTAAATAAATTGATTAAAGCTGCATACCACTTATTGAACCTGAGTACGTATTTTACAGCAGGTGTTACAGAGGTGCGTGCCTGGACTATTACCAAGGGCTTTACCGCGCCACAAGCTGCCGGCGTGATCCACTCTGACTTTGAAAAAGGCTTTATCCGTGCGGAAGTGATAAAATATATCGACTTTATAACCTTAGGCTCTGAAGCGGCTTGTAAAGAAGCCGGTAAACTGGGCGTTGAAGGCAAAACCTACATTGTGCAAGATGGCGACATTATGCACTTCAGGTTTAATGTGTAAACGGTGAACGGTGAACGTTAAAACGGTGAAGGGCTGAACGGCGAACGGCTGAACGGTAAATGGCTGAAAGGTATCATTATGGACTATTGACTATGGTCTATCGTCTATGGACTATAGACCATCGTGTATGGACTTTTTACTTTGCGCCAAAGTCTTGAGTCCAGTAATTGCCTGCACGGGCTGCGCCCATTTCTTTAAAAGACGCGCTCATCATGTTCTTGCAATGGCCTTCGCTGTTTAGCCAGGCAGTAAAAACTTCCTGCTCGCTGGTTTGACCCGCGGCAATGTTCTCTCCTACCGCCATCCATTTGTAACCGGCTGCGGTAACGCGGGTATCAAAGGTCGACCCGTCGAAAGAGTTATGCGAGAAGTAATTCTTGGTATTCATTTCGTTGCTGTGCGCCAGTGCCGCAGCGGCTAGCTGATCATTCCAGGTAAGCGCGTTTACGGCAGGCATGGCAGTAACACCGCAATTGCAGCCTTTAGCGCGCAAATCATTCACCAGTTTTAGTAACAGCGTGTTATTTAGATTAGTAGCAATAGCTGTGGACCCTGTAGTTGTGGTGGTCGTGCCGGAAGTGGTTGTACCGGTTGTAGTCGACGTGGTGGTGGTCGATGTAGCAGGCACAACATCAGAGCCCGACTTGGTACATCCCATTAAAACGGTTGCTGTAATACCAAGCGACAGCAAGGCGCGTATAATAGTTTTTAATCTCATCAATAGTTTTACCGGCATTAACTTAGGGTGTGCCGCCGAATGTTACCTTAAACGAGCAAACAGCACAAATATTGTGCTTCGCACCACAAAAGCAAAATGATATATTTGCACCGCTTTGCTCCCGTAGTTCAATGGATAGAATTATGGTTTCCGGTACCATCGATAGGAGTTCGAATCTCTTCGGGAGCACTAAAACCATCAAGTTCAGCTAAAGCTGAACGCGATGGTTTTTAATTTTTAAAGAGATTCGAACAGAAGAGTTCGAACTATTCTCTTGAGCGGGAGCGCGGGCGGACCGTGGGTGCGAAAAATCTCTTCGGGAGCACTAAAATTGGGTGCAGCTAATAAAATTGGCCGCGCCCAATTTTGTTTTGAAGAGTTGAGAACTCCTGTAATTCGAACTATTCTCTTGAGCGGGATCACTGGCGGACAATGGGTGCGAAAAATCACTTCAGTAGCACTAAAGAAACTTACTTACTATAAAGCTTCTCCTTTTTGTCTTTAACGGAAGTGGAATCGATTGTGGATGTAACCAAAAAAGCGGGCTCTCCCTTGTAGACTATGGCATACCTCACGATGTCCACGGTTAATATCGACCCGTCGGCAAGTAGGTGTTTAAATTTTACGTCAAATATCTGGTCTCCATCGTGTGCTGTAAGATAAGCGCTCATGTTTTCTAACTCGCTCTTAGGGCGAATATCGCGGATGGTCATGTTCAGAAATTCGTCTCTGTTGTAACCATATCTTTCTACAGCGGCATCATTTACTTCAAGAAATTTAAGGGTTACCGGTTCAAAGATCCACATAGGTGTGGCACTTTTATGGAATAATTTGCTAAAATCAACGAAAGTTTTCGACGTCATGGATAGCGCGTCGATGGCCGACATATTCAACAGTTTAAATATCGACAGTACCCTGTCGAGCACTACTTTGGTATAGCCTAATTCAATTTTGCTATAGGCATTTTGGCTTACATCCAGCTTGGCGGCCATATATTCCTGGGAGTAACCCAGTTGCATACGTTTTAGTCTAATTGCTTTTATAATTTCCTTAGAGGACAGTTCGTGCATAGAGGTCTCTCAAATAATTAGGTTAAAGTGTGCAGAAAGATTGCAAGGACCGGAAAATAAATACGCCCCAATATCTTGCTTTTTCAGCGTAAAGACTTGTGCAAGGCATTCATTTTATCAGAAGATAACATATTGTAAATCAACAATTAAAACCGACCGCTATAATGAAATTCGCGTATGCAAATCGTTGGCGATGACGTCGACGTGTTAAACGCTGTTTACAGATGATGAAACATAGCAACACAACGCTTTAAAACAATTGCCGCAGTTTGCTCCTTTTTATATTATGGCACTTACAGACGAAGAATTCCGCGAAGAATATAAACCACTGCACATTCCGGCCCATTTCGAGGAGGCAGATACGGAACAGAACCGTGTGATCTACGCGCTTGCACAACTTGGAGAAGGCACATCTGATGATGTGATCAATAAGCTAAAGGAACTACAGCCGGGGATAGACGCGGAGCAACTAAACGCTTTTGCAAAAGTCATTCTTCGCGACTTGTTTAATAAAGGAAAATTGGCAGGTAATGAGCGCGACGGCAAATTGTATTATAACCTTCACAAGATAACCCGCCCAAACTCCGGCGCTACCGGTACAGATTATGTAGAGCTTAACCTCTGATCTACAGAAAGTTGTTTTGGCACCTCTACTTTGTGCGGGGTTATACGTTTAAGAATGTAAGCCAGCAAGGTTGCAAATATCACATAACCAACAAAAATGAAGTACCCCGGCTGCAACGAAGTTTCATTCGCGGTCACGGTAGTTAAGGTTCCGTTATGGATATTTAAATTAGAAAGCTGGCTTTTTAAAATGCCATTTAAACCGATGTAAGTCATAATGATGCCCACAACCATTACATCGGCCATATCCCACTTCGCAGAATCGAACGCCAGGTATCTCACCACTTTATTCTGAGCAATACGTTCCGGGCTGAGGATATGTATGCCTTTTGCGATTAACCTTATTAACGGCAGTATCAGCACAAAAATAAAGATGAGGCTACCCACAACAACAGCGTCGGGCTTGGGCTGATAAATGAGTACACCAACTATCTGCAATAAACTTTTACTCTGGAAAAACAGCACCTGATTTATAAACTCAACCTTCTCTCCGAGCAGCATGAAGCTGAAAGATTGCAGGCGCGCATCAACCTCAATGATAGATGCCGTAGCGCCAACCACCAGCATCACCGTTGCGAAAAGCAGCGACATCACAAACAAAGTCGACTGCAGGTGCACGCTCTTACGCATCAGCCACCACAACACCAGTGCAAACAAAACGCAGCCCAGCATCGCGTAAGCATAGTTATAGCTTACTTGCCGTATGCGTGTCAGCTCATTATTGATCTTGTTATTAAAAGAATAAGGGTCGCCCACATGATATTTGGCGTAAACATGCTTGGTTACGTAAAAATTAGCCACGCTGGTACTATCGTAAGTTTGCCTTTCTAGCTTGGTAAGTGTAGTTGTAGCAATGCCTTTCAGCCGTCGTTGGCTGGATGGGCTGCTCACTTTATTAACTATAGTCCTGGCAAAACCTGGTATTTGTGCGTTTATATCTTTAGGGTCGACCATGGCATTAAATGCCAGCTTTTTAAGCTTGCCGCCTATAGATTTTTGTGGTTTATTGATTTCCGCAACTGTCTTATTTACAAGGCTTTGCAACTGGTTTTGCACAGCAACCTGTATAGCGCGCTTTTGCTTAGCGGTGAGCTTAAAATCTGTAACCTGGTGGTTCACCACGTCTGATATCCTGTCCCGCCATTGATCTATGGAGAACAAGCCAAAGGTAATGCTGTTGGCCATGGCATAATCCTCCTTTATCCGTTCCTGCTCAAACGAAAGGGCGTGCATACGGTAGCCAAAATAAGCTTCGCCGCAAAGCAGGATGCTCAATCCTAAGATCAGGATCAAATTGGGCAAACCAAATTTTCTGGCTTCTGTATGTTGGCTTTCGTTAGTCACGTTTTGTTAATGCGAATCGTAAGGGGTAATAAATTTAAGTATGGTTGATAAGATAAGCCCATATAAAACAAAGCTTATGAAAACAATATAACCCGGCTGCAGCGCGGTATTGTTAGTCGTCAACATGGTCAAGGTTTCCGTTTTGATATTTAACCCGGCTAACTGCTTATCCAGTAAACCGTTAAGGCCGATATAACACATCAAAATGGCTATCACTATTACGTCAGCCATGCTCCATTTACCCGATTGGAAGGCAAAATATTTGATGAATTTGCTTTCGGCTATCTTTCTGCGGCTTAGCAGGTGAATGCCGGTAGAAGCCAGCTTGGTAAACGGAAACAGAATACTAAACACCAATATCAGGATACCTACAAGGATAGAATCTACGGCCGGCTGTTTTACTAATACTTCTACCACATCCAGAATACTTTTGCTTTGGAAAAAAAGCACCTGGTTTTTGAATACGACATGTTCGCCCAGCAGTACAAAGTCCAGCGAACTGATACGGCAATCAACCTCTATCATAGATGCCGTAAGTCCCACCGCCAAAAGTATAAAAGCAAAAAGAAGCGACATGATAAACAGCGTAGCGTGCAGCTCTACCCTTTTGCGTACCAGCCACCAAAGCATCAGCACCACAATAACGCATGCCAGCATACCAAAACAATAATTGTAGGTTTCTGTACGGATGCGCTCTAAAGAGTTGCTCAATTTGTTGTTTAAAGCTTCTGTGTCGCTAACGTGATATTTATTGAACATTACGTTAGTAAGTGAGTCGTTCGCCTTGATAGAGCTATCAACGTATGCAGTTTTTTTAACCTGCTTAAATTTGCTAAGCGCCATTGTGCTTAGCTGTTGTTTATTTTGCGGGTTATCTACTTTGGCGATAATGGTCTTAGCATATGTTGGAACCTGGGCTTTGATCTTATCTGTATTGACGAAAGTTTTTACGGCAAGTTTTTTAATCTTGCCCATAAGTGAGGTTGGCTTTTTTTCCAGAAGAGACTCGGCCCGGTTAATGAGCGCCATGATGATCTGCTCTACCTCGACCTGCAACTCATGCTTTTGATGCGGTGTTAGCGTAAAGTGGCGTACCTGATGGTTTACAATGCCGCCGATCTTATCCTGCCATTGGTCTACAGAAAACAGGCCTAAAGTGATGTTATTAATGTTGGAGTAATCTTCCTTTAGTTGCTCCTGGTCGGCAGAAAGGGTGTGCAGGCGGTAACCAAAGTAGCCCTCGGCACAAAGCAAACCAGCTAGCCCTGCAATGAGGAGCAGCCTGATAAATAAAGAAGATTTGGCTTTTGCCGCTTGCACGTCAGATGCCATCGGCTCGTAATATTGGTTTCAAATTGGATCTGTAATGTTTTGACAAGGCATTTATCATGCCAAATTTTATAAATTCATTTTTTACAACGCTAACTCATTGAAAGCTAAAATCTTATCAGCATTTTTATAAGCGATCTTTTCAATTTGATCTTGAGGCAGTTGTATTTCATTAAGAAAATCAACGCCCATTTGATTGGTACTGAAAGGATAATCCACAGATAGCATAATATTATCGATACCGAAAGTATCGAGCGCGATCTGCAACGGTGGTTGCGTAAAAAACCCACTTGTGGTGATGTATACCTGCTGTTGAAATGTGTCGGCAAGTGTACGCTGGTTTTCGCCGCCGGCTCCGGGACTGAATGCCCGCGCAGACCGTGCCCACATTATCGGTAGCATCTCGCCCATGTGTCCGATGATGATCTTAAGATCCGGGAATTTGTCAAAAATACCCGCTGCAAGCAACCGCAGCACGTGAATGGCAGTTTCAGAATGCCAGCCCCATCCCCAGCAAGCTATAGATCGGTGTAGCCGGTTTTGCCACCTATGTTGCTATAGTATGCGCCCTGTACAGCCTTTGGCGGGATCCCGGGATGGATGTAGATGGGCACACCCAACTTTTGCGCACGCTCAAACACAGGCGAAAACTTTGGATGATCCAGAAATTCACCGTTAACGTGGCCCTTGATCATCGCCCCGCGAAAGCCGTGTTTAGTTACCGCACGTTCCAGCTCATCTGCAGCGGTTGCCGGCGCGGTCATGGGTAACAGCGCAAATGCTGAGAACCGCTCCGGATGAGGTGCTATCTTTTCTGCCAGCAGATCATTATACCTTGCCGCGAATTGCGGCGCAAGCTTTTCATCCAAAAGGTTTACATCTGTGTTTTCTACTGAAAGCACCTGCATGGTAATGCCCGCATCGTCCATCGATTTTAAACGTTCGCCTGCAATATCTGCCAGCTTCGGCATCATCTGCGCCGCGTTTGGAGGTTCTTTTATATTTTTGGCAACATCGGCAGGCAGAAAAGCCTTCATTTCAGGGAAAGCCACATGTTCTTCAAGGGTTACTATCCTCATTGCAAGTATTTATCTTACATACAACCAATAGCCATTAACGTTTGGTAATTACAACTTCAATTCGCCCCAGCCTTTACGATACTCCCTTTTTATGTATTGATTGGCCGGTTCAAAGTTGGTGATCTTCATATTCTCACCGTCCCATTTTAAAGCCGTATACCGACCGCTGAATTTATAGCCTTCCATATTTCCGTAAACAGGGTCTTTGCGTTTTATCTTTTCCTGCAGATCAAATGTGCGCAGCAGCAGGTTACCCATAAGCACAGTTTCTGTAAGCGGGCCCGCATAGCCAAAGAACGGCGAGTCGACTTCCATTTTGCTGTAGCCGGCAATACTTGCGTCTACCCATTGCCACCAATGTCCATCCATGCCCCCGGGAACTCGCGGATATTTCTCCGGCACCTTAACATCTTTGTTCAGTTTAAGCGGCAATAATCGTGGATGGCTCCCGCCCCATCCGCAAGAAACTTTTCCCTTGGTACCTACGAAAAGCGTACAGCCTTCGAAATCGTTCTCGCTTGGTATGTCGCCCAGTATCTCATTCATATTCAGGCTGGGATCAATTTCGTTTAACCGTTCGGGTATGATACCGCCGTCCATCCAATACAGATCGAGTGGCTTGCCACTTTGCTGGGTGAACTTAAACTTTATAGAACTGGAAACAGGGCCGCTCTCAGGATAAATTCCTTCCTTAAAGATGCCTTTGTAAACCGTGCTTGCACTGCCCGAAACTTCTGTAGGATATCCCAACCCCAACAATTTAAACGGCGGCCCCATAATGTGGCAACCCATGTCGCCGAGCGCGCCGGTGCCAAACTCCCACCAGCCCCGCCAGTTGAACGGAACTAAATTGTCGATATAATTAGTTTGCTTTGCAGTGCCCAGCCACAAGTCCCATTTCAATTCTTTTGGTATAGGCGCCGCTGTTTTTGGCCAGGCTATGCCCTGCGGCCAAACAGGGCGGTCTGTCCAGCAGTAAACTTTTTCAATATCACCTATCAGCCCTGCTTCAAACCACTCGCGCATGGTGCGCATGCCGTCGCAACTTGCACCCTGATCGCCCATTTGAGTTACCACCTGGTATTTCTCGCTCGCTTCTGTTAATATCCTGGCTTCGTATATGTCGTGTGTCAGCGGCTTTTGCAGGTACAAATGCTTTTTCATTTGCATGGCGCGCAAGCCAACGGGCGCGTGGTTATGATCCGGAATGGCAACCGTCACCGCATCAAAATTCTTATGTTCTTTATCGAACATCTCACGCCAATCGTGGTAAAAGCCAGCCTTTGGAAATTCTTTGCGCCGTGGCGCTGCCATACGGTCGTCAACATCGCACAAGAAGGCTATCTGCGCGTTCTTTTTAGGCGCTGTCGCGAAGTGGTGTATGTCACTTTCGGCTTCGCCGCCACAACCCACAGCAGCAATGTATAATTTGTCGCTTGGCGCGGTGTAACCTTTGCCACCCAACACAAACCTTGGCACAATATAGAATGAGGCGGCGGCGATAGCGCTTTTCCTGATAAAATCCTTGCGGCTGAGGTTCTCGCCCGCCGTACGCGTTTTATTCTCTTCCATAAACCTGTTTAGCGTAAGGATTTGACCGAAACTTCTTTGAAGAACACTACATCTTCGGGACCGTGGTTTTGCAGGCCTATGTAACCAAAATCAGGCCGGCGACCGGGATAAGGTTCAAAATCGAATACACGTTTTGGAGTAGGCTGGCCTTCTGTATAGTCCGTCACTCTCTGACCGTTAACGGTTACAATAGTCCGCGGCCCATCAAGCGTAATTTCCATGGTGTTCCACTGCGGGCCTGGCTTGCCTGGTTTGGCTAATGGTTTTGTAAGAGAATATAGGGTACCGGTAACGTGGTAATCGTTTTCTTTAGAAGTTTCGGGATGATTGTCTATCTGCACCTCGTAGCCGTAAAACACAGGCATCCAGGGCTCGCGCGGCTCGATAGGTATGCGAATAAACACTCCTGCATTGCTGTTGAATTTCTGCATCCGGTAAACTATGCGGATAACGCAGTTGCCGAATTTCTCTTTGGTGTAATACTCGAGCCCCATGCCGCCCGTACTGCCGGTAACGCCACCTTTAACATAGCGGGCGCCCGGCCCTACGTGTTTCCAGCCATTGAGGTCTTTTCCGTTAAATAGCTGTCGCCAGCCTTTATCTATTTGCGCCGAAGTTGTTGAGAAAGTAAAAAACATTGCAAAAGCCGCGAACGCGCCCTTTGCCAACAGGAGATTGGTTTTCATAAAGCAGGAATAAATTGGTTAGCCCAATGTAGGAGATATTTCCCAAAAGGCATAGCCGATCTATTCCTGCAGAATTATTTAATTAGCAGAATTTCTTGGGTCCTGCTTAGGTTTTATTTCATAGTTGTAAGGCGTTTCTGCACCCAGCAAATTCTTTACAAAGTAATCCCAGCGGCGGCGCATCATGTAATAAGAATATTCGCCGTAACCGTGGGCGCTGTTAGGGAATATAACCAGGTCGAAGCTTTTGTTAGCCTTTTCCAAAGCCTCTGCCACCAGTAATGTGTTTTGCGGAGGTACGTTATCGTCCATCAGGCCGTGTGCCAGCATTAGCTTGCCTTTTAGGTTTCTGGCATAGGTTTGATTGGCCTGGGCCTCGTAATTAGAAACGCCATTGTCTTTGGTTACCAGCAGGCCGTCATAACGTTCGCCCCAATCATCCTCGTAATTGCGGTTATCATGGTTGCCCGATTCGGCTATACCTACTTTGAAGAAGTCCGGGTAACGGAACATTGCAGCAGCCGTTGCGAATCCGCCACCCGAATGGCCCCAGATACCTACACGGGACGTGTCCATGTAGTTGTATTTCGCCGACAGTTGTTTTATGCCGGCTATCTGATCTGCAATGGTATTTGTAGACATGTCGCCGTAGCTCATATCATGGTAGCTTTTAGAGCGCAACGGATTGCTGGTACCCTCTATCACCACAACCACAAAACCCAATTCGGCTAAAGCCTGGTGGTCGCTTCGGGATGCGGCGAATGACCAGCTGCCTACACCGCCGCCTTGCGGGCCGGGGTAGATGTAGTCTATCACCGGATATTTCTTAGAAGGATCGAGTTTTGATGGTGTGAACATCAAACCGTAAACGTCAGTTTTGCCATCATCTGCTTTTACCGAAAAGGTGGTTACCGGTTTCCAACCTGTTGCCGCTAAGCGTGACACATCAGTTTTCTCCAGGGTGCTGATCAACTTCCCGCTGATGCTGCGTACTACCGTTACCGGCGGCACATCGGGTTTTGAATAGCTGTCTACAAAGTATTCACCATCCGGCGATAAGGTCACGGTATGTGTGCCTGCTTCAGGCGTCAGCACCTTCAAACCTTTACCATCAAAACCAATCTTACAGAACTGCGCGAAGTATGGATTTTCTTTTTCCATACCGCCTGCCATGAAATATATGGTGCGGTTCTTTTCGTCTACCTTAATTACCTTGGTCACCAACCAGTCGCCTTTGGTGATCTGATTTTTAACCTTGCCGGTTAAGGCGTTGAACAGGTATAGATGTCCCCAGTTGTCACGTTCAGAATACCAGATGATCTCATTGCTCTTATCCAGGAAGCGCCAGTTAATAGCACCCTGTCCTGATTCAAATTGGGTAGGAACCGATTCTTCAAACACTTCCCTCACTGCACCTGTGGCAGCGTCGGCAATGCGCACTTTTTCTATTTTGTGATCGCGCGAGGTAGATACGAAAGCCAGTTTGCTGGCATCGGCATTCCAATCGTTATCATCAAATGTACCGCTGCTTGATATGTCATCACTCAGCGTTGCGCGGTGCGGGTCAGGTGCTATATTCAACGGGATAACCTTCGCGTTATCCACGTCTATGATCACACGGCTTATCATTGCTATGTTCTTATCGCCGGGCAACGGATATTTCCACTGGCGTAAGTGCGGCGCACCAACGTTGGTGGTCACCAAATACATATCATTTACATTGCGCTGGTCCTGGCGGAAGGTAGCTATCTTCCGTGAGTCGGGCGACCATCGCAGTACAGCCCCATCGCTGTGCGACCAGCCCGCGTTATCTGTGGCGTAGCCAAAATCTTTTACGCCGTCTGTGGTTAACTGTGTTTGCTTACCAGTGGCCACATCGCGCACCCAAAGGTTATAGTCTTTTATGAATGCAGCTCGTTTACCATCGGGCGATGTTACTTCATTTGAGGCACGGCCCCTCCTGCCCGGCAAAGCGCCAACCGCGGTTACTTTGGTGTCGTCGATCACACAGCCATAGGTTTGCAGATCGCATTTGTATTGCTTGCCCGCGGCATTTACGATAACGGCCTTACCATCTGCCGAATAGTTGATATCCCTGAAAGGCAGCTTTGCACCCGAATACTTTTTACCCGTTTGCAGCGACAATGCCGCGGCCAGTTTATCGGCATCAAAAGCCGCCGCTTTGGTCCCCTTTGCCGGGTCTACCAAAACATATTCGCTTCCCTGCGGGGTTAAAACCCGGTACCAGAACTTATCGCCCGGCAACCACACAGGCCTCACAGCGGCGCGATCGACCAGCGGATCGGTATTGTAACTTAAGAAACTTTCGGCACGGGCATAATCTGCCGTTGTAAGTGCAGGGGTTTGTGCAAACGCCGCGGTACTTAATACAAGGGCAGCAGCAGAGGTAAAAAATTTATTCATGAGGTTGCGGTTTATACCGAAACCAATGTAAGGGAAAAATTTAAAGGGTTAAAATTGTAATAAGATTAATGCAATCCCCTGCCAACGCTTACCCGAAACGCTTACAATTAACCGGCATAACTTTGCGGTTGTAACACGTTACACTTTCCCCACCAAATACTGACTTATTGGTATCTGGCACTATCTTGTGAGCGAGATAAACGTCTGTATATCAATGAGGCAAAATTGTGTCAGTGTTTCAGATTTGCCTTTTTTTTGAAGAAAGTGTCACACGTTGTCACAGGGTGTGACACCCGCAAATTGATGTCAGTATGCTACAATTGAGTGGCCTATAAATAAAAACTCAGCCGATTGCGAAGCTTAAGATTCTCATGCTGCAGGTTTTCCAGCCTTTCCAGCACGTTAAACATCGCCTGTATCCCCGCAACGTTAATATCCAGTTCGCGGTGCATGCGCACCATCTTTTCTAAAGCACTTAGCTGTTCATACGGAATAAACTTTTTACGCTGAACCACCTTGAATTTTATCAGGCCGTTTTCTGCAAGCGCGTCTATGAAAGGCTCGTCCACATTGTGGTAGCTGCAAAATACAGTTGTTTCTATCAGTTGTGTTTCCATAGCTATGCGTTTTGCAGTTGTTTAAATAATTCTTTTTGCTTCTCTGTAAGGTCGGTAGGTATCTGCACCTGGTAATTGATGTACAGATCGCCAAACTGGCCGTCCTTTTTATAGACCGGCATGCCTTTGCCTTTGAGTTTCACTTTGGTGTTGTTTTGCGTACCGGGTTTAACAGGTACTTTAACTTTACCGGCCAGCGTCTCTGCAATGGTATCGCCACCCAACACCGCGGTATACAGGTCTATGTTTACATTGGTTTGCAGGTTATTGCCATCGCGCTTAAATTGCGGGTCGTCTTTGATCACAAACGTGATCAGCAAGTCGCCCGCAGGGCCGCCATTGGTACCTGCCCCGCCATGCCCTGCAATTTTAATGGTCTGCCCGTTCTCTACACCTGCCGGAATAGTAATCCTGATGTTTTTGCCGTTAACCGTTAAGGTCTTTTTTTGCGATTCCAGTATGTCGCGCAGGTTTAAATGCAACTCTGAACTGTAATCCTGGCCGCGGTAACGGGCCTGCCGGCCGCCGCCACCACCCATGCCACTAAACATCTGGCTAAAATAGTCAGAGAAATCGCCTCCATCGCCAAAGCTTTCGTAGTTAAAACCACCGCCCTGTCCGCCCCCCTGGTAGCCACTGTACTGACGGCTGCCTGCCTGTTGTTTCTGTTGCTCATAGGCTTCGGCGTGTTGCCAGTTATCGCCATAGTCGTCGTATTTTTTGCGTTTGTCAGGGTCGCTCAAAACTTCATTGGCTTCGTTTATTTCCTGGAATTTTTTATTGGCCTCTTTGTCGTTAGGGTTAAGGTCGGGATGGTATTTACGGGCCAGCTTACGGTAAGCGCTTTTTATGTCCTTGTCAGACGCGCCTTTTTTTAAGCCTAATATATTGTAATAGTCCATAGGTCAAAATGATTCAACAATATAACAGTAAAGTTTGAAGATGGTTCGGGAGCATTAATTTATGGATAAGTTATAACCAGTGAAGTTGATTTAAATTAGAAAAGATTTGGGCGTTACCCTCCTTTGTCGGGTCGCGCTTTTCGCTTCCAGTCCTCGGTCCGGTCCCGATGTTATCTGGACGGCCCTGTGGGCTTTCCGCTGCAATCGCTAACGCGACTCATAAACCGATACGGGCAGCTTATTACAAAAAAACGCCCGGTAACCAGCCGGGCGTTCAAACCAAATTATATAAAGAATCAACTAAACTCCGTTATTAATTGTCGGCACCGTCTGCCTTTGCTTTTGCAACGGCATACAGGCCAACTTTGCCGCCCGTAACCAGGCCCATCTCGCAGTCAATGCGATAGTGGATACCACCGTACAAGCGCGACATGGCAGCTTCTTGCGCCATATCTGTAAACTTGCTGCCCCTATCGGGAAGTATGTAACTTAAATAAGTTGCCGCGGCGGCGCTAAAGTTCGAGTGCCCTGATGTATAAGCCGGGAAGTTTGGCACCCCTGTGTATGTTTTTACATTTGGATTGATCTGCGACGGCCTTGCGTTAAAATAAAAATACTTGGTGTCCCAGCATACAATGCCGGCATCCATCATGGCCATGTTCAGGTAAGCCATATTACGCGCCCATCGCACTTCGCTCCAGTTTTGTTTAATAAACTCAGTAGCGGCAATATAGTCCCAGTGCCCCGGCGGGGTGTAAGTACCCACACCGTCTGCCCAAAAGGCAACGGTGGCGTTTTGCTGGCGGGTAATATTGGCGGCAAGATTATTTACTTCATCAACCTGTTTTTGAAACTCGGCACTTTTTACAGAAGGTGGCGGAGGCGGGCGTAAAGCGATAACGGTAAGCGAATCAAACAGGAAAGTTTTAACCTTGCTGAACAGCGGCAGCATCGGCGGTCTTTTTGGCGACTCTAAGCTGATCCATGGCGTCTCACCTGTCGCGGCAGTATTTGTTTCCAGCGCGCTCCATATTGCAGGCGTACCAATTGCGGCACCTGCCCTGTCCCCGCGTGCACGGGTTACAAATTTTAAAGCCACTTGGCGGCCTAAAGAGAAACCTGCATCCCAGTCGCTGCGGGTATTAGCACCTGCAGCCAAACGATAGTTTTCCTCATCGGCGGCTTTTTGCTCAATATAGGCTACCTCAGTCGGGAACAATAATTTCATGGTTTCTACCACTGTACCCGCAACCACGGCATCTTCGCTTGGGTATGATGGCAGGTCTGATTTTGGGATCAGCGCCTGTACACCTGCGTCATTCTTATACGGCGCTGCGCGGTTGTATAATTTTTTAAAGTGATAAGCAGCAATCAAAGCGTCATACTGTGCTGCACTTACATAGGCGTAAGAACGTGCCGCATACGGCGGGTTGCTGAACGGGAACTGCGGATATTGAAACGGATTTGCCGCGTTTGGCGCAGGGTATGTGCCGTCGTTATTCTGATAAGGTGGCAGATTGTATTTTGCAACCAGTTCGCGCAAGATCTCATTCCAGCGCAAAACGGCGCCTGCACTCCAGTAATTGATATTGGCCTGCTGATCTTTGGTCAGGTTTTGCTGCATTGCTTTCACTTCATTAATATCAGCAGTGTAAGCAGTAGAGCCCACAGCATCAGGCGTAGCAACTGTAAGGTCGCTAAAGCCTGTTATTAATATCGGTTTCCAGTTATCGGCATTAAGGTCCTGGCTTGCAGGTGCCAGCGCACTAATGGTTTGCGTAGTAGATATCATCTCCTTTTTGCAGGCAGACAGTACCAAACCTGCAATTGAAAACAGCAGTACGTTTTTAAATATATTCTTCATCTTAGTCATCTTATTTTTCGTTAACTGCTTTAATTACAGTTTTATTGGTTTTCTTTCTCTTGTTAAGGCTAAACAGATAATCTATACCGCCGCCCACCATGGTGGTTTGGCCAACGTTGCGGCCCGCCACAACCCTGCTGCCACCGGCACTAAGTTCAAGCCCCGATTGGAATGAATATTTAAAGTTCAGGCCGAGCGAAGTAGCATTCATGCGATTACTTGGGAAAGGCATATTGTTTTTGGTGATATCAAAGCCGCCCAAAGTGGTATTGTTATCAACAATAGCCTCGGCACGGAAACTGGCACTGCGATAACCCAGGCGGCCGTTGTAGTTCATTACATTAGGCATAGCCACCTGGTTACTGTAAATAAGTTGGGTAGTGTAGTAGGCCGGGCGGTCAATAGTAATGTCTTGCCTTTGATTATATTGGCCCGAACCGGTGATAAAGAAGTTTTTCACCTGGTAATCAAGCATACCCCTTATAGAAAAAGTTCTGCTGCGCACACCGATAGACATCGGCAGAAAATCTGCAACATAATTGGTGAGCGGCAAACTGTAGCTGCCAATAGCATATGCAGATAGTACGCCACCACCAACCACCGTTTCAAGCGGCATGTATTTAAGCGTAAAATGCAGGTCCTGAACGCCTTTTTGGTTGGCTAATGTGCCGGCCGTTGCATGCGTTGCTACATAAGGCGCGGCGGCGATAAGGTTGATATTATTTGTAAGGCCATATACCACAGCCGCGGTATACATTTTGGTGCTTACGGTACCCAGGTTGGCATTATCGCGGTTGAAAGTACCTTCCCAGTAATGGTCCCAGCTGCCATAGTTATACATAAAAGCAGGGCAGATGTAGTTTTTAGGGATCATGATGGCGTCATTCTCTGTCTGGCCGCTGGCATTGATCGTTACAGCCAGGAAACAGCCTATGAGCCATATTTTGCTAAAACGGTTAAGTAAGGTTTTAATCATATCGAGTTTTAATTAATAGGTTTGGTTTTGTGTGATGTAAAGTTTAAGGTAAAGCCCTTTGAGGTTTGGAACTGGAGGGACATCAATAGCGCAAGGATGCATCCATAGCTGCCGCCGCGTTCAACCCATTCAAAGACTTCCCAGTGTGGATAAAATAGTTCTGTGCTTATCTTCCAGATAAACAGTATAAGAAGCAGGCTTTTAACAGGCTTTACCAACACGGTAAGCGCTGCAAAAAGCTCAAACATACCCGCGGTAAAAGCTACGTTAACAGGGTTAGCAAAACCCAGGCGGGTGTATTGGTCTATCAATCCTTTCTTATGGATAAGGTTAAGCCAGCCGTGACCGGCCAGTAAAAGAAATACCAGTACACGCAAAACGTTTGTTAATTGCTTTGATCTTGCTTCGCTGATCTTTATCTCGGGCGATATAAGTGTAAACCAGCCTTTAAAGGTATCTGGCAACCCAACCAACATAAGCAGGCATAGCGGCGCGCCAAAGTTGCCGGCACGCTCTATCAGCTCTGCAAATGGCTCGCCGGACAGCGGGCGAAGGGAAGCGGTAACCAGTCCCCAAATCACCAGCCAGCCTGCTATAGCCCTTACCGGGTAAACCAACATGGTAATACCAAGGGCAATATCTGCCGCGCCAACCCATGGCATTAGCTTAAACGCCATGTCATGGCCGATGCCAAATACCGCGAAATAATTAGCCCAAATAGGCTTAGTTATGATACCAAAGGCGCCGTGCCCGATAAAGCACATAGCTACCGCCAGTCGTAGAACAAAATATAGCTTTTGTTCTGCACTAAGATTGTACATAAAAACATTTGCTTACCGCAACGCAGCAGCGCACGATAAAATTTCAATAAAACAGTTGGTTGCGCCGGGCAGAAATGTTGCAGACTATCTGCAAAAGCAGGCTATACGCGTTATTATACGCATACAACCACAAGCCCGAAAGGTGGGTTAAACGGTTTCCGGTGGCAGAAAAGGAGTTTCTGCAACACCTTGAGCAACAGAAATGGCTTTATAAAAGCCAAATTGTTTTATGACAGTCGCTCTGTTATTGGGTTGAAAGGCAAAGCTTTCGTAATGATAAATATCGTCTACGCTCTTTTTAATAAGCGGAGCATCGTGTTTACTTACAGGCACATCTGCAATCTCCTTTACCTTGATAACGTTATTGCTCACCAACCTTGTTTTTTCATAGTTGGGTACACATTTAACATACATGGTATCGGCCGTAAGTTTTAGCTTTACGTAGTTGTAACAAACATTTTTAAACTGTACCTGACCGCTAATAGACTCGTAGTTTCTCCAGCTGGTAACGTAAGGCAGGTTGACAGGAATTTTAACCTCTATCAACTCGTTAACGTTGTATTGGTTCTTGGCGATGTGCTCATTCATCACCTTATCGCTTTTGTAAACAAAGTATTGGTACAACGCGTAGTAGCCTGCCAGATTAAACAGGTGGATACTCAATAGCGCTATGGCGAAAAACTTTCTCAATACGGTTTACAAATAATTAGTTACCGTAAATATCAGTTATTCAATTCACATCTCCAAATAGTTGTGAGAATTCTTGATGGCTATACGGTCAAACCGTTTTGCTTACGCGAAAAGTAAGGTTGATCCTGGGTTTGATTATGTTGACCGACTTAGCAATCCTGTGCTGCCAGTCTTTTTGAAAGTCGTTTTTCATGAACAGATACGACCCGCTCTCAAGCGGGATGGAATATTTTATGGCGTGGTCATCTTTGCGCCGTATGTCAAATGAACGTGTGGCGCCCAGGCTTAATGATACCACAAATTTGTTGCGGCCTTCCAAGCCGTCGCGGTCGTCATGCCAGCTTACAGAGTCATTGCCATCGCGGTAGTAATTTAGTAGAACGCTGTTAAATTCGATCCCCGACTCCACTTCTACCCTTTCCTTCAAACTCAATAACTCCGGTGTCCAGTCATGCGGCGCCAAGCCGTCGCCATTAAAAACCGGGTCGATATTCCTGTCGCCAAACCAGGCAGTAAGCCGGGGCGTCAGCACCGCCTTGCCATACATGATCACAGAGCGTTGTGTCCACGGCGAAGTATTTATTAAATGCTGCAACAAATCTGCGCTTTCTCCGGCGGTTATGAAGCCCGGAAGGTAATCCAACAACCCGGGAAGGACCTCCCGCTTCTGCGAAGCGCCAAAAATATCCATCTGCGACATGCGGCAACATTAACAAAAAAAATGCCGCCAAAAGAAAAGCCGCCTTATCGGCGGCTTAATACTATTTCTTTTGTCCTAACGAAAACCAGTTGCCCGAGTCGTCTTTAAATAAGGCCTCATAACCATAAAATTCTTTAGTTGGCTCTTTTGTAAATTCAACGCCTTTTGACTTCAGTTCTTCGTAAGTAGCCTGCAGGTCGTTGCATTCAAACACGCCAAAACCAAAGGTGCCGTTCTTAACCAGGTCGCGCATCTTTTCGGCGGCTTCGCCTTTGAACATCATCCCCTCTGATATAGCCATCAAAGAGATCTCAAGGTCGGATTGTTCGGGTGGTGTAACCGTTAGCCAGCGCATGCCCGGCCCCATCGCCGCGTCTGTGTGCACTTTAAAGCCTAACTTGTTTACGTAAAAATCAAAAGCACTGTCCTGATCAAGGACAAAAATGCTTACATGGTTTAATTTGGTGATCATCGTTTTTTCTTCAAAGAAAACGAATGCCAACCGTCGCGTCTTATCGAAAATTGCGAATCTTATACCCAGCCCTTCTTCTCAGCAAAGCAATTGGGTATGTATTTGTGCGGAGATAACAATATATCCTTCCGGCGTTCTAAAGCACGCTGTCTGTATAGCGCCGGCGACAGTTTAAAAACTTTTTTAAAAAGCGCCGAAAAGGACGGCACGCTGTCGAAGCCTACTGCGTAGCAGGTTTGGGATACACTTGTACCTTTCTGTAATAGCAATGATGCCTTATCGACCCGGACACGGGTAAGGTATTGGTGCGGCGTATAGTTGTACGCCGCCCTGAATAACCTTATAAAGTGGAATTTGGAGAAAAATGCCTCGTCGGCAATATCATCCAAATTGATGGGCTCGTGGTAATTCGTATCGATAAACAATTTGGCATTTACCACGCGCCTGTATAAATAGACATTTGGATAACGGGGCTGCGTTTGCATGCCCTAAGATATTAATTTTCTTGCGGCCGGGCCTCTGCAGCAGGCGCTTCTTTTTGCTCGCCGGCAATGCTCTTCTTATCGATCTTGATGTCTTTAGCGATCTTCTTTGAAAGTTGTTTAGACGCCTTCTCTATTAATTTAGAAAGTTTTTTTGAGTCGTGACCCATTTGTGCAACTATCTCATTAACATCTGCTGCAACCTTTGCCGCTATAACTTTTTTAGTCTCTTTACGTGCTTCTTTAACCAGTAATCTTAATTCGGCTTTTTTCATGGAATGTGCTGATAATTTGAGCGCGAAGTTAGGTTACGCAAAAGTTAATATCACATTATCATTATGTTAACAAACTTGTTACGGGTTAACATTCAGCAAAAAAGGCACCTGCGGTAAGCAGATGCCTTAAAAAAAGATTTAACGTATAACTTATTGTTTATGAATGCTATAACCCAGCCCAACACTGAACGAAACGAAAACGGCGCTTTGATTTTTGGTTGGTGAGCCGTCTAACGTATGGTCACTAAATTTCCAATCGCCGCGGGCGGCATTAATGTAATAACCCGCTCTTATGCCGATAGGGATGCTGCGGTCTATGGTAACGCAATCTGTCACTTTTGATTTCATTTTGATGTTGTAATCCAAACCGGCGCCAAGCTCGATGCCGAAGTTGCCCTGGTAATAGGTTTTGCTTGATGTGCTGGCCAGTAAGCCTGTTGTAAAATTGTTTACAGTATTCTCGCGCGCTTCGTCTTTCAAGTGCAGCATAGCGCCGCTAAAGTTTAGCCCTGCAAACGGAAAGAACGACACCGGCTGACCTTTAGTAACATTATATCCTGCCCTAAAATATGCCTGCGCCTGACCGAAACTTGCCTTAAAATTATTGTTGCGCGATGTAGTGAGCGGCGTTAAACCTAAACCATCTTCAAAAATCCATGCGCCGTGGATATGGTCCATAGTCAGGTTTAAAAATATATCGCTGTTACCTAAAGACGGGATACCATTTGCATTCAGCGCCTGGTTTATCTGGTCGAGGTTGTAGTGGCGATAAGTTACCTGTATGCCTGCGGCGCCTGCAATGTTGTGTTTCCACATAGCAGCGTTTTGGCCTGTAGCATAATCTGTTTGGGTGGTGGCAGCAACAGGTTGTTTGTCCTGATCTGTAGTTTGTGCTTTTGCGACATTTGTTGCCGAAAGACCGGCAACGAGTGCTAATGTGTAGAATATCTTTTTCATGAGTAGATGTTTAAAAAACAATACGTAGTCAACGCTTAAAGGCGTCAACCTTTATTTTGTTCTTAAACACTTACGATTTTTCAAAGCTTAAAGTTGTGCGGGCTGTCACAAAACCAACTGAGCGAATAACTTATCGAGTGTTTGATTGGCATCAATACACAGGCCGGGGTGCACTTTTGATGCCTGTACGACTGTACTTTTTGCGGCGGTGATCCATCTGAATCGAGATGGCGCGTCCAGTAAAGCGATGGGCCCGCCATTTTTTTCGCCGTTGCATATTTTGTTTAACGCCTGCAAGTTATCTTCTATCTCATCAACGTTGCAGCTTGCGCAAAACGCGGTGAGTTTCCGTGCATCGACCACAAATTTTAAATGCAGGAACTTTTGCTGCTTGCAGTATAATATTACGCCCACATTTAAAAACTCTTCGCGCTCTACCCTGGGTACCACGCGGATTACGGCATACTCAAATAAGTGTTTCTCTTGCATGATCAGCCTGGTTAATAAATACGTTTGATACGGCGATGCGGCGGGTAAGGAATTGATAATACACCTCGCGCACTTCCTGCGGCTGGTTGCCATCAAAACCATCTGCAAGCCATACATCGGGCAGCAGGTTTACTATTTCCCTTATCTTCCCGCTGGTTAATATCGCCTTAAATTCTGCATCCACCGCTTCCATTTCTGTTGCCAACGGAAGCAGCACATGATCTTTAATGTTGAGGAACGGTTTGGTGGCCTGCTCTTCCCAATTGCTCCAGTTGTGATGAAAATATAAAGCTGCGCCGTGGTCTATCAGCCACAGTTCCTTGTGCCACATTAGCATATTGGTGTTGCGGGCGGTGCGGTCCACGTTGGTAAGCAAACTATCCAGCCAAACTATTTGCGAAGCCAGTTTAGCGTCGGGGCGGTTAACTACCGGATCAAAAGTTATGGCACCCGACAGATAATGCAGCGCCAGGTTTAACCCTGTGCTTCCCTTGAGCAGGTCTTGTATCTCTTCATCAGGCTCGGTACGGCCGAAGGCTGTGTCCAGGTTGGCAAACACCAACTCGGGTATTTTAAAGCCAAGCGCTTTGGCTATCTCACCGCCAATCAGTTCTGCAATGAGCGCCTTAACGCCCTGCCCTGCCCCGCGGAACTTCAGCACATATAAAAACTCGTCATCGGCCTCGGCTATAGCGGGTAAAGAGCCCCCTTCGCGCAAGGGAGTAACATACCGGGTTACATTAACTGTTCGCAACTGCAATGTTTCTGCTGGCATGAGCTTATTTAAGATGAAGCTTTGCTTTGCCCGCCGCCACCTTTATTACGGTTGCGGTTATTGCGGTGGTTATTATTACGGCGGCTTTTGCGCGGGTGGTTAAACTCTATTTTATCATGCGGTACTTCGCCTAATTCGGCAGGCAGTGTCACCTCTTCTATCTTGCGGTCAATAAGGTCCTGGATATTATTAATGCGGCGCTCGTCCTGCCGGTTTACAAAAGTGATGGCGGTACCTGTTGTCTCGGCGCGGGCGGTGCGGCCAATGCGGTGAATATAATCTTCGGGGTCGCCCGGTACATCATAATTCACAACCAAGTCTATGCCTTCTACATCGATACCTCTCGACAATGCATCTGTGCCGATAATTACCGGAAGTTTGCGGTTCTTAAAATCGAGTAATATTTGCTCGCGTTCGTTCTGCGCAATGTCCGAATGGAAAGCTTCAACCTCAAATTTCGCATGCTTCAGGTCTTTGGCCAACGCTTTTACTTTTTCTTTGGTCGATGCGAAGATGATACCGCTTTTAAATTCGCCGCTTTTTAAAATAATCTGCAGCAGATGGCTTTTTTGCGAATCGTGAACGCGGTACACCTGTTGCAAAATGCCTTTGGCAGGTTGTGATATGGCAATATTAACCTGGGCGGGATCTTTCAATATTGATCGGGCCAATGTGCGGATCTTTCCCGGCATGGTGGCAGAGAACATGAGCGTTTGGCGATTGGCCGGCAGAAAAGTGATAATGCGCATAATGTCCTGAAAGAAACCCATATCCAGCATTCGGTCGGCTTCGTCCAAAATGAAATGCTGTAAATGATCCAGCTTTAAAGCGCCCGACGACAGAAAGGATATCAACCTGCCCGGCGTAGCGATCACGATATCAACCTTGTTGGTGATGCCGCGTTTTTGCTGTTCATAAGCAATGCCATCGCCCCCGCCAAACACAGCAAGCGAACTGATGTTGGCAAAGTATGCCAAGCCTTCTACCTGCTGGTCTATTTGCTGCACCAGCTCGCGTGTGGGACCAAGTATAAGAGTATTAATCTGCTGCTGGTCTGTCCGGCTGATGCGGCTTAAAACCGGCAAAAGATATGCACCGGTTTTACCCGTACCTGTTTGCGCACAGGCTATAATGTCTTTACCTTCTAAAATAATGGGTATAGCCTGTTGTTGTATAGCTGTGGGGGTGTTGAACCCCATACTTGAGATGCCTTCGTTTAAAGGCTCACTAAAATTAAAATCCTTAAAAGTCACTTGTTTGTATAAAAGTGCAAGGTAGGGAATTTAGACCATAGACCGTAAACTATAAGACTATAGACGATAGTCCATAGATTCTGGTTCATAGTCTGTAGACCATGGTTTGTTGGCTCGATTATTCACAATATGACGATCGAGGGCAATTGAGGTGGTATGAATGAGTCACGACCGGAATATTATTTTCTGATCTGCTTCAATTCAGTTTTTAAATCCTGGATTTGCTGTTGCGCCTGGCGGTTTTCCAAATAGAAATATATGGCGCAGCCCAAAAATATTTTGCCTAAAACAAACACTGCCGCGAAAACCCATTTCCAGGCTTTATGCACGCGCATCTGGTCAGACACTTCTTCTACCTCTATATATTCAGATCCTTTTGTCGCCTTCTTTTCCTGCGGCCGGGTATACTCTTTAAAAAGTACAGGTTCCTTATCGGCAAGCATCACTTCATTAAGCTGCGATTCTATCTTATTCCAGGTATCCGCCGGCGGTGGTATGGCCATTAAACCTGCAATACGTTCCACATCAACCTCAAGGTTGTGTAAAGCCATTTCAACTTCGGGGTATACCTTTTGGATACTTAGCAACTCAGTTACTTCCTCGGGCGTTGCCATACCCAGAACGTAGCTTTCTAAAATGCCGCTTTCTATGTATTCCTCAATATTCTTCATGCACTATTCCTCATTATAGAAAACGCTTCTTTCAATATTCTTCTGACAGCTTCTTCTGTGATCTTTAATTCTGCCGAAAGGGCCGCTGTAGATTGACGATGATAATAGACGTTGCAAAAAACTATCCGTTGCTCATTTGACATCAGCCCCAGAAATTTGTTACGTGCTATAAAACTGCCGATGGCTTTTAAACCCTGCGCTTCATTGTCGCCGGCCTCTTCAACCATATTGTTCACCTTATTGCGCGCCATGGTTTGCAACTGCACCCAAACACTTGCGTTGTTGGTATTCAATTCGTCAAGTTGTTGGGTAATATCCTTAAAAATATCTACCAGGTATTGTTCGGCAAGACTTCGGTCTTTTACTATGTGATAGATGAAACCATACAGCATAGCGCCGTACTTATCATACAGATCGCGCACGGTGTACACCGGCCTATCTAATACTAAATGCTGTTTATTCATTTACCAATAAACAAATGGGATCAATCTAACAGTTAACTAATTAGGAGCAAATTACTTTGTAAAAATAATGAATTTTAAGTTAAAAACGAGCCCTATTTTACATACTGCTTATCCAAAAACAGATATCTGTTGCGGGTAGTTTCTGTCTCGGCTTTGGTGTTTGCGTTTATGTTGATGTATTGTGCAGGAACACCTGGTTTCACAGCCGGCCACTTAGGTAAACCTTTTCCATTCGGGTTGCCTGTTTTAATGAAGTTGGCAAAGTACTCTTCCATTGTTGCCGATGCCTTTTCGTCATCTGCAGTCCAAGCGTAAACATTATTGCCTGCAAGGTTACCCAGTGCATATTCGATCTCAGACGCGTGCGAAGCACCTGCAGGCGGATATTTTCCTGGCTTCACCGGTCCGGGGTTAACCATTGCAGGGCGCATTTTAGAGAACAGGTAACGGTAAACAGGTTTTCCACCGGTTTTCGCCGACTCGTCAAGCCATTTCCACGTACTGTAAACAATAAACCTGTCGCTGGCTAAGGCGGTGGCCGATGTGATTACCTGCGCTGTATCCTTACCCGGGTAAAGCATTAAAACTTCGCCGGCATTGTTTGGATAAAGGCCCTTTACTGTCTTTTCATAGTTTGCAGGTGATGGCGCATCATTACCCATCAAAGCCTGGAAAGGCACTTCGGCCGAGTTCCAACCTGCTAAAAGCGGCACATGGGCCTGCTCGCCTGCAGCGTAAATATCATTCGGTGATTTCGGCAGGAAATAGCCGTCTATCGCTGTACTCATCCTGAAGTAGCCGGGTTTACTTGCGTCGGCCAATAATTTATCGGCCGGTATAGCACGCAGGTCTGCCAGTGTGCTTACCCCTTCTTTTGCGGCAAACGCCTCGCCCAGTTTTTCGCAATCCACAAGCGGCATTGGTGCCAGTGTCGGCTTAAAGGGCGCACCGCTCTCTCCAATCGCTCCCGCGATCAAATTCCTGGTCAGTGGTGATGCCATTTGTGCGGCAGTAGAAATAGAACCCGCCGATTCGCCCGCGATGGTGATCTTATCAGGGTCGCCGCCGAAGGCGGCTATGTTATGCTTTACCCATTGCACGGCAGCACTTTGATCCAAGTAGCCATAATTGCCCGATGCATGGTGCGGCGATTCTTTGGTCAATTCGGGGTGGCTAAAAAAGCCGAATATTCCTAAACGGTAATTTACCGTAACAGCGACAATTCCTTTAGTGGCCATGCTCTCGCCGTCATAACGCGGCTCCGAGCCGTCGCCGCCAACTAAACCACCACCGTAGAAATATACCAATACCGGCAATTTCGCTGCTGAGGTTTTGGCAGGTGTCCAAACGTTCAGGTACAAACAATCTTCTGTAATACCCGATGAGCGGAAAACCATGTCGGCAAATACCCTGCCTTGCATGGCTTGCCCTGCAAAATGGTCTGCTTTGCGTACGCCCGCCCAGTTAGCGGCAGGTTGCGGTTCGCGCCAGCGCAGGTCGCCCAAAGGCGGTTTTGCAAATGGCACACCAAGGTATACGGTGATGTTACTTTTTGGCAGCGATATGCCCTCGAGTGTCCCATTTTGGACTTTAACCGTGGGTTGTGCAAATGCTGTTGCTGCACATAATAATGCGGCCGCAAGGCTGTAAGTGATCTTCGTTCTCATAGCTTTTAATTGGTGTTTCAAGATATAGAAATATCACAATATCCATGTGTTGAACTAAAACAATTGGCGCCCCGTAGACTTTATCCTGCATGAAAAGGATAATTGGTTTTTTGCTTATTATAGCAGGGGCTGTGATGCTGGTATACGGCGGCTTTACCTATACCAAAAAAGAAAAGGTGATTGATGCCGGCCCGATACAAGTATCTGCCGACCGTGAAAAAACGGTAGCCTGGCCGCCGTACGTTGGAATAGTGTTACTGGTTGGCGGCATTGTCATGGTTGCCACTGCAAAGAAAGGCGAATAGTGTAAACTGAATACAGACACTATCAGTTGTAACCACAAACCTGCCTGATTATCAAAAAATGGTCAAATATCTGCATGAAGCTTTTGTGAAGTCTTTTATTTGCAGATTTAATATTGTAATATTGTTAGACAACCAACCGTTAACTCTTGTATCGCGAAACATCTACATTAACCTGTGAAATATGGAACTGACAAATAAAACCATACTGGTTGCAGATGATGATGAGGCTATCGTTGATGCAATACGCGGCATACTCGAATATTCGGGCCATGAAGTTTTGCAGGTATATGACGGAACCTCTGTGATGGACGCGGTAAAAGGTCGCCCCGATCTTATCATTCTTGACATTGCCATGGGCGGCCATGACGGGCTTACTGTTTGCAAACAGCTTAAACGCCAGGCCTCAACCAAAAATATACCGGTTCTGATTATCTCTGCCGGGCACAACGTACACCAGCCATCTTTAGAAGCAGGCGCGGACGATTTTTTAGCCAAGCCATTTGAGATGGAAGACCTGCAAGGCCGCGTAAATACGTTGCTGGCTAAAACCTCTGCTTTGGTTAACTAAAAAGGCGCAATATTTTTCTGCCTGCTATTACTTTCCGCTTTTTGTTATATTTTGCGTACATCTAACACCAAGGCCTGCCCAATGAAAACAAGGTTTTTAACCGCTGTTGCGCTGCTATGCCTAACGTTGTGTGCAAATGCGCAAACGGTGGCCGTCAGCGGAGATGTAACATCACCCTTCAAAATAACTGCATCAACGTTTACTGCGATGAAGCAAATTACCGTCGACGCAAAAGGCCACGACGGTAAAGACCACAAATACAGCGGTGTTTTGCTTGCCGATATTGTTAACCAGGCAGGTGCATTACCCAACGGAAAACTGAGCGGTAAGACATTGGCTAAATACATTTTAATAAAAGCAGCAGATGGTTATCGTGCCGTTATAGCCTTGCCGGAAACCAACAGCGAGTTTAATGACAAGAATATCATTTTAGCTGATAAAGAAGATGGTAAATTGTTACCAGCCTCTAACGGCCCGTTCCAGATTATTATCCCGGGCGAGAAAAAATGGGGCCGATGGGTAAGGCAAGTAACCGGTATTGAAATCAAAACTGCTAAAGACTAACGTTTGTGAAAAAGACAATAGCCTTTTCCTTCATTTTTTTACTACTTGGTTTAGCGGCATCGGCGCAAAAAATGCGCCTTGCAGTAGCCGCTAACGCTCAATATGTGGCACAGCAATTGGCAGATGAATTCAAAAAACAGACCGGTATTTCTACTGAACTCATTGTAAGTTCGTCCGGAAAACTTTTTGCTCAAATAGAGCAGGGCGCACCTTTTGATGTATTTATGTCTGCGGATATGAAGTACCCGCTGGAATTGGAAGCGAAGAAACTGCTATTAGAGAAACCGAAGATCTATGCGTATGGTCAATTGGTACTTTGGGTACCTGATGGTAAAGCCAGCCCGGCTGCATTGAAAGATCTTTTACTGTCAGATTATACAAAAATTGCTGTAGCTAACCCGCAGTTAGCGCCTTACGGACAGGCAACGGTAGAAGCACTTAAGAAGCAACAATTGCTCACCGCACTTCAATCGAAGATCGTTTATGGCGAAAGTATAGCCCAGGTAAATCAATATCTTCTTACCGGCGCGGTACAAGCCGCTTTTACGGCTAAAGCAATTGTACTAAGCCCCGAACAAAAAGGTAAAGGACGGTGGATAGATGTTGATGACAGCCTTTACTCTCCCATTGCTCAAGGTGCGGTTTTGCTAAAATCGTCGAGGGTAAATAATTATGAGGACGGACGAAAGTTTTATGCTTTTTTATTCAGCCCATCGGCAAAAAAGATATTAGCTGCTTACGGTTACAAATAGCACATGGCAGACCTGCAACCACTTTGGCTAAGCTTTAAACTGGCTGCAGTAACCACCATCTTTCTGCTTGTTATTGGTTTGCCAATTGCAGCATGGCTTTCGGAAAGCAAGTGCAGGTTAAAACCGTTGGCAGAGGCGCTCATCAGTCTTCCATTGGTATTGCCGCCTTCTGTTATCGGTTTCTACTTACTTATAGCATTTAGCCCTGCAAACGCTTTCGGTGGGTGGCTTGTTTCATGGTTTAATATTCGTCTGCTGTTTACCTTTAGCGGACTGGTAGTTGGCTCTGTGTTGTATAGTTTGCCTTTTATGGTGCATCCTGTTCAATCGGCATTACAATCGTTACCGCGGAATTTAGCTGAAGCCTCGTATACCATGGGCCGCTCAAAAACCGAGACTTTCTTTAAAATTCTGCTGCCGAACGTCCGCCCCGCCTTGATTACCGGTACCGTTCTTACTTTTGCACACACTTTAGGGGAATTTGGTCTGGTTTTAATGATCGGCGGAGGTTTGCCAGGCGTAACCAAAGTAGCTTCCGTCGCGATCTATAACGAAGCGGAGGCGTTAAATTTTCACGCCGCGCACGTTTACTCCGCAATACTGTTGGTAATATCGTTCTGTATATTATTAACCGTCTATACCGTAAATAAAGGGCGGACAAACAAACGGGTAGTGATATGATCAGCGTCGACATCAACACAAATTTGAAATTCGCCGATGCAACAGAACTATCTGTTCAATACCAATTTCAATCAGGGGAAATCTCAGGCATTTATGGCCCCTCCGGAGCGGGCAAAACTACTTTACTAAATATCATTGCAGGATTGGTCAAGCCGGAAAAAGGTGTGATCGAAGTGGACGGCGTTGTGTGGCTCGATACCGATAAGAAAATAAATATTCCTGTTCAGCGGCGCAACATAGGCTTTGTCTTTCAGGATTACGCTTTGTTTCCGAATATGACGGTGCTGCAAAACCTGAGATATGCGGCAGGTAAAGCGGCAGATAACAGCCATATCGAGCATTTACTAACAATTACAGGATTAGATCGTTTCAAGAACGAGAAGCCTGATAACCTTTCGGGCGGGCAAAAGCAACGCGTTGCACTGGCAAGGGCATTGGCAGGTAAACCCAAATTGCTGTTACTTGATGAACCGCTATCGGCTACAGACCATTTAACCCGGATCGAATTGCAACAACAAATCCTTCAATTGCAGCAGGAATATCGCTTCACGGCTATAATGGTGAGCCATGATAAAAAGGAGCTTTCTGCTTTGACAACAAATGTTTTGAAAATCGACAACGGAAAAATTGTAAACATCGGTACGCCATCACAGATCTTTGGCGCGGATAGGACCTATATAACATTAACGGCAAAAGTTATCGGCGTCGAAAACAATGTAGCACAAATTGAAATAGGTGATCAGGTTGTCAAAATTTATAACCGCTCCGGGCTGGTGGTAGGCGATCTTATAAATATCGGTTTAGATACCATCGACGCGCTCATCACCAGGAAGTGACCTTTCATAGATAACCAATAAAAAGGGTACATTAGCGTTGATAATACTGATATGCAGATATTACTTTTTGGCATCACCAAAGACATTGTTGGTCAGTCGCAACTGACGTTGCCCGAAGGTGAAACTGTAGGCAACGTCAGCCAACTTAAAACTTGGCTGTGCAAACAATATCCCGAATTTAATAACTTAAGCTCGCTGGCCATCGCGGTAAACAGTGAGTATGCGGACGATGATACCCTGATCGATTCTCAAAGCGAGGTGGCGCTCATTCCGCCTGTAAGCGGTGGTTGATATGCTTATCAAGATCATTGACCATATTGATATACAAGAGGCGTACAAATACCTCAATAACGATGGTGCCGGCGCGGTAAACGTATTTTTAGGTACCGTCCGGGATAATAGCAAAGGCAAAAAAGTGAGGCAATTGGCGTTTGAAGCTTATGAGCCTATGGCGCTTAAAGAGATGCAAAAAGTGGCTGAGGCAGCAGCAGAACGATGGCCTCTGCTGGCAATAGCGATAATTCACGTAACCGGCACTAAAAAACCGGGCGAAGCTGTTGTGTTAACAGGTGTATCATCAGCCCACCGTGACGCATCGTTTGAGGCATGCAGGTTTTTAATTGACGAATTAAAACGCACTGTGCCGATTTGGAAAAAAGAGTTTTACGAAGATGAAAGTGTTTGGGTAAATGCCCATCCGTAATAAATGAACCAAAGTTTATTAGTTGACCAATATGGCCGCAGGCTCAATTATCTGCGCCTTTCTGTTACAGACCGCTGTAACTTTAGGTGCTACTATTGCATGCCCGAAGAAGGTATAAACTTTGCCAAACGCGCTGACCTGTTATCATTTGATGAGATGTTTCGCCTGGCGCAGGTATTCTGTGGGTTGGGTGTAGACAAGATACGCATCACCGGCGGCGAACCTTTTGTAAGAGATGGCATTATTCCGTTTTTGTATCGCCTTCGAACCATCGAAAACCTAAAAGACATTACTGTAACCACAAATGGCACCTTGACTGCAAGGCACCAATCGGTATTAAAAGAGTTGGGCATCACGAAATTGAACATCAGCCTGGATTCGCTGGATGCCACCCGGTTTCACCAGATCACACGCCGCGATAGTTTTAATGGAGTATTTGGCGCGATCATGACGATGTTAGAGGATGGTTTCGACATCAAGTTAAATAGCGTGGTAGCAGAGCGCAAGAATGTAGAAGATATTCTTCCATTTGTTGAATTAACCAGGAACCACAATCTTGCCGTCCGCTTCTTGGAAGAAATGCCTTTTAACGGCAGCGAACACTTTGCCCATGACGGCTGGGACCATGTAAAGATTTTGGAACATATTAAAATGCATTATCCTGAGTTAGATGGTGTTGAAAGCGGGCCATCATCTACATCTGTTAATTACAAAGTCCCTGGTTATGTCGGGTCATTTGGTATTATCCCCTCATTTAGCCGCACGTTTTGCGGCACCTGTAACCGCATACGCTTATCTGCCACGGGTGAACTACGTACTTGTTTATACGGCGCACCGAACGCCAATCTGCGCGACGTGTTGCGGAATGGCGCAAGCAAAGAAGAGTTAGAAAACCTGCTGTTGGGTGCTGTGGCAAAGCGCGCAAAAGACGGCTTCGCTGCAGAAAAAATGATACCGCATTCCTTTAATACGTCCATGTCTGTTTTAGGTGGCTGATATGATTAAAGACAGATATGACAGGCAGGTAAAACTTGCAGGATTTGGTAAGGATGCACAGCAGAAATTAGCGGTGGCGAAAGTGCTGGTTGTTGGCGCAGGCGGATTGGGCGTTCCCGTTTTGCAATACCTTACCGGGATGGGCGTAGGCACCATCGGAATCATAGACGGCGACATAATAAAAGCTGACAATCTGCACAGGCAGGTTTTATACAGTGAAGAAGACATTGGACTTTTGAAGGCAGAGGTTGCAATGGAAAAACTTTTTAAGCTGAATTCGAAAGTTAAATTTAAATCTCATCTGCATTTTCTAAATACGAAAGATGCGCTCTCAACAATAAGCGAGTATAATTTCGTGATCGATGCCAGCGACAATTTTGGCACCCGGTACCTGATTAATGACGCCTGTGTGATCCTGAACAAACCTTTTGTGTACGGTGCTGTGCAGCAATTTGAAGGGCATGTAAGCGTATTTAATTACCAGGGCGGGCCTACTTATCGGTGTGTGTATCCCCACCCTCCCGCAGAAAATGAAATACCTAATTGTGATACGGCCGGAGTTTTGGGCATAGCGCCCGGCATTATTGGCTGTCAGCAAGCGTTGCAGGCCGTAAAAGTTATAACCGGTATTGGCGATAATTTAAGCGGCTATTTACAGGTCTTTGATCTGCTGCGCGACGAGCAGTACAAGATCAAACTGAAAGTAAATGCGCAAAACAAATTTATCAAAACGCTACAACCAACTTATGATACGCCGCATTGCGAATCAAGTTCTACCATTGATGTGCATGAATTATATAAAATGCATGAAGGTGGTACACCCTTCGAACTGATTGACGTACGCGAACCCAAAGAGTTTACCGCAGAGCATTTGAGTTTTTCGCGAAATGTCCCATTGGTCAATGTCAAAGCGTATTTCAGCAATAGGCAAATCGATGTTCCATTGATTTTGATATGCGAAATTGGCGGCCGAAGCGCAAGAGCGGCAGAAATCATCAAACAAATACATCCCGGAAGCCAGGTACAAAATGTTGAGGGTGGTCTCGAGTCGTGGTTCGATGAATTTGATGAGCAGTTTATTGTATATCCGGAAACATCAGTGTCCAAATGATCGATGTTGCCGAATCACTAACGCTCGTTTTAGCAGAAGCCAAAAACTTTGGCGTGGAAGAAGTACCGCTTCTTATCGCTGCCGGCCGTGTGCTTGCTGAAGATATTATTGCCGACCGCGACTATCCACCCTTTGATCGTGTCACTATGGATGGCATTGCCATAGCTTCATCAGTATTTATCGACGGCATTCGTGAGTTCAAAATGGAAGCGATCCAGGCAGCCGGGCAACCTCAGGTAACACTTACGAACAAAAAGAACTGTATTGAAGTGATGACCGGCGCTATGCTGCCAATAGGAACAGATGCTGTAATTCCGTACGAGCTTTGCGACATCAGAAGCGGGTCGGCTATTGTAAATACGGATATGGTCGCAGCTTATCAGAATGTGCATCGCCGGGGTGTAGACTCTAAGCAAGGCGAAGTTTTAATCGCGAAAGATGCGAGAATTACACCGGCGGTAATTGGCCTGTTAGCATCTTCGGGATATAATAAGGTTAAGGTCTACCATCTACCGAAAATAGCCGTTTGCGCCACAGGTGACGAACTGGTACCTGTAAAAGCCATGCCCCTTCCGCATCAGATCAGGCAGTCTAACAGTTATATGCTGACTACAGCTTTGCAGAAAGATTGCATAACTGCTTCACAATATCATTTACCCGACAATGCATTGCTGTTAAAGGAACAGCTAACTACTATTACCGCATATTATGATGTTGTATTATTATCTGGTGCAGTATCGAAGGGCAAATTCGATTATCTGCCCCGTGTCTTGAATGAGATGGGCTTTAGTGAAAAGTTCCATGGCATTGCACAGCGACCGGGCAAACCTTTCTTATTCGGTAAAATGCCAAACGGCGCTTTAATATTCGGTTTCCCGGGTAACCCGGTATCAACATATGTTTGTTACCAGTTATATTTCAGAGGTTGGCTAAATGCCTGCTTAAAGCAGCAGTCGAGACCTGCATCTGCATTTTTGAGCAAGCCTTTTACCTTCAAGCCCGATCTTACACTACACTTATTGGTGAACGCTGCCACAGAACGTGGTAAAGTAATTGCCCACCCTGTTGAAACCTCGACCTCTGGTGATCTAGTTTCGCTTGCTGCCGCCAACGCGATACTGACTTTGGCAAAAGGACGCGACGAGTTCGGTACGGATGAAGCATTTTCCCTTCATTGGTTGTAACTTAAACATTTCCATAACCCGGTTTGTATCTACCACATGCCGAACACTTCTTCAAAATTCCAGCCGATTCCCTACGCCGTTAGCTTGGCAATGACTTTAGCCATTGGCGGAGTTGCTTCCCTCTTTACCCGGCCGGAAATTGAAGGTTGGTACAGCCGGATCAACAAGCCATCGTTCACACCGCCGTCATGGGCATTCCCCATTGCCTGGACCATTCTTTATATTATGATCGCCACGGCGGCCTACCTGGTCTGGAAAAAACGTGAGCCAAGCATAGCTTACAAAAACATCCGGTCGATATATTTCACACAGTTGTTTTTCAATTTTATCTGGTCTATCGTATTCTTTGGTATGCACCAGATATTAGGCGGATTGGTGATAATCATTGTCTTATGGCTACTCATCATTTTTAATATTTTTGCCTTTGCCAGGCTAAGTAAACCCGCAGCATGGTTGTTGGTGCCTTACCTTTTATGGGTAAGCTTTGCGACTGCCTTAAACTTTAGCATCTACCTGCTAAACAACTAATATTTATTACTTTTAATCGCCGAAGGTGTACTGCACCGGCCATAGCCATGACCAAAAAACTGATCTTCACATTGATATGCCTGCTGTCGGCTGCTTATAGTTTCGCTGACACAAGCTCTTTAAAAAACTTTGTGGTTAAGGCTAATCCGTTCGCTAAGGACGAGATCGCTATAGTCGCCGCAGATACGGCCAATGAGGTTGATGAAGTCATCAGCGGCTCTTATGTGTTTTCTGTAAACGGCTTTGTAGATACGCTCAACTTTGACAAAGGCACTGCTTTTTATCACCACAAGATACAACGGTCAAGTTTTGTATACATCAAACACAGCGATGATACAGGTACCTACGGATCGCTTTTCTATCTATACAAACACGAGCATGACATCACCCCGCTTCACATCAGCTGGATCTGGCTATTGGTCATCCCGGTTGCAATTATCCTGGCAGGGTGGCTATTCAAAAAGTTTATCATCATTGCCGTTATCCTGTTCATCATCTTCCTGTACTTTAATTATCATAACGGTTTAAGCGTGCCTACTTTCTTTGAGAGTGTATTTGATGGATTAAAGCGGTTGTTTTAGAATGAACGATTACGATAAAGAAGTCGTCGAGAAATTGAACGATTTAATTTTGGCGTACGAGAGCAGTGAGAAGTGGTTTTCTTTGTTGGATCGGAAATACCCAATTGGGTTAAACAGGATTGACTGGTCAAAAGTCGATGATATACAAGAGTCGCTTTCATCTGATACTGTTGAAGGGCTTGAGAAAGTTCCGGAATTTCTTGCCGAAATTGCGCTTAAAGAAAATTTAGCGTATGACGCAGAAGTTGTTGTTTTTGGGGATGGCGTAATGGATAATGCTTACACGTTAACTTTCGCGGAGTTTGCAAAGCATTATCGATTGTTTTTCGAACTACCGCAACACACATATGTTTGGTTTAAAGGAATTGAAAAATTGCTGAATTACACATTTGAAGATGATCTTTTCTTCGGCTAATTAGACGAAACTTTATTACTCATTCTATTAAGTTAAGCATAGTGTGGGATTGCTTCGTCGTCAATACTCCTCGCAAAGACGCAGTGGGAGGTCGCAGAATAAATTTTACCTCAGAACGGCAAACCTATTCCGAAGTTCAACTGCATAAAGTTGTAGCTCTCGCCATTGAGGGCGTAATAGGCATTTTTAAACGGGCCCGGTTTAAATAGCTCATTAAAATGCCTGATGAGCACGTACTGGTCGGCTCCCTGGAATTGCGGATCTTTAAATTTAAACGCGGCATCAAACCTGAATACGAAGAAGGTAAGATCGAGCCTGAAACCTGTGCCTATACCTGCCGCCAGCGAATTATAGAAATTGCCGAATTTGAACTGCCCACCGGGGAAATCGGGCTCGTCATGTAAACGCCAAACGTTACCAAAATCGAGGAATGTTGCACCATTTAATTTCGAGCCAAAGAAGTCATGCGCTACGTTATAGCGGTATTCCAGGTTGCCTACAAATTTGATCTCGCCAAACTGGTCGAGGTATTTCAATCGCTCACGGGTAGTTATATCTGCGCCATAATACGTGCCACGGTTAAAATTGCCGGGGCCGAGGGTACGCGGTAACCATGCACGGATGTCATTGGCACCACCCACGTAAAAGTTTTTTTCAAATATCAACTGGCTGCTGTTGAATAATCCGTTATCACTTGGCGCATGGCTGCTGTTGCCATATGGTATGCCGATTCCCGGGTTGACCCTGAAGATCAGCTGCTGCTCGCCGCCTAAATGGTTGTAACGCCTGAAATCTAATTCAACTTTAGCGTATTGCGCGTAGTGCAATCCAAATATCTTACGGCCAAGGCTGTCACTGCCAGAGTGTGTCAACCTGGCTAACAGGTCGAGCGTGTTACCGCCTACATCAATAAAGCCACGGAAGTAATTGAAGCTCTCGAGCGAGCTTAATTTATTGGCATTTTGCTGATATGTGTACTGGCTTCCAGCTGTAAATATCTTTCTGCCAATTAGATAGATATAAGAAAAGCGGTTATTAGCCAACAATTGCGAATAAGCGAACGGATCAATAGTTCCTTGCGAGTACTCTATGTTTATCGGTGTGAGGCTGTGCAGTTTATTGGAAAGCTCGGCCCAGTCGTAAGTAAGAGAGTTTAAGAAACTTTCGCGCTGTACCAAGCCCTTCTGATAGAATAACTGAAAGTTGGTTGAGACCGTGGTATGCGGAACACCATATTTGCCCAGGCTTGGGAAACTCCACGGCGACACAATGCGCGGGAATACCAAACTGGCACCCAGTTTTAAATCCTGGTTTTCAATGCCGCTAGTTGTAGCCGTGTTACGCCCGTTATCAAACAACACGCTCCAGTTAGTTTTAATAATAAGCGCTTCTGCGCCTTTAAAAACGTTGCGATTTGTGAAGGTATTACCAAGGTTATAACCGTATCGACCACCGCTGAAAAGGAATTCGGCTTCTACCCTGTCGCTGAACCGCGGTAACGGGATGATGTCTATTTTTGAATCGAGCCGGTTGGTACTGTCTGCCAGCTTAGTATAAACCGGGTTGGGCACATTACGGAAAACGTTCAGTTCAGAAAGCCGCGATGTAGTTAAGTTTTGCTGGTCTATGTTATAGATGTCGCCCTTTTTGAGAAAAATATATGGCCTTACCGTTCGTGGGTTAAATTTGCCCGAAAAGTCCACAAAACGCAATTGCGAATCAACCTGTATGGTATCTGCCTTTCCCGGCGTGCGTCCGCTACTTTTGGCAATGGATACTAATGTGTTATTAACTGTATATACAGGGTGCTCATTTTTACCCGTCGGGTTATTGATGATCACACGCACGTCTACTACGCTGGAGTTAAATGTCGAATCGTAATTAAAATTGATGTACTGGCGGTAAAAGTCGAAATAACCGTTACGTTTCATTACCAGGTAAAACTGGTCGCGGTCATAAGCCAGGCTATCGGTATCAAACCGGCCTCCGGGTTGTATGTGCGAAAAGGTACTGCGTGTACGGCGGTAAAGCTGCCTTACCTTGGGGTCTTGGATACTGTCCTGCAGTTTACGGATCTTAAACAACGGCCCCTCTTTAGCGGTAAAAAATAAACTAGCCTTTTTCTTTTTTACAACGATCGAATCTGTCACCGTGGCCTTTAAATAGCCTTTGTTATTTAAAAAACGCTGTATCTGCTGGCGCGAGTACTCAACATCGTTGCTATCTAAGATGGATGGGGCTTCGCCGATGTCTTTCTTACCTTTTTTATTGAATAAAAGATATAGTTGCAGGTTGATGTAATTATTCGGCTGCTGGCTTTTATCAATGTATAGGAGCGACTCTTCGGCGAAATCATCTTCGGCTATTCCTTTTACAGAAACGTTGCGCACCAGCGCCTGGTTAGGGCCTAGCGTACGTGTAAGGCTGCACGCGGAAAGCAAAAGCACCAGGAAAATGGTTAATATTGTAAAGCGGTAACCGGCCGGCTTAAAGTATGCTCTCAAAATCACAGATCAGTTTAATAACATCTTTACAACATAAAAAATTTCGAAGGCAGCATAACTTATTTATAGTCGAAGGATTAAAATCTGTTTTAGAATTTTGCCATTCGGGCTACCAAACCCAAACTGTTTATCACACTCTGGGCTTCGGTTCAAAAATGCTGAAATTATCTAAGAATATAAACATTCTGGAAATTTCTGTTGCCGATATGGCGCGCATCAGCAGCCTAAAAACACCTCCCGGAGTATTGGCGCTAATAACAATCCCCACCCCGCTTAGTTTAAACAGCGCTTTATTAAAAAATAAATTTTCACTGGTGCTTGATGGTGTGCAAGACCCGGGCAATATGGGCACCATCATCCGCACGGCAGACTGGTTTGGTATAAAAAATGTGATCTGTTCTGAAGATACGGTTGATGTTTACAATCCAAAGGTGGTTCAGGCAACAATGGGTTCCTTATCGCGAGTTGCCGTTCATTATGCCGATTTGGAGACTGTAATTTCCAATGCACAATTACCGGTATTCGGCGCGTTACTGAACGGCAAAAGCATTTACGAAACAAATTTTGGTAGCGAAGCGATAGTCGTAATGGGAAATGAAGGAAATGGCATCAGCGAAAAGTTACAGCAAATTATTCAGCAGCCGATAACAATACCTCAGGTAGGCGAAGCTGAATCTTTGAATGTTGCCGTGGCGACTGCCATATTTTGCTCTGAGCTATACAGAAATAGCTTGAAATAAAGTTGGCTTACAAATAATAATTACTATTTTTGCAATCCCAAAAAAGGGTCGGATGGCCGAGTGGCTAGGCAGAGGTCTGCAAAACCTTTTACAGCGGTTCGAATCCGCTTCCGACCTCATTAAAAGGTATAATTAAAATATAAGACGATGAGTGTTACCCGTTTAAAAAGAAAAGACAGAAGAAATAAAACTTTTTCCCGCTTAGAAGTTCAGTTTTTAAAATTAGCTACTAACCTACAGCCTGGCAGCCGTTCTAAAGAGCCAAAAAACAGCCAGTTAGCTAAGAACAACGAAGTTTTAGCACAGCTAAGCAAGTAATTTATTACTGAAAGTTAATGATATAAATCCTGTTGGTTATTTAACCGACAGGATTTTTTTATTGATAGACCCGATCAATCCGGGGCCCTGGTAAATAAAACCAGTGTATAGTTGTATCAACGATGCACCTGCGTTCAGCTTATCTATAGCGTCCTGTGCGCTATGTATACCCCCCGCTCCTATTATTGGAAAAGAGCCGTTTGATTTTGTATGTAGGTAGCCGATTACCTGCGTAGCACGCTCTGTTAATGGTTTGCCGCTTAATCCGCCTGTTTGCTTAACAAGCCGTCCAGGCGACTTTAGCCCTTCCCTGTTTATGGTTGTGTTGGTTGCTATAATACCATCAATCTTTGTTTCGGCGACAATATCAATTATATCATCCAATTGCTCATTAGTAAGATCGGGCGCTATCTTTAGCAGCACCGGCTTACGTATGCCGTCCTTAAGATTTCGCTTTTGCAACGCCATCAAAATTTCTGTGAGTGGTTTTTTATCTTGTAAAGCACGCAAACCTGGTGTATTAGGCGAACTTACATTAACTACAAAGTAATCAACCACATCGAACAACTTATCAAAGCATTTGATGTAATCATTTACCGCATCCTCATTAGCTGTGTGCTTATTTTTGCCGATGTTGCCTCCGACAATAATGTTTTCCTGAGACGCAGGACGGCTTTTGCGCCAGATGGCTATACGCCCGGCAGCCATATCCACGCCTTTATTATTAAATCCCATCCTGTTAATAAGGCCTTCGTCCGCCGGCAGGCGAAACATTCTGGGCTTTTCGTTTCCGGGTTGCGGTAAAGGAGTAACCGTGCCGATCTCTATAAAACCGAAACCAAGGTTGGCCATTTCATTTATGTACTCTGCATTCTTATCGAAGCCTGCGGCAAGACCTACAGGATTCTTAAACTTTAAGCCGAATACTTCTCGCTCCAAACGGTCGTCATCAACTTGCCACATTGCTTTCGATAAGGCAGCGCCGCCGGGGAAGCGGTTAAATGCCTTGAGGTTGCGCGTAACAAAATGGTGCACATCCTCGGGGTCGAATTGAAAAAGCAATGGCCGTATAAGCGAATACATTACAGCGAAGATATTGATTTTTAATTTTTAGGGCCTGACATCGAAAACAATAATTACATTCGTCAAGTTCATGGTTCATTGATTATAGTTCATGGCATATTTAGACGATGCTCTAAGCCAACTATTAACTATGAACTATTAGCTATGAACCAAAAATTATGACTAATCGCAGATCTTTTATAACCACAGCAGCAACGGCAACGGTTGCCGCAGTGACCATTCCGGGGCTTATTTCATCTGCATTTGCAGAAAGCAGTGCGAAAAGCAAGATAAAACTTAATAGCGGCGACACGGTACTTTTCCAGGGTGATTCAATTACCGACTGGGGACGTGATAAAAACACGCACGACGCCAACAACTTTAACACGTTCGGCAATGGCTATGTGTTAACAGCGGCGGGCACCCTGCTAAACAAATATGCAGACAAGAACCTTAAGATCTATAACAAAGGCATTAGCGGCAATAAAGTTTATCAACTGGCGGAGCGCTGGGACGCAGATTGTCTTGATTTAAAACCAAATGTGTTGAGCATACTCATTGGTGTTAATGATTTTTGGCACACGTTAACAAATGGCTACAAAGGTACATCGCAGGTCTATGTTGCTGATTTACGCAAGCTTTTAGATCGTACAAAGCAGGTGTTACCAAATATCCAATTGATCATTGGGGAGCCTTTCGCCGTGAAAGGTGTAAAGGCGGTTGATGACAAGTGGTACCCCGCGTTTGACGAATACCGCGCAGCATCAAAACAAATAGCCGCTGACTATAACGCGGTTTTCATCCCTTACCAAACCATATTTGATAAGGCACTGTCTATTGCTCCAGGCAGCTATTGGACCATTGATGGTGTGCACCCGAGTGTGGCCGGGGCAAATTTGATGGCGCAAGCGTGGTTAGAAACTGTAAAAGGATAAAATGAAACTGCTCGCAATTATAATTGGCCTTTTTTTAGGTGCTGCCTTCTCTCAAAAGAAGCTTGACATAGATTTTATCGGTACCTGGACGGTTAAGGATGTCAACATTGACCAGACTAATAAAATGATGAAAAACCCGGGCATGATAAATATGTTTAAAGCTTCAATGTCGCGGATGGCGTTTACTTTTAAGCCAGATCACCGGGTAACCGTTACTGGTGGCAACATGCAGCAACGTAACCAAGATGCTGAGTGGACTTACGATCCGGCGTATAAGCTATTGCAAATTAAAGGCCCCGCAACGACAGATCAATATGTTTTATACTTGTTAGTAAGTAAAGACGCCAAGGGACAGGTATTTTTCAAGATGCAAAACGCGCCGGTGACATTAAAGATGAAAAAGCAATAGTCGTCTGCACTTCATCATCTGATATTCAATATTAGCTAATCATAATTTCCTTAGGGCGGCATTTCGTATCTTTGCGCCGAAATGATCGCTATAAATAACCTTACGTTTGAGATTGGTGCGCGCGCGCTGTATGATGAAGCTAACTGGCATATAAAACCCGGTGAAAAGATCGGCCTTATTGGTGCCAATGGTACCGGTAAAACCACATTGCTAAAGATCATTGTTGGCGACTACTCTCCTACGTCTGGTACGGTTTCCATGTCGAAAGACATCGCTATTGGTTATTTAAATCAGGACCTGCTTTCCTATGCTTCAGATAAGTCAATTTTGCATGTAGCGATGGAGGCATTTGAGCGTCAAAACCAGCTGCATACAGAGATTGAAAACCTGCTTAAAAAGCTGGAGACCGATTATAGCGAGGACCTTTTACACAAGCTTAGCGACAAGCAGCATGAGTTTGAAGCGCTTGACGGCTACAATATCGAATATAAAGCCCACGAGATTTTAGCAGGTCTGGGGTTTAGCGAAGAAGATACGCACCGTAAACTCGCAACATTTTCGGGCGGATGGCGGATGCGTGTAATGCTGGCCAAAATCCTTTTGCAGGCACCCGACATTTTATTACTCGATGAGCCTACCAACCACTTAGACCTGCCATCTATACAATGGCTGGAAAATTATTTGCAGGCCTTTGAAGGCGCTATCGTCATCGTATCGCACGATAGGTGGTTCTTGGATAAGGTGATAAACCGTACAGTTGAGTCGCGGCGTGGTAAGCTTACCGTTTACGCCGGCAACTACTCTTTTTACCTGGAAGAGAAAGCCATGCGTGAAGAGATACAGCATGCTGAGTATAAAAATCAACAATCGAAGATTCGCCAGGAAGAGCGTTTAATAGAACGCTTCCGCGCGGGTACCAAAGCTAAAATGGCACAATCGCGCTTGAAGCAATTGGATAAAATGGAGCGTATTGACGATGTGGACGATTACAACCCTACAGTCAATTTCAAATTCAGGTTCACAAAACAGTCGGGCCGCCATGTCTTCAACATTGAGCATTTGAGCAAGAGCTATCCCGGCTTACCTATTCTTACCAATACAGATGCTGTTATTGAAAAAGGCGACAAAATCGCGCTCATAGGCGCTAACGGTCGTGGTAAATCTACTCTATTGCGTATCGTTGCAGGTGCGGACCATGACTTTACCGGCAAAGCCGAAACAGGTTATAACGTCACCAAAACCTTTTTCGCCCAGCACCAGTTAGAGTCGCTTCATTTGGAAAATGCTATTCTGCAAGAGTTACAAGCCTTTGCGCCCAAACATACCGAAACAGAGTTGCGCTCTATTCTTGGAAGCTTTTTATTTACCGGCGACGATGTATTTAAAAAGATAAAGGTGTTGTCGGGTGGTGAAAAATCGCGTGTGGCGCTGGCCAAAGCATTAACTGCCGATGCTAACTTTTTGATACTGGATGAGCCTACCAATCACTTGGATATGCAGTCGGTTAATATATTGATACAAGCGTTGCAGCAGTATGAGGGTACATTCATTGCTGTATCGCACGACAGGTATTTCCTGGACAACATAGCGAATAAGATCTGGTTTATTGAAGATCAGCAGATAAAAGAATACCCGGGCACGTACCAGGAGTATGAGGAGTGGCTATCTAAACGTAAAAGCCAGCCTTCGGCTGCCCTTCCTGCACCTCAGCCAAAAAAAGAGGAAAAGAAAGACCCTGCCCCATCTAAGGGACAAAGCGAAGACAAGTCTAAACAAATTAAAAAGCTGAATAACGATTTGCAACGCATGGAAGACGAGATCACAACGCTGGAAAATGAAGTTAAAGACCTCGAAAATAAACTGGCCGAACCAGCAGTTTATAACGATAAAGCAAAACTTGCCGAAGTAAACGGTAATTATAGCTCTCGAAAAAACAAGCTTAAACAAACGCAGGATCAGTGGGAAACTTTAGCTGGTCAGATATTGGAATTAGAAGCGTGATAAACTTTTCCCCTTATTTATCCGATTTGTCATTGCGAGTCACGAAGCAATCCCGTCGCAAGAGTATATGCGGCGTTAGAGGCTTGCGGAAGAGGCTTCGACAGGCTCAGCCTGACATAGCTTTTTTGCTTTTTTTTATTTTAATGTTTTTCCCCTTTTTTTCATCTGCTCAGATAACCTACACAGACAAGGTTTATAAACCATCTATCAAAACAGTAGAATTTTATAACGCTAAGTCGGAAGGGTCATTCCCGGCTATCATTTTAGGCAGTAGCGAACAATTGCTATTTGACTTTGATGAACTTGGCCGCGACATCCGTAATTATACTTATACCATTGAGCATTGCGACGCGGAGTGGAATCCCTCCCGCATTTCACCCGTAGAGTACCTGCAAAGTTTCACTGAGGATCGCATCCTCGATTACCGCAACTCTATAAGCACCATCCAAAAATACGTGCATTATCAGCTGGCACTGCCAAACGGCACTATAGCGCCTAAGATATCAGGCAATTATCTGTTAAAAGTTTATGAGGACGGCGATCAGAACAAACCGGTAATTACCCGGCGGTTTTATGTGATAAATCCGCATGCCAACTTGTTTCCGCAACTGATGGTATCACCAAACGTTGCGAATAGAACCACACATCAAAAGATCAACTTCCAGATAGATGTAAACGGTGTTAGTGTGCAAAACCCTTATAGCGACATTCGCACGGTGATCATGCAAAACGGCCGCCCAGAGACCGCGACAATAAACAGTCGCCCTACTTTTATCAATGGCCTATCGTTGATGTATAATGATGTTGCTATCAATGATTTTCCCGGCGGGAATGAATTTCGTCACATCGACACCCGTTCGCTACGATTAAATTCAGAGCGGGTGCAGCGTATTTTCAGGGATACTGCAAATACTGTACTTCTTCTTACAGATCAGAACCGTGACCAAATTTCTTATGTGTTTGGGTATGATCTGAATGGAGGCTTCAGAATAATAAACCAAGAAGGCCGCGATCCGCGTTACGACGGGGATTACGCGCAGACATATTTCAATCTGGCAGCATCGGGCGCTACTAACCACCAATCTGTATACATAGTGGGTAAATTCAACGACTGGCAAGTGAATGACGCCGGCAAGATGGATTTTGACGCACAACGAGGGAGGTATTATTTCAATACGTTGTTGAAACAAGGTGTTTATGATTATCAATACGTTTTAGTTGATGCAAGCGGCAAGCCTAACTATTCGTTCTTTGAAGGCGACCATTTCGAAACAGAGAATAACTACCAGTTTTTAGTTTACTATCGTCCGCCCGGCGCCCGCTGGGAAGAGTTGATAGGTTTTAGAGAGATCAATACTACCGGCACCCGCAAATAAGAGAAGAGGTTTTACGGCATTAACCCTATCTTCGCAGATATGATCGTTAAAAAGAAATCTGCAGAAAGTTACACGGTAATGAACGAATTGGTGCTGCCCAATGACACCAATACGCTTGGCAATTTGATGGGCGGCCGCTTGATGTACTGGATGGATATCTGCGCAGGTATGGCAGCTCAAAAACATTGCAACCGCATTGTGGTTACTGCATCTGTGGATAACGTTTCTTTTAAGCAACCTATTAAATTGGGTGATAGCGTAATGATCGAGGGCAAAGTCACTCGGGCCTTCAACACATCTGTAGAAGTACGGCTCGACGTTTGGGCGCAAAACCTGCCCGCCGGAACTAAGATAAAAAGTAACGAAGCATACTTTACTTTTGTGGCCCTGGAATCAAACGGTCAACCGGTGCCGGTTCCTGAATTGGTACCCGAATCTGAAAAGGAAGTTGCATTATATGATGGAGCGCTTCGCCGCAGGCAATTGCGTTTGATACTTGGTGGCAAGATGGAACCTGCAGATGCCCACGAATTGAAAGCACTGTTTATGGCAAGCCAGGAAGATTAATATGGCAGCATCAAAAACACCAATTTACACAGCCCTCGGGGCAAATTTGCTTATCGCGCTGACTAAACTGGCTGCAGCTTTCTTTACAGGCAGCTCTGCAATGGTGTCCGAAGGGATACACTCACTTGTTGATACAAGCAATGAAATATTGTTATTATTCGGCATAAGCCGAAGCCAAAAGCCTGCCGACGAAGAACGCCCGTTTGGTTATGGCCGCGAGTTATACTTCTGGTCGTTTGTAGTATCGCTGATGTTTTTTGCGTTGGGCGGCGGTTTTTCGATCTATGAAGGCATCGAACACCTCATTCATCCCGAAGAAGTGAAAAGTCCGGTTTGGAATTACGCGGTTTTAGGTATTGCATTCGTTTTTGATGGAATTTCATTCATCACCGCGATAAAAGAATTCAATAACCAGCGTGGCAAAACGCCGTTTTGGGAAGCAGTGCGGCAAAGTAAAGACCCATCGACCTTCGTTATCTTATTTGAAGATGCTGCTGATGTGATTGGTATCGTGATCGCCTTTGTGGGTATATTTTTAGGTCAATTGTTGAATAATCCTTACTGCGACGGCATCGCGTCGATCATGATTGGCGTATTGCTAACCTCTGTCGCCATATTGCTTGTGCGCGAAAGCCGAAGCCTTTTGATGGGTGAAACTCCACCGAAGGCGGAGTTAATTGATGTTGTTGCATTGACTGAAAGCCACTCAGGCGTACAAAAAGTGGTTCATTATTTGTCAACTTACCTGGCCCCGGAAGAAGTGATCCTGGTTTTAAAAATTAATTTTAAGAACGAACTTTCAAGCACCGAAATGGCTAATGTTATCAAAGAATTGCGTGATAATGTGCAATCCAAATATGGGCATTACAAGCAGGTATTTGTTGAACCGGTATAAGAGATATTCTATTTTTCAGATAATTCCCACCTTCTCTAATTCTGCCCGCATTTCTGATTGTAGCGTTTGGGCTTCAGCGCGAGCCGCGTCTGCAAAGTCTTTTCTGTTAGACGCGTAAATAATAGACCTTGAGGCGTTGACCAGCAACCCACAGTCTTTCGTCATTCCATATTTGCAAACATCTGCAAGGCTGCCACCTTGTGCGCCAACACCGGGAACTAACAAGAAATTATCTGGCGCGTGTTTGCGGATGGCTGTAAACTCTTCGCTTTTAGTTGCGCCTACAACAAACATCAGGTTGTTAGCATTGCCCCATGTATTTGCCTTTTGTATCACTTGCTCATATAAAGTGCCCTCTGCAACTTCCAGGTATTGAAAATCCCTACTACCGACCGATGACGTTAAAGCAAGCAGTATGACCCATTTACCATGCCCTAAAAAAGGCTTTACACTATCGTTACCCATATATGGTGCAACGGTTATCGCGTCGAAACTCATACCTGTAACCGCTTCGTCGAAAAATGCCCTGGCATATTGGTCAGATGTATTGCCTATGTCGCCACGTTTAGCGTCAATGATGCTTAACGTATCTTTTGGCAGATATTTCCACGTGTCAATGAGGCTTTGCCATCCCGCCACACCCCTGCATTCATAGAACGCCGAGTTAGGTTTATAAGCCACGCAAAGATCCCGGGTGGCATCAATGATCTGCTTGTTAAACTCCAGGACAGGGTCGGTTTTGTCTAATAAAAATTCGGGGATCTTTGTAATATCTGTATCGAGCCCAACACATAGAAAAGATTTTTTCTGTTTTATCTTATCAATTAGTTGTTGGCGCGAAAGCATAGTTTTATAGATTGATTTTGCTGCCAAAAAAACTAAAAATAAACCAAAACGTTAAGCCCAATAATTATTTTCCGAATTTTTGGATTATATAAATTTTATAATTACCATTGTGCTGTTTTCCCGACGAATAAAGTTTTCTTGCATCTGAGAAACAATTGCAAATCCCGGTTTACAGAGTGATTTTGATACAAATACTTAGTTTTTGTTGCTGAGCATTTATTACGGGCGAAACTTCCTTATAACATATTTTCTTTTTTGAATTATAATTCCTCGCATGTCTGAAACAATTGAATTGAATGACAAACTCGTGTCAGAGTTACGCCAAATGGCAAAAAGTATGGGTATTGAAGGGGCCGATGAACTGCGTAAACCGCAATTGATCAGCCGCATAAATGAACAAAATACCTTGATAGAACAGGCAAGACAACAACAAGATATATTGGCAAATAACTACGCCGAAACAAATACCAAAGCAGACAACAGCGCTATAGAAGCAACTGAAGAGTCTGCAACAGATAAACCTCGCGGTAAAAGATCACGTACGCTCAAAGGTAAAAAAGACGACGTACAGGATGCACCTGTAAAGTCTACTCTTTTTGACACGGAAGACAACGGCGAACAACCTTCGCAAGGCTATGACCAGTCGTCGCAAAGTAATGAGCAGCCTTCACAAGGTTACGAGCAGCAGCCGCAAGCGGCCGCAGAATCTCAACAAGCACCGGCACAGGCAGACCAGCCGGTAGTTGAAAGACCGATACAACAACAGCAAAATAATGAGAACCGACAGCAGCGTTTTGAAAAACGCAATCAAAATCAAAATAATGGTAATGGCAATCAAAACCGTCAACAGCAACAACAGCAGCCCGACATTAACCTCGATTTTGATAATGTGATTATTAACGAGGGCGTTTTAGAGATCATGCCGGATGGTTACGGTTTCCTGCGCTCATCTGACTATAATTATTTAACCTCTCCCGATGATATTTATGTATCGCAATCGCAGATCAAGTTATTTGGTTTAAAGACCGGCGATACGGTTCGTGGCAGCATACGCCCGCCAAAAGAAGGCGAAAAATACTTCCCATTGGTGCGCGTGGAGGCTATTAACGGCCGTATACCTGCAGAGGTGCGCGACCGTGTGCCGTTTGATCACCTGACACCTTTATTTCCACAAGAACGTTTAAACTTGTTTACAGATCCGGGTAATAATTCAACCCGTATTATGGACCTGTTCTCTCCTATTGGTAAGGGCCAGCGTGGGTTAATTGTGGCGCAACCAAAAACGGGTAAAACCATGTTATTAAAGGATGTGGCCAACGCCATCGCTAAAAACCATCCTGAAGTTTACCTGATCATCTTGTTAATAGACGAACGCCCGGAAGAGGTAACCGATATGGCCCGCAGCGTGCGCGCAGAAGTAGTATCATCTACTTTCGATGAACCTGCAGAGCGCCACGTAAAAATCGCTAATATAGTATTAGAAAAAGCAAAACGCATGGTAGAGTGCGGCCATGATGTAGTTATCCTGCTGGATTCTATTACCCGTTTGGCGCGTGCTTATAATACAGTGGCACCGGCATCTGGTAAAATATTATCAGGCGGTGTAGATGCCAATGCTTTACACAAACCAAAACGTTTCTTCGGCGCGGCGCGTAATATAGAAGACGGCGGCTCACTTACTATCATCGCAACCGCCCTTACAGAAACCGGCTCTAAAATGGATGAGGTGATATTTGAAGAGTTTAAAGGTACGGGTAACATGGAGTTACAGTTAGACCGTAAACTGTCTAACAAACGTATTTTCCCTGCTATTGACCTCACGGCATCTAGCACTCGCCGCGACGACTTGTTACTGGAACGCGACACCCTGCAACGCATCTGGATCTTGCGCAACCACCTAGCAGACATGAACTCGCAAGAGAGCATGGAATTCTTACAAGCCCAAATGCGCGGCACCAAAACCAACGAGGAGTTTTTGATTTCGATGAATTCGTAAAATAGATTGTCAGCGTACTTTTTAAGCCTCCGGATTTTCCGGGGGCTTTTTTTTATTGATGATGTCGAATGATATTAAGTCGTTAGTCATTATATTCTTTATTTCATAAATCCTTAATCTATACGTGCTATATTTACCACGCGTTTGATGAAGAAGCCTGTTAAATACCACGTTCCTAATGCTATAACCTGTGCTAACCTGTTTAGCGGCTGCGTGGGTATCGTTTTTGCTTTTCAAGAAAACCTAATTTTTGCGGCATACTGCATTTTTTTAGCGGCCATCTTCGATTTCTTTGATGGTTTGGCATCGCGTGTATTAAAGTCATTCTCCGGCATTGGTAAAGACCTTGATTCGCTTGCCGATATGGTAAGTTTTGGCGTGTTGCCCTCGGTTATGCTATACGAGTTATTTTTACAGGCACCTCAAATTTCGCATGTTAGCAATTATTTAAACTTTGTGGCTTTCTTGCTGCCCGTGTTCTCGGCGTTAAGGCTAGCTAAGTTCAATACAGACGAGCGCCAGTCAGAAAATTTCATCGGCTTGCCTACCCCGGCCAATGCTATACTGATAGCTTCGTTACCTATTATCCTTCACGATCATTATTCGCTGGTGGGCACATTTATTCTTAACCCTTATGTGCTTACTATTTTTACGCTAATCATGTGCGCGCTGCTTGTTGCAGAACTGCCGCTGATGTCATTAAAATTTAAAAGCCGCGACTTGGATAAAAATGTTTTTCGCTATGTGCTGCTTTTGTTTTCGGCCATACTCATACTATTTTTTAAATTTGCTGCTGTACCGGCGGTGATACTGATATACATCGCACTTTCTGTAATTCAATTTAAGATCGCAAAATGACCAGATTTAAGGCCGAGATAGACGTAATGCCAAAAAAAGAAATTCTTGACCCTCAAGGTAAAGCAGTTACCGGCAGCATGAAAAACTTGGGCCTGCAAGCGATAGAGAACGTACGCATTGGCAAGCACATAACTCTTGAACTGGAAGCAACAGATGAAACTGCTGCGCAGGAACAGGTAGAAAAAGCGTGCAAAAGCTTATTAGCCAACCTTATTATGGAAAGCTATAGCTTTGAAGTAAGCGCTATCTAATTACCCTCGAAATTTTAAAGATTTGCCTCAGCCTCGGCTTTTATACGGGCAAGCTCTGTCAAATTACCTTCAATAACAGACTTTACGGCATTAAACTTACTGGTAAGTAAGGCTACATCCGGCATGCCGCTTTTACCCATATGCTCAACTTCCTGCATTGCTGCCTGGCTGGCCGTCATTCCAAAAAAACCAAGGTTTGGTTTTATTTTGTGCGCGGTAGCGCCAACAATTGCCCAATCCTGAACGCTGATAGCAAAGTCGATCTCATTCAACATCTGCGGTGACTGCTGTAAAAACATATCGATAGATTCCACGATAAATTCATTACTGCCATCGGCTATTTCGTACAGGAAGGTTAGGTCAAGGTCTTGGTTACCAGACATAAGGGCGTTTTTTGAAACCCAAAGTTATAATTTTTTTATATTCAACGTATCTGCAAGGTCGTTTTTCAAATCCGTTACGGTCTTATTCAGCACCGGATGATGAAGGCGAGGTGCAATCTCAGCCAACGGTTCTAAAGTAAAACCCCGCTTGTGCAAATGAGGATGGGGTACAGTAAGGTCAGCTTCACAGATGATGTCATCGCCATAAAACAAAATGTCGATATCTATCGTGCGCGAGCCCCACTTTTCCAGTCTTTCGCGACCGAGTGCTTTTTCTATCGCTAGTATATCCGCCAATATTTTTTGTGCAGGCTTGTCTGTCGAAAGCATGATTACCTGGTTCAGATAATCGGGCTGATCACTTCTCCCCCATGATTGCGTTTTATAAACCGACGACTTCAAGATTACAGGAGCAATGTCCCGCTCGATATGATCTATCGCTTTACTCAAATAAGTTTGCCGGTCGCCAAGGTTACTGCCCAGCAGTAAAAAAACATTAATCATGTTGTAACAAATATCGGTGTTATTGCTCTTAACAATAGTTACCTTGTGTTAAGTTTGTTGTGCTTAAAGTTTTACACGTTTAAATGAAACAATTTTTCAAGTTTGTTTTGGCCACTATCGTTGGCTTGATCATCACTTCTGTAATATTATTTTTTGTATTGATAGGCATTATTGTATCTGCCGCTACTTCAAAACCGGCTAGTGTTGCTTCAAACTCCATCTTAACTATCACTATAGATCATCCTATATCAGAACGCACGCCAAAAAATCCTTTCGCCGGCATAAACTTCTGGGGCTTTAATAATAAATCTATCGGCCTCGATGATATTCTTGAAAACATAAAACGGGCAAAAACAGACAATAATATTCGCGGCATATTTCTCAACCAAAGCTATATGCTATCGGGCCAGGCAACTACGGAAGAAATTCGGAAGGCCCTGATAGATTTCAAGAAGTCGGGCAAGTTTGTGGTGGCTTATGGCGAGATCTACACACAAAGCTTTTACTATTTAGCCAGCGTTGCCGATAAAGTTTATCTGAACCCAAAAGGCATTTTTGATTTCGGCGGATTTGATTCACAGATCACTTTCCTGAAAGGCACGCTTGATAAACTAGGAGTGGAAGCACAGATCATTAAAGTAGGGACGTACAAAAGCGCGGTAGAGCCTTTCGTGCTTACAAAAATGAGCGATGCCAATCGCGAGCAGGTAACATCTTACCTCGGTTCGTTGTACGACTATTTTATAAACAACATCAGCATTAGCCGAAATATACCTACTGATACACTTCGCGATGTTGCTAACAACCTGCGCGTACAATATCCCGAAGATGCATTGAAATATCGCTTGGTAGACGGATTAAAATACAAGGACGAGGTATTGGATCTCTTAAAAGATCGCATCGGCGTTCAACATAAGAAAGATCTGAGCAGCGTTGACATAGAAGATTATACTAAAGGTGATGATGACAGGGCCGATAAAACATCAGGTTTGCAGAATATTGCAGTGATATACGCCTCGGGCGATATTGGCGGCGGTGATGGCGACGACAACGCTATAGGTTCTGAGAAGCTATCTGCCGCTTTGCGCAAAGTGCGTATGGACGATAAAGTTAAAGCGGTTGTATTAAGGGTAAATTCTCCGGGAGGAAGTTCGCTGGCATCAGCCGTTATATGGCGCGAAGTTGTGCTTACCAAAAAGGTGAAGCCGGTTATTGTTTCTATGGGCGATTATGCCGCATCGGGAGGTTACTACATCTCATGTGCAGCAGACTCTATCATTGCAGAGCCTAATACCATCACGGGGTCTATTGGCATATTTGCTATCCTTCCCAACATGCAAAAATTGTTCAATGATAAATTGGGTGTAACATTCGATGGTGTAAAAACAGGCAAGTTTTCTGATTTAGGCAACATAAGCCGCCCGCTTACGCCGGAAGAGCGGACAATTTTGCAAACACAAGTTAACCGGGGTTACGACGAATTTACTCAGGCAGTTGCGGAAGGGCGTCACAAAACCCAGGTGTACGTCAACAGCATTGGCCAAGGCCGTGTTTGGACAGGCACGCAAGCTTTAAAGATTGGCCTTGTTGATCGTTTGGGTAACATCAATGACGCCATTGAGTCGGCGGCGAAGAAAGCTAATCTGAAGGACTATAAACTTGTGTCCTACCCCGAGCAAAAAGGCATCTTTAGCAAATTGGGCAGCAGCATGTCAGAAGATGTGAAAGCAAATATGATAAAAAAAGAGCTTGGCGAAAACTACAGCTACTATGAACAAATTAAGTCGCTGCAAAGCATGATGCGCACGCCGCAAGCACGTTTAGCATATCAGGTGAACATTAAGTAGGCATCAGGGTACGTAACTCCGGCCTGCGGTTAATGTTAAAACAAATAACCTGGTTTTAAATTATAACAAAGCCATCTGCAAACTAACAGGTGGCTTTTGTACTTTTACGGTGCCGGTTATATATGGAGAATAAAAAAATTGCACGTACCCTTAGGTTGCTTTCGCACCTTATGGAGCTTCATGAAGAAAATCCCTTCAAGATAAAATCTATTGCTAACGCGGCTTTCAAAATTGATAAGCTGCCTTTTAAGATTGCCGGCAAGCCGGCTGGTGAAATAGAAAAAATTGAAGGTATTGGTAAAAGTACCGCTGCAAAGATTGAAGAACTAATAAAGACTGACTCCATTACAGACCTGGAAGCTCTGCTGCAATCCACGCCGGAAGGCGTTGTCGAGATGCTAGGCATTAAAGGACTCGGACCTAAAAAGATCGCCATCATTTGGCGGGATCTGCATATCGAAAATATTGGTGAACTCTTATATGCCTGTAACGAGAACCGTTTGGTCGAAGCAAAAGGTTTTGGTTTAAAAACTCAGGAAGAGATCAAAAAAATGATCGAATTCCGCATGGCGAGTAACGGCAGTTTCCTGTATGCGCAAGTAGAACCGGAAGCTGCTAAACTGTTTGATTCATTAAAGGCTGTCCTCCCCGATTCGCTGATGGATTTTAGTGGACAGTACCGTCGCAATTGCGAGATCATTAATGAACTGTCGATAGTAATCGGCACCCGTGATCCGTCGATAGGCATCAGCGCGATAACCGATGCTGAATTGCTAATGAATTTTAAAATTGATGAGTGCCATTTGACAGGTGAGTTGGAAAACGGCTTAATGGTGGAACTGATCTGTGTTGAAAAACGCTATTATTTTAAAGAATTGTTTAAACAAACCGGGTCGGAAGAACACGTTGACGAAGTGCTTAAGCGCATTGCCGACCAGGATATTGACCAACCGGAAAGCGAACAGCTCATTTATCTAAAGGCCGGCCTTCTATGGATACATCCTGAACTTCGCGAAGGCACGGATATACTGAACTCAGCAATCCCTACAGAACTCATCACCCCGGGCGACCTGGTTGGCACCCTGCATAACCACAGTGATTGGAGCGATGGTGTAAATAGCATCAAAGACATGGCGCTTTACTGCCGCAACGAACTTAAGCTGCAATATCTGGGTATTTGCGACCACAGTAAAAGTGCTATCTATGCCAAGGGTTTAAGTATAGAGCGGGTTTACGCTCAGCATAAAGAGATAGATGCATTAAATAAAGAGCTAGACAACTTTCATATTTTTAAAGGCACAGAGGCAGATATCTTAAATGACGGCTCGCTTGATTACCCTGACGAAGTATTAAAGACGTTCGACTTTGTAGTTGCATCGGTGCACTCCAATCTACGCATGGAGAAAAGCAAAGCTACTGCCAGGCTAATAAAAGCAATCGAGAATCCATACACTACTATCTTGGGCCACCCCACCGGGCGTCTTTTATTAACCCGTAAAGGATACGAAATTAATTACGAGAAGGTGATAGATGCCTGCGCTGCAAATAATGTGGTCATAGAGATAAATGCCAACCCGCTGAGACTGGATCTCGACTGGCGCTGGCAGGGATATGCCTTAACCAAAGGTGTGATGTTATCCATTAACCCCGATGCGCACCGGGTTGAAAGTTTTCACGACATGAAATATGGTGTATTGGTTGCAAGGAAAGCCGGCCTCACTAGAGAGCATTGTTTGAACGCACACGATCTTGCAGCTATCACAGAAATATTTAAAAAGAAAAAGCCGTAAGCCAATCATGTTAGCAGATAAACTACGCAAGTTAGATAAGACCAAACAACCAAATATTTTAGTGGTTGGCGACCTTATGCTCGACCGTTATGTTTGGGGATCGGCCAGCAGGATATCGCCGGAGGCACCTGTCCCAATTGTTCACGTAAATAAAGAGACTGCCACTGTTGGCGGCGCCGCAAACGTTGCGCAAAACTTAGTGTCCCTGGGGGCAAAGGTTACTTTGGTAGGAATCACTGGCAATGATGCTGCCTCAGACGAATTAAAGGTTCTTCTCGAAGCAAAAGGTATATCGGCACGAAATTTAAGCACAGATATTTCCCGCCCCACTACAGTTAAAACACGCTATCTATCGGGCAATTACCAAATGTTGCGCGTAGATGTTGAAAGTAACAAGCCATTGATTGCGGAAATAGAAAAAGACTTACTAATAAAACTTGATAGGTTGATAGCACAGGCAGACATTATATTGCTGTCAGATTACAACAAGGGCTTATTTACGCCAACGCTTACTCAGTATATTATCAATGCTGCAAACGAAGCAGGTAAAAAAGTTATCATAGATCCAAAGGGGCCAGATTACAGTAAATACGCCGGCGCGTTCATTATAAAGCCTAACAGGAAGGAATTGGCAGAGGCTGCAAAAATCACCGGGATCGGGGATGTAGCATCACTGCAAAAAGCGGGCGATATTATTCTTTCACAAACTGGCATTAAATATCTGGTGGTAACGCTCTCTGAAGAAGGAATGGCAATCATAAGCCTTGGTGGCACCACTATGCTGCCTGTAAAAGCCACGGAAGTGTTTGATGTTACCGGCGCGGGGGACACTGTACTGGCAGCAATAGCCTATTTTGTTGCCAGCGGATTTTCAGTTGAGGAGGCATGCGTATTGGCTAACCATGCGGCCGCCATTGTGATCAAACACGTTGGTAACGCGGTCACTACCGTAGATGATATCTTGAAACACATAACTAACAACTGATATGGCCGCCATCATCGATACCATTTCTAAGAAGATCAAACCCTTTGCTAAGGCAAAAGAACAGATTATCTTATGGCAAAATGACGGTGAAAAGGTTGTATTTACAAACGGGGTATTTGATTTAGTACACCCGGGGCATATCACTTACCTGGCTAAAGCCAAAGAACTGGGCGATAAATTAGTCATCGGCCTTAACGCTGATGTATCCGTAAAAAGAATTAAAGGTCCCGAGCGCCCGGTGAATCCTGAGGAAGCCCGCGCTTTATTATTAGCCGCTTTTTCGTTTATAGACCTTGTCGTTATGTTTGATGAAGACACCCCTGTCCGTCTTATCAGTGAATTGCTGCCCGATATCTTAGTAAAAGGAAGCGACTACGCCATCAATAACATTGTTGGTGCCAAAGAAGTGCTGGCAAACGGCGGTGAAGTTAAAACTATAGATTTCGTAGACGGATTTTCATCCACATCCATCATCGAGAGGATAAAAGCTGCCAACCGCTGATGAAGATATTGATTATGCGCTTTAGTGCCATGGGCGACATCATCTATACCACACCGGTAGTGAGATGTTTAAAACAACAATTGCCGGGCGCCGAAGTTCATTTTTTAACCAAACCGGCATTCAGGTATATTTATGATGGCAATCCGCATTTAGATAAGCTGCTATTATTAAAGCAAACCCTTAGCGAGACTATCGCTGATGTAAAAGCAGAGAATTATGATTACATTATAGACCTGCACAATAACCTGCGTACGTCAATCATAAAGCTCAGGACGGGAGTAAAATCTTCGACTTACAAAAAACAACGTTTGCGCAAATGGCTCAGCCTTAAATTCAACTTAAAATTGGTGCCATCAACGCATCTCGTTGACAGATACCTAAAAACCTTGAAATTTCTCGGTATAACCAATGATGGCAAACCGATAGATTACTATATAAAGCAGAATTACGACTTAAAAGATCTCCTTCCTTTAACTCATCATGGTGGATATGTTGCGTTTATAATCGGTGCCACGCATTTTACCAAGCGGATGCCCAATAGTAAGATCATTGATGTTTGCAGAGGAATAAACAAACCTATACTATTGCTTGGTGGCGAAGACGTTAAAGCCAATGGCGATAAAATCGCCGCCGCTGTGGGCGACAACATTTATAACGCTTGCGGCAGGACAACGCTTGACCAGTCAGTGTTTCTCGTTGCTAATGCTGTAAACGTTATTGGTTTTGATACCGGACTTACTCACATTGCAGAAGCTTTTAACCGTCCCATCGCTTCTATCTGGGGAGGCACCATTCCGGAGTTGTTAGGCGTACAGCCCTATCACGTTGAAAACGCCGAGGTTATTGGTATAGATCTCCCCTGCCGGCCATGTTCTAAATTTGGATTGCCTAAATGCCCCCTTGGTCATTTTAAATGCATGTATGACATTCCCGAAGAAACTATCATTAATTTTGCGAATCATGTTTCTTAATCGCTTAAGACTCGTCTTTCTTTTTTTAAGTTTTTGCGCCACCAGTCTTACTGTTCATGCACAGAAGATTAATTTGGCAGTGAAACTTGGCGGTGGTTTGGCTTATCAGCAAATTGACAATCCCGATGTTGTAGGTGTAAATACCGTTGGCTCATTTAGTTTTGGCGGTTTAGCCACTTATGCGTTACCGCAACATCTTGAGTTACAAGGTGGCGTGACGGTATCCCGTAAAGGGGCGATTATTGTGGAAGACGCGGTTACAACAACGCAACGCGTTACGTCGGTGGATCTTCCGTTGACCATTGTGCGAAACATAGATGCAGGTCGTTTAGGGTATGTCTATATTGGCCCCGGAATATACTACTCGAGGCATATTGGCGGAAACGTTTATTATCAAACCCCCAGCAGCGCCACATCAGACAAATTAGAATTTGGCCCGGACCTGGACCTTCGCCGCGACGATTTTGGTTTGGATTTCACCACCGGTATCAGGCTTAGAAACAATCTTCTTTTTGATGTAAGCTACCAATTTGGATTAAGAAATATCGCATCTACCCGTTTTACAGATACCGGTACAGACGCTATTAAAAGCCGCATGTTCACCGTTAGCCTGGGTTATTTTATCAGATAACGCCTATGAAACAGTTGCTGCTAGTAAGACATGGAAAGGCAGCGGACGATAGTCCGCAAGGCGATTTTGGCCGCGAATTAAAAAAGTCTGGCGTTGCAGATGTTGAGCAAGTAAGCACGCAACTCAAAGCTAAGAACCTAAACATAGAGACTATTATTACCAGCGATGCTGCGCGTGCAAAAGCAACAGCGCGTATCATTGCCGATCATCTGAATATTTCAAACACTGCGGAAGACCACCGCATTTATGAGGCTGGCGATAACACGCTTCTAAAAATCATAACATCAATTGACGAACAATATCATTCGGTGATGCTTGCCGGACACAATCCTGGCTTTAGTTCGATAGCCACTTACTTAAGTGGCCAGTTTATTAATCTGCATACTTCCGGAGCCGTGCTTCTGCAATTTGATTTCGATAGCTGGCAAGAAGTTTCCGCGAGTACAGGCCGTATCGTTTGGGAAAGCGAAAGCTAATTTATCGCGTAAGTTTTTCCTGGCATAGAGCGGATAAATCCCTGCATTTCGAGGTTCAAAATATTCATAGCCAGCAAGCTCATCGGCATACCGGTTTTGATGGTCAGGTCATCTATAGCTATACCTGCGTTCTGCCCCAATATTTCCATGATGAAGCGCTCATCAGTAGTTAGGTCCATTGCCAGCATTAACTGATTTTGCTTTACCGGTACCTGGTCATCTTGCTTTTGCCAGCCTAAAATGTAAGCCAGGTCTTCGGCGCAGGTAAGCAAGCCTGCTTTATTGTGTCTTATTAAAAAATTACAACCTTCAGAGTATTCATCACCTACCCTCCCGGGAAAGGCAAATACATCACGGTTGTAAGAATTGGCGATCTCAGCTGTGATTAAGGCACCGCCTTTTATACCGGCCTCGACCACTACTGTGGCGTCTGCCATACCCGCTACGATGCGATTACGCGCCGGGAAATTTTCGCGGTCGGCAATGGTGTTCGACGGATATTCGGTCAGCAATCCGCCATTCGCCATCATCTTATCTGCGGTGCCGCGGTGGCTTGCAGGATATAGCCTGTCCAAGCCATGCCCCAACACGCCAACAGTTTGTACGTCTTGCTTGATACACTCTTTATGCGCGGTAACGTCAATACCATAGGCCAAACCGCTAAGGATGGTAACACCATAACTTTTCAAATCAGTAACTAACTCCTGGCACAATAGCCGGCCATAATCTGTTGCTTTACGCGTACCCACAATGCTGATCACACGTTGTGTATTAAGGTCCATCTTACCTTTTGCATACAGTAAAATCGGGCTGTCATTGCAAAGCTTCAAGCGTTTAGGATATCTCGGGTCGTTGAAAAAGATTACGTCAATGTCATGCTTATCTACAAACGCAACCTCTTTTTCAGCAAGCTTTAAAGCAGAATTCAGGTCGAGTTGATCTATCGTTTTCTGCCCTATGCCCGGAGCGCGTAGAAATTTAGATGGTGGAATCTTAAAAACGTCTTCGGCGCTGCCGGCGTAAGCCAGCATTGATTTGGCCATAACCGGCCCTACGTTTTTTATAAAGCTTAAAGCGACTTGATGGATAAGGGACATTTCGGCATCAAAATAAATATTTGATGAGAAAATCAGGCTTTTATGTAGAGAACTTTTTTTGTCTCGAAAAAGTCTTCGTCAAAGTAGTCTTTCAAATCAAAACTTTGCACTTTAAGTTTAGACTCTTTGATCTCGTCAGTAAGGTCGCCGCCTTTTAGATACAGAATTCCGTTTGCTATCTGGTTATCATTGCGTTTCGAGAACTTGTCCTTAATCCACGGATAAAAATCGGCCAACCGCGTTACCGCTCTTGACACTACGAAATTAAATTTACCGCCAACCTGCTCGGCCCGTGTGTGGCTGGAAGTCACGTTTTTTAAACCTAAGCCGGATGCAACTTCATTTACAACCTTAATTTTTTTCCCGATAGAATCAACCAAATGGAAGTTGGTCTTCGGGAACAAGATAGCCAACGGAATACCCGGAAACCCGCCTCCGGTGCCGACATCTAAAACGCGCTCCTCAGGCAAAAACGACGCAACTTTGGCAATGCCCAATGAATGCAGCACGTGGCGTTCATACAACTCGGCGATATCTTTTCTCGATATTACATTGATCTGGCTATTCCAGTGTTCATAGAGCACCTGCAATTGATCTATCTGCTTTATTTGGATTTCAGACAGGTCCGTAAAGTATTTGGTTACAAGATCAGAGGTCATCTACATTCTTTTGATTATCCAATATCTTGCCTAGCAAGAACTTAGCCCTGTATAATTGGGCTTTCACTGTTCCCAAGGGCAAACTCAATTGCTGGGCTATTTCCTCATATGAAAGTTCGTCAAAATACCTCAGTATAATAAGATTGCGATGTCGCGATGGCAAACTATCTATCAGTACTTTAAGGTTGTTGTTTTGCTGCTTTTTTATCGAAACTTCCTCCGGGTCAAGGTCAGGGGTTTTGATCTGCATGGGCAAATTGTCTTCCACATCTATCATCTCATCTAAAGAAACCGTTTCCAGTTTTTTACGCCGAAGAAAATCAATACAGTTATTTGTTGCGATACGAAACAGCCATGTTGTAAAGGCAAATTGGGGCTGAAAATTACTTAACTTATCAAAGGCTTTCGCAAAGGTATCAACAGTAAGATCCATAGCATCTTCCTTGTTGTTTACCATTTTAATACATATCTGGTAAATGGAATCCTTATACCTTTTCATGAGCGCGGCATACGCTTTCTGATCTCCGCCTAATGCTTTTTGCACCATTTGGAAATCTTTCCTGGCATTTTCAGTAAAGTTGTGATTTACTTCCATTTCTTAGTTCTGCCAAAAGCGCCCATCAAGCCAAAAACGTTAATGCTCAAATAATAAAAGAGATCATAAAAAGGCATTAACCATAAAAGGTCTTTACCCCAAAAATGTTTAAAAGGTTTGATGTAGATGATCAATTGCAGCAGCCACCTCAATACCAACATTCCTAGTGCGCTATACAAAGTAATTGGATTACCTATACAAACAAATAAGGCTGCATAAAATAACAACCCCGTAAATGCATCTAACGTTAGCAAACGCTTATGACGCGTTTTATACATTTTGCCGGCACCCATATGCCGCCTTTTTTGCCTTATCCACTGACCAAAGGTCCTCTTAGGCTCACTTAAAGTAAAAGACTGATGATCTGTAATTATCGCAACGTTAGTTGATGTTGCATTCTGATTTACAAAGATATCGTCATCGCCGGACATGATGTGCATGTGCGATGCGAAGCCTTTATTGTCAAAAAACAATTGTTTGCGATAGCCCATGTTACGGCCAACGCCCATATAGGCATCACCTTTCACAGCGGCAGAAAGGTAGTTGATAGCCGTTTTGATTGTTTCAAAGCGGATCATCGCGTTTAACAGTCCGCCGGTTTTGTGATAGGGAGAGTACCCTAATACAATGTCATTCTCCGGGTTGCTAAACTCTGCTGCCATAAGGCTGATCCAATTCTCGGATGCAGGTTCGCAGTCCGCATCGGTAAACAAAAGGCAATCATATTTAGCGGCTTTGATGCCCATTGTTACGGCGAATTTCTTACCGGTCACAAAGTTGCGGCTCTCTGTAACGGTAACAATCTTAAGGTTGGAATATTCCTTTTCCATGGCCTCCAAAATCCATTTGGAATCGTCTACCGAGCAATCGTTTACCAAGACAACTTCAAAGACCGGATATTTTTGATTAAGAAACGCCGGAAGAAATCGCTGCAGGTTTTCTGCCTCATTCCGCGCGCATATCACTACAGAAACAGGGATGTTCACGTTTGCCGGTTCTTGTGTCGAAAGGTATTTATTGAGGCTGCTTTGCCTGATCAACAAATACAACACCTGGAATAAGAAACAAATGCCGGCTAAAGCCGCAAATGCATAGTAGATTAAAACGTTCAAAACCAGCTATAGAATAATTGACAAAAGTGTTAAAAAACAATGAATTTACTTAACAATGCAGCGTACAATTTAACCCCTTGAAAATGTTATTTTTGTAGCCCTACAATGAAATTTACTTTAACAGCGCAAGACCCACTTTCTAAAGCCCGCGCGGGCCAACTCACTACCGACCACGGCACTATTCAAACGCCAATTTTTATGCCTGTGGGCACCGCGGGAACAGTTAAAGCGGTGCATCAGCATGAGTTGCGGGATGATATTAAGGCGCAGATCATTTTAGGTAACACCTATCATCTATATTTACGCCCCGGTCTTAATGTGCTGGAGAAAGCTGGTGGTTTACATCGTTTTAATGGTTGGGACGGACCTATCCTTACCGATAGCGGCGGTTACCAGGTATACTCATTAACTGATGTACGCAAGATAAAAGAAGAAGGTGTGACCTTTCGCTCTCATATCGACGGGTCGAAACATTTATTTACGCCCGAAGGGGCGATGGATATTCAGCGTACCATAGGCGGTGATATCATCATGGCTTTTGATGAATGCACCCCTTACCCTTGCGAGTACAATTATGCCCGCCGCTCTATCGAAATGACGCATCGCTGGTTAAAGCGCTGCTGCGACAGGTTTGATTCTACTGAGCCCAAGTACGGCTACAGCCAAACCCTGTTTCCAATCGTGCAGGGATCTGTGTACAAAGATTTGAGGGTAAAATCGGCAGAAGTTATTGCGTCATTTGAACGAGAAGGTAATGCTATAGGAGGTCTTTCTGTAGGTGAGCCTGCCGAAGAAATGTATGCCATGACAGAGCTAGTGTGCGACATATTACCGCAGCAAAAGCCACGCTATTTGATGGGCGTAGGTACGCCGGTTAATATTTTAGAGAACATTGCGCTTGGCGTAGATATGTTCGATTGCGTGATGCCTACCCGCAACGCACGTAACGGTATGCTTTTCACTAAAGAAGGGATCATTAATATTCGTAATGAGAAATGGAAAGACGATTTTTCACCAATTGAAGCAAACAGTGACCTATGGGCTGATACGCAACACACCAAGGCATATTTAAGACACCTGATGGTAGCCGGAGAAATGCTGGGCGCACAGTTGGCCAGTTTGCATAACCTGCATTTCTATCTGTGGCTTGTACGACAGGCGCGGGAAAAGATTATTAGCGGCGAGTTTTACGACTGGAAAAATGTGATGGTTAAAAAATTAGGTCAGCGGTTATAAGGATGAAGCGGTTGTTTGATAAATATCTTAAAATAATCGATTGGTATATTATCCGTAAATACTTGGGCACCTTTAGTTTTACGGTGGCTTTATTTATGGTGATCATCGTTGTTTTTGATGTATCAGAACACCTCGACAACTTTTTAAAAGCCCATGCGCCCATCTCGGCCATTATATTTCAATACTACGCCGGTTATCTGCCGTTTTATACCAATATCCTTTTACCGCTAATCAATTTCCTGGCTGTAATATTTTTTACGGCTAAGATGGCCAACCAAACAGAAATTGTGCCTATCCTAAGTGGTAAAGCGAGTTTCAACAGGTTTTTGAGGCCGTATTTCTTTTCATCGTCTATTATTTTTATTGTTTTCTTTTTCGCCAACCTGTACTTAATCCCTTATACCAATAAGCTGGACGTGCAGTTTGAAAACACCTATTTTAACGAAACTGATCCAACAAAAAGTGAGGTACACATGCAACTGGATAAGCACACCTTTGTGTACCTACAGTCTTTTAACGCGGAAAGCCACACAGGTTTCGACTTTGTTTTAGAGAAATTTGACGGCGACCAGATGCGCGAAAAATTGACCTCTAATACTATTACCTACGACTCGCTTAAGCACACCTGGTCCATAACGAATTTTACCCGCAGGACTGTAAACGGGTTACATGAAACGCTTTACACGGGGCCCAAAATTGATACTGTTTTAGATATGCGCCCGGCCGATTTTGAGGTGCACGACAACATCTACCGGGCTATGGTAATGTCTGAGCTGAACAAGAATATTAAACGCGAAGAGATTCGCGGTACAGGTGCGCTTACAGATATGCTTTTTGAGAAATACCGGCGCTTTGTCTACCCGCTTTCGTCTTACGTGTTGATGATCATAGGCGTGGCTATATCCTCCCGTAAAGTGAGGGGTGGTGTGGGCCTTCCGCTGGGCATTGGCATTTTCCTTTGCTTCACTTACATAGTGGTAGACAGGTTTGCCTTCGTGTTCTCAGTTAAGGGTGGAATGCCTCCTATAGTGGCGGTCTTTATACCCAATGTTGCCTTCGGGTTGCTGGGTTATTACCTGCTCCGTAAGGCGCCAAAATAGATGCAACAAACCAACCATACTGGCGAAGCAGGCATTAATAAAAACCTGCTGATCCTTCATTTTACCGTTTTCATCTGGGGCTTTACCGGTGTACTTGGAAAGCTTATTTCCATATCAGCCATTAACCTTGTCTGGTACCGCGTCCTGATCGCATTTGCCACCCTTTTTCTTTATTTCAACATACGGAAGGTAGTCTTCAAAGTTGACCGGAAAACGTTTATAAAACTGTTTCTAACAGGCGCCCTAGTAGGCGGGCACTGGATATTATTCTTCGGTTCCATAAAGGCTTCCACCCTTTCGGTAGCCTTAGTTTGCCTTTCATCTATCACACTTTTTACCGCGATTTTCGAACCGTTGATCAATAAAAAAGCCATCTCGAAATTGGAAATCGCCGCGGGTATTTTAATTATTGCCGGAATCATTATCATCTTCAAATTTGAATCCCGATACACTAAGGGTATTATTATGGGCCTTTTTAGTGCAATTTTTGCCAGCCTGTTTTCCATTATAAATGCACGGCAGGTTAAGAAATTAGAAGCGCCTGTTATAGCGTTTTACGAATTAGCAGGCGCCCTAATCTGGATCTCACTATTCCTAGCAGCTACCGGAGGCTTTGCAAATTTTGCTGTCCCGGGTAGTCAAGACTTTGGTTACCTGCTACTATTAGGAACGGTGTGCACCTCCCTAGCCTACGTTGCAGGCGTGTCTGTTATGCGCGAGTTCTCTGCTTTTAAGGTGGCATTGATTACCAACCTTGAGCCGGTTTACGGCATCGTTATGTCTTTTCTTTTCTTTGGTGAACTGCGCCTATTGACGCTTGGATTTTGGATTGGGGCAATTCTTATTTTATCGACAGTGTTCTTATTTCCGTTCGCTCAAAAGCACATTAGCCGCCGCCGCGCAAAGTAGATCGAAGCTATTTGTATCAAAAATTACGTTTAACTATTTGTTAAATACTGGACATGTTTATGTCCCAGTGATTGAAATCACGTCGTTTCATTTCCACCGATACGTCCCGAAATACCATTTCTTGAAAATCAGGCTTAGTGTACGTTTTATATTTGCCTTTTAAAAACCAGAACATACCGCAGAGGTTTAAATTGGTCAATTATCTCCGCAGCGAATTCAATTAAATTTAAAATTTATTAATTATTTATAATTGATAATCAATTAATTGATTAAATTATATAAATAAGTAGTTTAAGATTTTTTCCACAAATGACTGTTTAATTACTAAATATATTAGTAAATGCATTTCCTTGAAAGTATGAAGATTGTTATTATGCTGATTTTCAGTAAATTGAGATATCTAACTTAAATAATAAATACTCCTAAGATATTTTAGAGCCGGATTTTAGTAAGTGTAAAGAAACTACACACGGACAGCAAAAAACCAGGGGAAGATTTTTGTTTTTGCATATTGTTAATGTACGGCGAGGAGTAACAGCGCAATCGGATTACAATTAACTAAAATGAAATATGCTATAACCGTGCCAAAGCATCAGGCGAAGGGTCACTCCTATCCCGTCACCCTTTTTTGTTGAGTTTAAATTTGCATATTGGCTTACCAAAATTTAAGACATGCGGCTGCCAACAATTTTTATTTTGATAGCAACTATTTTGCTCACCATCATTTTTATGCAGAACACAGGCGAGGTTAAGGTGACCATTCTATTCGGAGAGTTTTACATGCCCAAGCTTGTGATCTTTACTGGCATCTTTGTCGCCGCGTTTATCATGGGAGTTATAATGGGCAGGCCAAGAAAGTCGCGGCGGGTGTCTGACTTTGACCGGCATGAAGACACGGACGCTCCGCCTGCGGGTAAGACGATGAGCGACGAAGACCGCGATTACATTAGTTAAGAAATCTCGTTACACTTTGTAAAATATTCGGCAAGATTTTTCAAGGTGGCTGAGATTAGGCTGAACTTCAAATATCCCGAAGACAGCTGCACCGCTTCCGCTCATACTTGCATACAAAGCCCCTGCTTTGTAAAGCTCATTTTTCAAGTCTTCGATAACCGGGAATTTCTTGAATACGGATCTCTCAAAATCATTTTTGATTTCATGCTTCCACTCTGCTACAGGCAACTTAATCGAGTCACGCAAATCAGCAGTTCCGTCCTGTGCCACTACCCCGCTATAAGCATCTGCTGTGGACACGTGAACATCGGGCATCGCTACTACCAGATAGTATTTGGTGAGATCTAATTCGGCCTCTTTAAAGACATCTCCTTTTTGCGTAGCGTAAACAGGTTTGTTGCGGATAAAAAATGCGCAGTCGGCGCCAAGTTGACGTGCATAGTTTTCCAAATCATCATCACTTAAATTAAGATCACTTAGTGTATTGAGTTGCTTTAAAAAGAAGGCTGCGTCTGCAGACCCGCCGCCTAAGCCGGCGCCTATGGGGATGTGCTTATGCAGATGGATATTTACTCTCGGAAGCGGATGGTCGCGAGAAACGAGCTCATAAGCTTTTATACAAAGGTTTTTTTCGTCACCTCCCGGGATATTTATCCCCGAAGAAGCAAAATGCATTACAGGGGCTGTAATGGCTTCTAAGGCATCGTAAATTTTTACCGGATAAAAAATCGTTTCCAAATTATGATAACCATCGGCGCGTTTAGCAATTACGTTTAGGCCGATATTGATCTTGGCATTAGGGAAAACGATCATAAAACTTATTCTACAGTTATGCACAAATGTAGGATACGTTAGTGTTATTTTTTTTATTTGTCTTTTGGTTATCGAGCGGCTGTGTTACCAACTTTTTAGGTTTCACTCAATGATAAACTCGGGTACTAATACTTGATAAACCAGTAACTAAAACCACAATGAAACAATACCTCGACCTGATGCGCCACGTTTTAGAAAACGGCGCACAGAAACATGATAGGACCGGCACAGGTACTTTAAGCGTATTTGGCTACCAAATGCGTTTTAGCCTGCAGGATGGGTTTCCTTTAGTGACAACTAAAAAGTTGCACCTTAAATCTATCATCCATGAGTTGATTTGGTTCCTGAGCGGTGACACAAACATTAAATATTTAAAGGATAATGGTGTGCGCATTTGGGACGAGTGGGCCGATGCTGATGGAAACCTTGGCCCTGTTTATGGATACCAGTGGCGCTCATGGCCTACGCCGGATGGCCGCCATATTGATCAGATTAGCCAGGTAGTGAACACGATCAAAAATAACCCCGACTCGCGCCGTATAATGGTATCTGCCTGGAATGTTGCCGACATAGACGGCATGGCTTTGCCGCCCTGCCATAGCTTGTTCCAATTTTACGTAGCAGATGGCAAGCTTTCCTGTCAGCTTTATCAGCGCAGTGCGGATATCTTTCTAGGCGTACCGTTTAATATCGCTTCTTACGCCCTGCTTACCATGATGATGGCACAAGTGTGTGATCTGCAGCCAGGCGATTTCATTCACACTTTTGGCGACGCGCATTTGTATAACAATCACATAGAGCAGGCTCAACTGCAGTTAAGCCGCGAACCGAGGCCATTGCCAACCATGAAAATCAACCCGGAGGTAAAAAATATATTCGATTTTAAGTTCGACGACTTCACCTTAGAAAATTACGACCCGTGGCCGCATATTAAAGGCGCTGTAGCGGTATAAGGATTTATTCGTAAATTTGGGTATGACAGCGATCGAATTAAAAAATCGGATTGATGCCGAGTTGGAAAAACTATCTGAAGAGAAATTGGAGAACGTTTTGAAATACACCATAGAACAACAAATCTCTAATGATCTTGATAAACATCTACAGAGAATAATGGACGAAGATGATAATCTTTTGAGAAGATTGGCTCGATGATTAACTTGTTGGATGTCGAACGCATTCATAACGTCCTGATTGACGCTTATGGCGGAAGCAAAGGCATACGGGATATTGCCGGGTTGGAAGCTGCTATTAACCGCCCATTTGCAACATTCGATCAACAAGATTTATATCCTTCCGCATTTGAAAAGGCAGCAGCAATTTTTGAAAGTTTGATAATTAATCATCCTTTCATCGACGGCAATAAAAGGATTGCCTACGCTATGGCACGCGTAATTCTTCTAAAAGATAATCTGACATTAGAAGCTACAGAAGATGAAAAGTACAATTTCGTGATTGCTGCCAGTACAGGCGAATTACGCTATGAAGATATTCTTGCTTTGTTAAAATCTAACGTTGCGTCAATAAAATGACCCTTTCTGTTGTTGTCGCCACTGCTCCGGATAATGCCATAGGCAAGTACAACGCCTTATTATGGCGCATGCCCGCAGACTTAAAGCATTTTAAAGATATTACCAGCGGTCATGCCGTTATTATGGGCCGCAAAACTTTTGACTCTATAGGCAAACCTCTTCCTAACCGCCGGAACATTATTATCACCAGGCAGGCTATGCAAATTCCGGGCTGTGAAGTAACACATAACATTGATGAGGCCATTGATCTATGCAGGAACGAAGCAGAGGTATTCGTAATTGGCGGGGCAGAAATATATCGCCAGTCTTTGCCAATGGTATCTCGTGTTTATCTAACCCTGGTTCATCATTCTTTTGACGCCGATACTTTCTTCCCGGAGTTGGATAAGAATGACTGGAAAGAAATTAGCCGCGTGGACCATCCTTCCGACGAAAAAAATCCTTATCCATACTCCTTTATTACGCTGGAGCGCGCGTAACAGTAACACCCTATTTTTTGTTTCAATTTTAAATTACGGGCTAGCAAAAATTTGTTAGATTTGCCGACTTGTTTAAAATAGCAATAAACCGAATAATTACATATTTAAGAGAAAATGCAAGGTAAAGGGGTTGTAAAGTTTTTCGCCATTTTGTTGGCAATTGTTTGTTTATACCAGCTTTCGTTTACTTGGGTAACCCGCAAAGTAGAAAACGACGCTAAAGTTTATGCCAAAGGAAATGCAGAAAAAGAAAAGAGATATTTAGACTCGATATCTACCCAGCCTGTATACCCGTTACTTAAACATACCTACCAATATTGTAAAGACCGCGAGCTGGCCTTAGGTCTGGACCTTAAAGGTGGTATGAACGTTACCATGCAAATTTCTTTGGGCGAGTTGATCAAAACTTTGTCTGACAATAACCCCGACCCTGCTTTTAACCAGGCGCTTTCTAAAACAGAGATACTTTCGCATACAGACCCGGGTAACTACATTACCCTGTTCATGAACCAATACAAGCAAATTGCTCCTGAGGGTAAATTGGCGCCAATATTCGCGACAAAAGAAAACCAGGAAAAAATCAAGTTCAATTCTTCTAACGCAGAAGTTGAAAGCTTTTTGAAAGACCAGGCCAATGCAGCTGTTCAGCAGTCATTCCACATTTTAACTACACGTATAGACAAATTTGGTGTAACCGGTCCGAACATTCAATTACAATCGGGCACCAACCGCATTTTGGTTGAACTACCGGGCGTTACAGAAAAAGACCGCGTGCGTAAACTGTTGCAAGGTTCTGCGAAACTTGAGTTCTACGAAACCGGTGAGAATGCCGAAGTTGCCCCTCTTCTGGCAAATATCAACAGCCTTGTAGCAGCGAAAAGCAAATCGACTAAAAAGGATACGGTTAAAGCAGATACTGCTAAAGCTAAAGTGGCTGCTGCCGCACCGGCTAAGAAAGACTCTTCTAAACTGGGTTCTCTTTTAAACAAAGTTCAAAAAAGCACAGCTAAAGATACCAGTACAGATAAAACAAACGCGCTGGCTCAAAACCCGTTCTTTGCTGTTCTTAACCCTGCAATATTCCCTAATGCTAACGGTCAGCAGCAATATGGCCCGGGCCCTGTAGTTGGTTACTCACAAGTAATAGATACCGCCAAGGTTGACGCTTACCTGCGCATGCCAGAGGTTAAAGCCATTATTCCGCAAAATCTGCGTTTCTTATGGTCTGCCAAAGCAAATAAAAACACACAGGGTAAATCGATATTTGAATTATACGCTATCAAATTATCTGGCATCAACAACGGTCCTGTTCTTTCTGGTGAGGTAATCACTGACGCTAACTCTGACATTAACCAGGCTCAGGGTGGTTATGAAGTGACCATGGACATGAACTCTGAAGGTGCAGAGAAATGGCGCGAGGTTACAGCAGCGGCGGCCGGCAGCCCAACTAACGAGAATGACAACCGCTCAATCGCTATCGTCCTTGATGATAACGTCGTTTCCGCTCCGCGCGTAAGCAACGAGATCAGCGGCGGCCGTTCATCTATCTCGGGTAACTTTTCACAAGAAGAAACAAAAGACTTAGCAAACATTCTTAAAGCAGGCCGTTTGCCTGCTCCTGCCCGCATCGTGGCAGAAGATGTAGTTGGCCCTACATTAGGCCAGGAAGCTATTAACGATGGCTTAATGTCATCATTGATCGGTTTAGTGGTAGTATTGGTATTCACCATCGCATACTACAACCGCGCAGGTACGGTAGCGGTTGTTGCCGTGTTTATCAACGTTTTCTTCCTGATGGGGGTGTTGACCAACATTGGTGCTGTGTTGACACTTCCGGGCGTTGCGGGTATCGTGCTGATCCTGGGTATATCTGTAGATGCTAACGTGTTGATTTACGAACGTGTACGTGAGGAGATGGCTCTGGGCAAATCTTTACGCATCAGCATTGCAGACGGCTTTAAACATGCCTTGTCGTCTATCCTCGACTCGAACATCAGTACGTTCTTAACCGGTTTGATCCTGTTCATCTTCGGTACAGGTCCTGTACAAGGTTTCGCTACCACGTTGATGATCGGTATCGTAACTTCATTGTTCTGTTCATTGCTGATCTCCCGCCTAATTTTCGAGTGGATGCTTGATAAAGGCTGGGATATTAAATTTTCTAACCCGTGGAGCGCGCATACCTTTAAAAATGCGAACTACGCCTTCGTTAAAAACAGGTTTAAGTTCTACGCTTTCTCGGGTATATTCATTTTAGCAGGTATCATCTCTATGTTTACCCGCGGCTTTAGCTACGGTGTAGATTTCCGCGGAGGCCGCACGTATGTGGTTAGGTTTGATAAGGATGTGAATGTAGAAGACGTGCGTAAAAACCTGACCGCTACTTTCGGCGAGGGTAAAGCCATTGTTAAAACTTACGTAAATAACAATCAGCAGGTAAACATTACTACAGATTATCTGATAGATGACAACTCTACCGCTACTGATAATAAGGTTGAACAAACTTTACGTCAGAGTTTAAGCAAGGTAAATCCTAACTTTACCATACCAAGCCAACAAAAGGTAGGCCCCACAATTGCGGAAAGTATTAAAACATCCGCTATCTGGACGGTATTGTTCGCTATCGCGGTAATTTCGGTTTATATTCTGATTCGTTTCCGCAGATGGCAGTTTAGCTTGGGTGCGATGATCGCTACCGCGCACGATGCATTATTGGTATTGTCATTCTTCTCACTTTTCAATGGCTACCTACCATTTGCACTTGATATCGACCAAAACTTTATCGCGGCTATCCTGACAGTAATTGGTTACTCCATTAATGATACCGTTGTTGTATTCGACCGTATCCGTGAGTTCCTGAACCAAAACGTTGGCAAAAACGAAGACACTAAAGTGGTTATCAACCGCGCTATTAACAGCACGTTAAGCCGTACCATTATCACAGCATTGACGGTGATATTTGTGTTGATCGTGTTGTTCATCTTTGGTGGTGACGTTATCCGCGGCTTCTCATTCGCATTGCTGATCGGTGTGTGCTTCGGTACGTACTCATCTATTTGCGTAGCTACCCCGGTAATTGTCGACTTCGGCAAAAAAGACTTGAAATAAAGATTATCAAATTCATAATAATCAAAGCCCCGAAGAACATTCGGGGCTTTTTTTGTTATAGCATAAGCAGATAAACTGTAACGTATGGCCCTCACAGATCAATCTAAATTTCCACGTGTATTAATCATTGGCGGCGGCTTCGGCGGCATGCAGGTAGCAATGGGACTGGCTAATGCGCCCGTAGAGGTGCTGATGCTGGATAAGCACAACTATCACGTATTTCAGCCGCTTTTATACCAGGTAGCTACCGGTAGCCTCGAAGCTGAGGCTATAGCGTTTTCGCTGCGAAAGAACTTCGACGGGCAAAAGAATTTTACCTTCCGCATTGCCGAAGTGAACAATATCGACACTACCCAAAATAAGGTGAGCACCAACATTGGCGATTTTGATTACGACTATTTAGTTATAGCCACGGGCTCTACCACCAACTTCTTTGGCAATAAGGAGATAGAGCATTATGCCATGCCGATGAAAAGCATACCCGAAGCACTTAACCTGCGTTATCTATTACTGCAAAACATTGAGGAAGCTACCCGTGCAAAAACTGCTGAAGACCGTGCTCCATATCTGAATTTCGTGCTTGTTGGAGCCGGCCCTACCGGTGTGGAATTAGCTGGTGCATTGGCCGAGTTAAAAAACCATGTGCTATGCAAAGATTACCCCGAATTGAAAAAAGAGGAAATGCATGTCTACCTGGTCGACTTTCTGCCAAAGGTTTTGGGGCCGTTTTCTGAAAGCAGTTCAAAGGGTGCCGAGCGTTTCCTGAAAGACATGGGCGTAGAGGTGCTGCTGGGCGTTAAAGTGAACAGTTACGACGGCAACGTTATCAAGTTTGAGGGCGGCCAGGAAATAGCAACCAAGAATGTGATATGGAGTGCCGGTGTAATGGGCGTTATCCCCGATGGTATTTCAAAGGATATAATAGAACGCGGCAACAAAATAAAGGTTGACGAAACTTGCCTGGTAAACGGCACGACAAATGTTTACGCCATCGGCGACGTGGCGTCTATGATCACTACCGAGTATCCTAAAGGGCACCCGGGTGTTGCACAGGTGGCCATACAAATGGGTAAGCACGTTGCTAAGACGATAAGGAACATTATCGACAGCAAACCTACTAACTCATTCAAATACTTCGACAAAGGCTCGTTGGCGACCATTGGCCGTAATAAGGCCGTTGCCGATATCTGGAAGATACATACACAAGGTTTCATAGCTTGGATGATCTGGTGGTTTGTGCACATCGCCTTCTTGCTGGGATTCAGAAACAAGGTATCTGTATTCCTGAATTGGATATTTAACTACATCAGCAACAATGGCGGCAGCAGGTTGATCCTGACAAGCTACGTTCGTGAAACGCAGGAAGTTGACCAAGAAGCCAAAGAACCAAAAGCGGATAATTCTTAATGAAGTGGCGGCGCAATTCGTGCGTCTTAAATTTAGCAAAGGGGTGTTTCACTGTTTCATCTGAAACACTTGAAATAGTCGTTCTATTCTTTTAAGTATGTGACACAATCCTGCTCTTGGCTCTCTATCAGTCTGTTACAGCCTTTATTTACAAGCACTACTATGTCAGTGTTTCAGCGAAAAGTGACTTTTAAGTCATAAAAGTGTTTCAGGCATCAAGCGTTTTTAGCCTTGAAGTCTGTGACCTGTCCTAAAAAAAGTTGACACTTTTAATTGTTAATACTGAATTGAATTTACACTTTTTATTTTAGTCCTTAAAGGGGTTTACACTTGCTCTGTTATTTGTTGATGATTGGGATAATAGTTTCGCCATCGCCGCCTGAGGGGTCCGGATTCCCGGTGTGCTGCCTGTGGTGTCATCATATCTATACTGCTGTGCGGCCTTAAGTTGTTGTAAGTATTTATAGCGCTGCGTACCGCACGTGTTGCACCGCTCAGGTTTTTGTAAGCCTCATTTAACAGTTCAAGTTTAAGTATACCGTTTACACGTTCTGCAATGGCATTATCACGCGGGTTCCCGCTTTGGGTCATACTGATACCAATGCCTTCTTTGATCAAAAGTGCTGTATAGGTACCGCTGCAATATTGCGTGCCGCGATCCGAATGATGGATCAGCGGGGTGTCGGGTTGCTTTTGTGATAAGGCCATTTCAAGTGCTGTAAGGCAGCTGCCGGTAGAAAGATCATGGCTCAGACAGAAGCCAATGATCTTTCGGCTGTAAGCATCCGTGACCAGGCTCAGGTAAGCAAAGCCCTGCCCCACGCGGATGTAAGTGATATCGCTCACCCACAGCCGCCCCGGCGCTGCAGGCACCAGGCCGCCCGTCAGGTCGGGGTATTTCTTAAAGCGGTGGCAGGAAAAGGTGGTACGCGTACGGTATATTTTCCTGCGCACCAGCAAGCCGTTTTCTCTCAAAAGCTCAAAGAATGCATCCCGCCCTATGCCGGGCCGTATCAGTTCAAGCAGTTTCCTTGCACCCAGCCGCGGCTGGCGGCGACGGTGTGCCATTACTTGCTGAATGATTTCTTCTTGTTTAAAAGTCCGCATTTCTGTGGACCGGTGATGCTGGTAATAGGCTTGTGAACTGTAACCAAGCAGTCTGCATAACTCGCGCAGCCCGCGGCTGCGTTTTTGCATGCTTACTCCGACTGCCTGGTGCCAGACTTTTTTCTGATGTTGGTACCCAGCTCCTTATCTGCTATATCTATGATGTTATTCAGCAGCTCATTCTTTAGCTGCTCTGTCCGTAACATCGCTTTCAATAAAGACACATCATCGGGAAGAACTGTCTTCTTCGAACTTCTCAATGCCTTTTCGTTTAACTTGTCCTTGTTCACTATGCGGGAAATAGTTGTGGGTGATACGCCGTACTTTTTTGCTAAGGTACGCAAACTCTTACCCATGATCTCACGCTCATGTATGATACGCTCCGCTTTCCATTTGTCCATCTTGTTCCTCTACTTTTCTGTAAACTTATTTCAGGACAAGTCACTGCTTAAAGTTTCGGTTCCGTGAAATGCTTTGAATACCACGTTCATAAAAAAAGCGGCGCACTATTGTACGCCGCTTTTTTTTATGCATGCGATAAGCAATTGGGAACCTGCTCAGTAGGAGATCCCCCGCAATGACGGGAAGGAGATCGATTACATCTTTTTAGCTTCTACAGTTGGTGTTTGCAAAGACACTTCACGCACCCAGATGTTACGGAAGCTGATGGGTTCGCTCTTATCACCGTGTGCCTGCAATTTTATAGGCGCGGCACCATGTGCGGTGGTGTAGGATGGCTTGCCAACGTATTGCGTTGGGCCTAATAGCTCCACATTATTTTCTACCAGTACACCATTAAATAAAACAGTCACACGCGCAGGGGTAGCCATTTTGCCATCGGCAGAAAAAGTTGGCGCTGTCCAAACCACATCATAAGTTTGCCATTCGCCGGGTTTACGTGCCGCGTTTGCCAGCGGAATAAACTGTTTGTAAATACTGCCCGCCATACCGTTAGAGTAGGTAGGGTTGTTATAAGAATCAAGTACTTGAAGCTCGTAACCAAGATCGCCCTTGCCTAAAGAAGCCAGGAAGATCCCACTGTTACCGCGAAGCTGACCGCTGCCGGTAATATTAGCCGGTACACGCCACTCTATATGCAGCTGGTAGTTAGTGAACTTCTGCTTTGTTTCTATGTTGCCACCTGTCTTATCAACGGTCAATAACCCGTCCTTAACGGTCCAGGTGGCGGGGCTACCGTCAATAACTTTAACCCATTGGTCAAGGTTCTTACCATCAAATAATACGATAGCGTCGGAAGGAGCACCCTCTGACATCAATTTACCCGGTGTTACCACCTTCGGTACCGGTTCATACACTTCGGTATCCTCGTGCTTAGCGGTTGTTTGCGCTTGTGCCATATAAAGGCCGCCGGCCAATAGTGCAGTGAAAACAAATTTTATCTTTTTCATAATCTGTTATAATTAAGCGAACAGGGTATTCTTTATATACTTAGCGCTTTCTGTGATGCTAATGTAAGGGTCTATTTTGAAGTTCTCCTGCTCAACAACGTAATGCTGTATGCCGGCCAATTTGGCCTCTGCAACAATCTTTTTAAAATCTATGCTGCCTTTGCCAATCTCGGTATTCAATTCCGGCTGGCCTTTGTCCATGTCCTTAACATGTACCAACTGGAAACGGCCCGGATATTTTTTGATCCACTGGATAGGGTCTTGTCCGCTGCGTACAACCCAATAAATGTCCATCTCAAAGCTAAAATTTGCTTTGCTGGTACCCTTTAACAATTCGTCTGCAAGCGTAGTACCGCCAACATTGGTAAACTCGAAATTGTGGTTATGGTATCCCAATTTTACGCCCGCGTTTTTCGCGTGTTCAGCAGCTTTGTTTACCTTTTCTACAAATGATTTAATGTCAGACGCGGTTTTACGGTATTGGTCGCCCAGGTATGGAATGATCACGTATTCCTGACCGGTTACCTTTGCGGCTTCAATACACTCATCAAGCATAGCCATGTTACCGGTCTCTACGCCTGTACCATAGTGGCCGCTGCAGGTGGTCAAGCCATTAGCCTTTAATGTCTGGCTAAATTCTGACGCGCTTAAACCCCAGAAACCGTTTGCCTTTGAGTAGCCGAAGGTTTCCACCTCTTTGTAGCCCGCTTGCGCTACTTTCGCGATAACGCCTTTCGGATCTTTTGGTAATTGCTCACGCAGGGTGTAAAGTTGTATACCTGCTTTCGCGTTGATCTTTGCCGATGCCATGTGCGGGGCTAAGAACGCGCCTGCTGTCAATAACCCGGCGTTGCTTAAAAACTGTCTTCTTGTAGTCATAGGTACTATAATTGGTTTTACTTCTTAAAATTTGCATTGTCATTGCGACAAACGAAGCAGTCTAGAGGACGGTAATTGCATCCGGATATGCTAGGATTGCCGCGCCGCGTTTTGCGGCTCGCAATGACACTTTTGTTTTATACATCACAGATATGCACACATTTCTTTAACGCGGCAAACTTATCAGGGTTTAACGGCGAAAATTCTTGCGCTACGTATCCTTTAAATCCTGTCTTTACAATGGCTTTCATAATAGCAGGATAATACAGTTCCTGCGTGTCATCTATTTCATGCCTGCCCGGTACGCCGCCTGTGTGGTAATGCGCTATGTAATGATGGTATTGCTCAATGTTGCGGATGACATCACCCTCATCTATCTGCATATGATAGATATCAAACAACAACTTAAAATTTTCTGAACCCAGACGTTTGCCCAATTCAGCGCCCCACCATGCGCGGTCGCATTGATAATCCTTGTGGTCTATTTTGCTGTTCAGTAATTCCATCACCAGGGTAACGCCGTGTTTCTCTGCAAGCGGAAGCAATTTTTGCAGGCCGGTTACACAGTTGCTCCAACCCTCTTCGTCGCTCATGCCACGGCGCGAGCCGCTGAAACAGATAAGGTTTTTATACCCTGCCTTGCCCACAAGCGGGATCATCTCACTGTAGTTGGCTATCAGCTTATCGTGGTACTTTTTATCGTTAAAACCCTCGGTAAGGCTTATCTCCGCCCCATTGCACATCGGCGAATCAATGCCGTACTTTTTAAGCGTTGGCCATTCTTTAGGGCCAACCAAGTCGAGGCCTTTTAAGCCCATTTGCTTAAAAGTGCTGCATACTTTATCCAAACCGTATTCGTGATAGATCCACCAGCAAGCCGAGTGGTTGATATTCCCTTTCAGCGGTTTGTTGACTTCCACATCGAATTTGACGTCTTTGAAAGATGACAGCATTCCCCCTGCCGATACAGCAGCTGTACCGGTAAGAATATTTTTTATTGCTGATCTGCGGTTTTGTGACATGCCTGTTGATTAAACGTCTAAACGCATATCTTTTTGCTCGTCCAGGTTCAAAGACGGATCTGTATTCATGCTTGTTTTATCCTTAAACAGTAACAGAAATATCACCAATACTACTGCCGCAATACCCGCAGGGATCAACCAGATCTGAGTCCAGTTGTGCGTTTCGCCTGTTTTGTAAGAATCCACTATCGGGCCCGAGATCAAGAAGCCGATTAGCATACCTACGCCATAAGTAGCAAGGGTAATAAAGCCTTGTGCCGCACTTTTGAAGCGCTCGCCTGCCAAATTATCGGTGTAGATCTGTCCGGTCACGAAGAAGAAATCATAACACATACCGTGCATTACAATACCTGCTATCAGCATCCAGTAATTGGTGTCGATGTTTCCGTACGCAAAGAAGATGTAACGCAATACCCAGGCTATCATACCGAAAGCAAGCATCTTTTTAACGCCTAAGCGTACAAAGAAGAAAGGCATAGCCACCATGAACAATAGCTCTGACACCTGGCCGAAAGCCTGTTTGCCTGCCGCACCCTGCATGCCTACCTCGTTAAGGAATGGATTAGTAAAGTTGTAATAGAAAGCCAGCGGTACGCATATTGCTACCGATGCTAAAAAGAACACAAGGAATGAGCGATTCTTCAATAAACCGATAGCATCCAAACCAAGAATGTCGCCAATTGAAGTCGTTTGACCCGCTTTTGCCGGCGGAGTTGCAGGCAAAGTAAAGCTGAATAAACCTAAAATAAGTGAGGCCGCAGCTGCGGTTTTAAATGTAAGATCAAGCGTACCGTGCTGCTCCCAGCCTAACCAACCGATAGTAAAGCCGGCAACTATCCAGCCCAAAGTACCCAATACCCTTATCGGCGGAAATTCTTTGCTTGGGTTGGTCATCTGACGGAAAGATATAGAGTTAACCAGCGCCAGCGTTGGCATGTAAATGATCATATAGATCAATACATATGGATAAAACGCTTTAAAATCGGGCGCGGTTGAGCACATCCACATCAGAATGGCGCCGGCAATATGTAAAACCCCTAAGATCTTTTGCGCTGAAAAGAATTTATCAGCTATCAATCCGATAATAAACGGTGCCACAATGGCCCCGATAGACTGCGTGAGAAATGCTACGCCAACTTCTGTACCTGTAGTATGCAGGTTCTTTAGCAGATAAGTTCCTAAGGTTACAAACCATGCGCCCCAGATAAAAAACTCCAGGAACATCATGACAGACAGCCTGATCTTTACAGATGTATTCATCTTACTTAACGGTTAAAATATATTTAACCATCTCTTTAGCATCATCAACAGAAAGCGATGGGTGCGGTGTCATTGGTACGTCGCCCCAGCTGCCCGATCCGCCTTTGATTACTTTATCGGCTAGTTTATCTACATCGCCAGAGCTGTATTTCTTAGCTACATCGGCATAAGCAGGGCCAACAAGTTTTTCATGCTCCTTATGGCAGGTAAGGCAGTCATTTTTGGCTAAAAGCTGCGCGCCTTTAGACGAGCTTGCAACCGCAGTTGTAGTGTTCTCTGTACCTATGTTTTTATTGGCGGTATCCATTGCCGCGTCTGAGTTGTGCGCAACAGCAGATTGGTTGGCCGCAACTGTTGTATCTGTGCTTAACTTGTCATCCTTAGAACCACCGCAGGCGGCAAGTATAGATGCAAATGATAAAATGATCAATGTCTTCTTCATGGTGTTATTGGTGTAGTATTTAGTTTTTGTTAGCTACTATACTTAATAGCATAGCTTTTATATTTTTTTATTTAGAGTTGTTGGTTATTAAGGTGTCGTCTTCTAATTTTAATCATTTCGGCGTTACCCGCATTAAGCGGGTCGGGCTATTCGTTTCAACTCCTCGCGCCGCTTAAGCGGCACTGCGGGATTTTACACTTCTATCCCTAACGCATTTCCTTTTTCTTTTATATTCCTAAAGTCTTCTTATTCATCTCACTGTTGATGCCTGATGCGGCAAAATCGTCAAAAACACGGTCTGTAACGTGTATAATATGATCGGCTATAAACTTAGCACCTTCTCTTGCGCCGTCTTCGGGATGTTTTAAAGCACACTCCCATTCAAGTACTGCCCATCCCGGAAAATCGTACTGAGCCAATTTACTAAAAATCGACTTAAAGTCAACCTGCCCATCGCCCAGTGACCGGAAGCGGCCGGCACGGTCTATCCAGTTTTGGTAACCGCCGTATACACCCTGCCTGCCCGTCGAATTAAATTCGGCGTCTTTTACGTGCATCATTTTGATGCGCTCGTGATAGATGTCTATATATTCCAGGTAATCAAGGCACTGCAAAACAAAATGCGAAGGATCATAAAGCAGGTTTGCGCGCTTGTGATTGTTTACCTTCTCCAGGAACATTTCAAACGTCACGCCATCATGCAGATCTTCACCGGGATGTATCTCGTAGCAAAGGTCAATGCCCTGTTCATCGTAGTAGTTAAGGATCGGCGTCCAGCGTTTAGCCAGTTCGGTAAAAGCTTCATCAACCATTCCGGCCGGCCGCTGAGGCCATGGGTATACAAATGGCCATGCAAACGCGCCGCTAAAGGTCACGCTTGCCTGCAAACCCAGGTTTTGTGATGCCTTGGCAGCGTACTTAACCTGCTGTACGGCCCATTCCTGGCGCGCCTTAGGGTTATTGCGGTAAGCCTCGGGAGCAAAGCCATCAAACAGGTGATCGTAAACCGGGTTCACGGCCACCAGCTGGCCTTGTATGTGTGTAGAAAGTTCTGTGATCTCTAATCCGGCAGCGTTGACAATGCCTTTAACTTCGTCGGCATAGGTCTTGCTTTCGGCGGCTTTTTGCAGGTCGATGAAACGGGCATCGCCTGTGGGCAACTGTAACCCTTTATAACCCAAACCGGCCGCCCACTCACTTATGGATTTAAGGTCGTTAAACGGGGCCTTATCACCAATAAACTGTGCTATAAATAATGCCGGTCCTTTGATAGTAACCATGTATTAGGTATTAATGTAGTCGCTTTATGTCATTGCGAGGAACGAAGCAATCCGGGCATAAGATCATCCTATGAGATTGCTTCGTTCCTCGCAATGACAAATTAAGATTGCCCCATCGGGGCAATAGCTTCTTGTTATGCCAGCGCCCAGGCCTTATCCCCTTTTTTGTAAGGATAATTACCATCAAACTTACCCGGTATAGGTAAATAACGCAGCGCTTTGGTACAGCCTTCTTCAGAAGTGAAGTAGCCCAACAGGGTTAACTGTTTAACCATGGTATAAAAATGGTTAGGGTCTTCTTTCTTTTTGCTTTTGTTGTAAGCTGCTGCTTCTTTGTCAAGATCTGCTAACACGGCCGCGCGCTGTTTAGCATCGGCTTTTATAAATTTAACGCTGTATTTTCTCTCAGTAGCGTCATCGATCTTGCCTAGGCCTTCGGTAAATACCTTTTGATCTTCCGGCGCGTAGCAATCGCGTACCATTACATTCATAAAGGCGCCTACTTTTGCGTCTTTAGCTCCCGGAGTGCTGGTGCGTGGTAAAATAGTCTCGGCTACTTCATCCATGTAAGCAATGGTTTCCGGTTTTGCCAGGTCTTTAACGTCACCTGCAACAGGCGATTTACAACCTGACACAAAAAACTCCGCGCCTATAACCGCGCCGCCCATTAACAAGGCTACTCTTCCAATGGCGTCTCTTCTGTTCATATCTTAGTAAATAAGTTATTCGTAATTAAGTTAATTGGTTATGCTCCCAATGTCCAGCCGCTGCGGTATTCGCGCTTTACAAACTGGTTTACCTCGTCGAAATTAGTTACGCGCATGTTGGCGTTATCCCACAGCAATTTCTTGCTGTGGCCCGGTACGTACTGGAACCTGCCATTATTCATGGTGCCCAATTCGTGGCCGCGTACTGCAAGATTGGCCATCAATAATGCCTCTGTCAACGGACCGGCGATCTCGAATGGTGAGCTTACTTCTTTTTTACCGTAACCAGCTATACAAGCTTCTACCCATTGGCCGTAGTGGCCTTCCTGCTGACCAGGTACACGCTCGTACTCTTGTTTTACATTGGCATCCTTGGTGCGCGATGTTGGCAGCAACTGCGGGTTTAATCCATAAGTACTGGCTATCATTTTGCCTTTGGTACCGATGAACAATGTACCGTTGCCATCATCACCAAACCTTTCGTCAGCGCCTAACTCTTCAGGGCGTTCGGGCTGTATGCCGCCGTCCATCCAGTGCAGGGTAATGTCGCCTTTGGTTTTATTGGTTTTAGGGAAAGTTAGCGTAATGTGGCTTGATGGAGGGCAGCTGTCAGGGAAGTGACCTTGTTTAAATTCATCAACATAAACACTGCCTACACTCGCCTGTACATCTTTCGCGTAGCGGATACCTAACACACGGAAAGGTGCCTCTACCAGGTGGCAGCCCATATCGCCTAAAGCCCCGGTACCGTAATCCCACCAGCCACGCCAGTTGAACGGAACAAGCTTATCTACGTAATCTTTCTGCGGGGCTGTACCCAGCCAAAGGTTCCAATCCAGTTCTTTAGGGATATCTGCCTTGGTTGTTGGCCATGGAATACCTTGCGGCCACACCGGGCGGTTTGTCCAGCAATAAACGGTATGCACATCGCCTATAAGGCCTGCATCGTACCATTCTGCCAGCTGACGGGTACCATCATTAGAGGCTCCCTGGTTGCCCATTTGGGTTACCACTTTGTATTTTTTTGCCGCTTCTGTAAGCAGGCGTGCCTCATAAATATCATGTGTCAACGGCTTTTGCACGTACACGTGCTTGCCCAGTTGCATGGCATGGTAAGTAATGATGGCATGGTTATGATCGGGCGTTGAAACAGATACGGCATCGAAGTTTTTATGCTCCTTGTCGTACATCTCACGCCAATCTTTGTAATATTTTGCTTTAGGGAACTTCTTTACGGTGTTAGCCGCGCGGCGGTCGTCAACATCACACAGGAAAGCTATCTCCGCTTTACCACTTTTGTAAAAGTTAGCAATATCGCTTTCGCCTTTACCACCAACGCCCACGCTGGCAATAACTAAACGGTCGCTTGGCGCAATGAAGCCTTTACCGCCTAAAACGTGCCTAGGCACAATCATAAACGCTGCAGCGGCAACACTACCCGTGCGGATAAAATCGCGGCGGGTTACCTGACCGGTTTTCTTCTCTTCTGGTTTATCGCTCATTGGTTTTTGTTGGTTGATGTTATGCTAAATTGCCTTTTTTCAACTGCTCTACTGCGTAGTTGGCTGCACGTGCAGTCAATGCCATATATGTCAATGACGGGTTTTGGCAGGCAGAAGAAGCCATTGCAGCACCATCTGTCACAAATACGTTCTGCGCATCCCAAACCTGATTCCATCCGTTAAGAACAGAAGATTTTGGATCGCGGCCCATACGTGCAGTGCCCATCTCATGGATACCTTTACCCAACACAGCGTCTTGTACAAAAGGAGTTACATGTTTTAACCCTGCTGCTTCTAACATCTCAACCGCGTCTGCCTGCATGTCTACACGCATTTTCTTTTCGTTATCGCGAATAACAGCGTCAATAACAGGAATAGGTAAGCCCCATGCATCTTTTTTGTCTTTGCTCAGGGTCATTTTGTTTTCGTGGTATGGTAGTGTTTCACCAAAACCGCTCATACCAAATGTCCATTGGCCCGGTTCTGATAACGCGTCTTTGAAGTCGCCGCCAACATTCAATTCCGGAATATCACGGCTCCAGCGCTCTCGGCCTGCGCTACCCTGGTAACCAAACCCGCGAATATAATCGCGTTTTTCGCCATTAAGGTTGCGGTAACGAGGAATATAGATACCGTTTGCACGGCGACCGAATGTATATTTATCTTCATAACCTTCCGCAACACCGCCGGCACCTACATTAAGGTGGTGGTCCATAATATTGTGACCCAACTGATCGCTGCTGCTGCCCAAACCTCCCGGCCAGATATCAGTTGCAGAGTTCATCAGGATCCACGCAGAGTTGATAGCCGAAGCGTTTACGAATACGATCTTTGCGTAGTACTCATAGGTTTGTTTGGTTTGCGCGTCTAAAACTTCAACGCCCTTTGCCTTTTTAGTGTCCTTGTCATAAAGGATACGTGTTACTATGCTCCATGGACGTAAGGTAAGGTTACCTGTCTTCTGGGCTGCCGGTAATGTAGCCGATTGCGTGCTGAAGTAAGCACCGAACGGACAGCCTAACCAGCATTTGTTACGGTATTGGCAATTAGTACGCCCCTCGTGCGGAACTGTAATATTTGCGGTACGACCGATAATGAAGTGGCGCTGCTCATTGTAGTGCTCTACAAAGCGTTTCTTCATATCCTTCTCCACAATGTTCATTTCCATTGCAGGCATAAAATCGCCATCCGGAAGTATCGGCACGCCATCGCGGTTACCGGATATACCTGCAAATTTCTCTGCATAGCTATACCATGGTGCAAGGTCGGCGTAACGGATAGGCCAGTCGGTACCTACGCCGTCTTTTAAATTCGCTTCAAAATCTGTGTCGTGCCAGCGGTATGATTGCCTGCCCCACATCAAAGATCGGCCGCCAACGTGGTATCCGCGGAACCAGTCAAAAGGTTTAACCTCTTCGTAAGGGCTTTCTTTTTCATTTACCCAATAATCGAGGTTGGTTTCGTTTAAAGGATAATCGCGGTTCAACACCGGATAATCTTTAACCATCTCCTGGGTTTTGCCACCGCGGTGCGGAAACTCCCATGGTGCTTTGTTGGCGTTTACGTAATCTTTAATGTGTACGATGTCGCGGCCGCGTTCAAGCATAATGGTTTTAAGACCTTTCTCTGTAAGTTCTTTTGCTGCCCATCCGCCCGAAATACCGGACCCAATAACTATGGCATCGTACGTGTTCGTTGCTGACATAATGAAGGAATAATTTGGTTTTAGCGGGCTTTTAGATAAAACCCTCGCCTAATGTATGAAAATTTTTATTTGAGAAAAAAGCGCCTATTGTGTTTTTCACACACAATAGACTTATTTATAATAATTCTAAGTAAGGGGCTGCCTATTGCATCAGGTATGTTACAATGAAGCATCATTTTGAGGATTTAGCGGGGGATTTTAATTCGAATAGACAAACTTCATTAGGTTAATTACAGAATAGTTCACCGGCAAAATAAACGTATAAGCCTGAGTCAAAAAGATCTTTCGTTAATGACGCTTAACAATAAGCAGCAGGGTGCATTTCTGGCGTTGCCGCTTCCCAGCCCGCGCTTTACGTTATACGCCTGCAGGCCTTATGCACAGGCCGGTAACCGCTTCAATCGCTAACGCGTAACTTCTTTTAAAGTTGTTGACACTGAATTAACGACACCGAAAAATGCGGCATCAGTCTGCGCTGTAATCCCAAGCCGTGAAACCAGCAGAAACATTGTAGCGCAGAGTGCAGCCGCGAGTTTTCTTGGTTAATTCTTTTGACGGCCAAAAGAAGTGTCGAGCCTTAGCGGCGAATGAGCGTAAAAGATATTGTCCTTTGAGATATCGACGATCCCTGATGCTATCGGGACAGCTTGATTTTGAAAAACATCTCACAATTCGTCATTGCGAAGAATGAAATGACGAAGCAATCCTCGATTATCTAAAAGACTGTCATCCCGAACGCAGAGAGGGATCTTCTGCGGTTTTTATGAAGCAGAAGATTTCTCGCTCCGCTCGAAATGACAATTGTAGATTATAAATTGAGGCCTATATATTCCCCTTTTTCATTTCACTCACCGCGTAATCAACTGCGCGGGCAGTAAATGCCATATAAGTTAATGACGGATTTTGTGTTGACGTTGAAGTCATGCTGGCCCCGTCAGTTACAAACACGTTATTTACCGCGTGCATCTGGTGCCATTTGTTAAGCATAGATGTTTTTGGATCGTTACCCATGCGGCAGCCACCCATCTCGTGTATATCTAAACCCGGCGCCTGCTTGCTGTCCATGACATTTACGTTTTTGAACCCTGCCTTTGTAAACATCTCGGTCATTTGTTCCTGGTAGTCTTTGATCATCTTCTCATCATTATCATCATAAGAGATGTTGATCTTTAATTGCGGAACACCCCATTCGTCTTTTTTGGACTCGTCAAGGCTCACCGTATTGGTTTCTTTCGGGATGGTTTCCCCCATCATGTGTGAGCCAACTTTCCAGCCACTCAATTTAGGGTTCATTAAGTTACGCTTTAATGACTCGCCAACACCATTTTCATCTGTTTGCATCTGGCGGTATGCACTAAAACCTGCCGCATAACCGCGAAGGAAATTGGTTTCCTGTTTTTTAACGTTCCTGAAACGTGGAAGGTAGCCACCACCTGCAGGGTTGCGGCCGTCTGTGGTCCATTCCATTTCGCCATCGTATTCGCCCCAGGCACGTGCACGGTAATTATGGAAGGCAACGTATTTACCCAATACACCGCTATCGTTACCTAATCCGTTAGGGAAGCGTTTAGATTTTGAATTTAGTAACACCAGATTGGTGTTTATTGCGGCGGCATTAACAAAGATCACCTTGGCATAAAACTCCATTACCTGCTTGGTATTGGTATCAATGATGCGCACACCGGTCGCTTTATTCTTTGCATCATCATAAATGATCTCTTGAACCACTGAGAACGGCCGAAGAGTAAGTTTCCCGGTCTTAAGCGCCCAGGGGATGGTTGATGAGTTGGCACTAAAATATCCGCCAAACGGGCAGCCTCGTTGGCATAGCACCCGGTTCTGGCATTTGGCACGGCCCTGATCCAAATGTATTTGATTTGGCTTGCTTAAATGTGCGCAGCGTGCGCTGATCACGTGGCGTCCGGGGTAGTTCTTAGCTACGAAATTGCTGAAATATTGTTCCACAACATTAAGCGGGAAGCCTGGTAAAAACTCACCATCGGGTAGGTTGTCCAAACCATCCCTGTTGCCAGCAATGCCTGCAAACTTTTCCACATAGCTATACCATGGCGCAATATCTTTATAACGTATTGGCCAGTCTACAGCGAAACCGTCGCGGGCAGGGCCTTCAAAGTCGTAGTCGCTCCAGCGTTGGGTTTGGCGTGCCCAAAGCAAAGATTTACCACCTACCTGGTAACCGCGTATCCAGTCAAAAGGCTTTTCTTGTACGTAAGGGTGCTGGGCGTCCTTCACGCAAAAATGTTCTGCATCTTCATGAAAAATGTAGCAGCGGTTCATTACCGGGTTGGCTTGCTGCACGTCGTACGGGATCTGCCCGCGGTGCGCAAATTCATAGGGATACATATTGGTTGTAGGATAATCAACCAAATGCTTAACATCGCGGCCCCGTTCCAGCATTAAGGTGTTCAAGCCTTTCTCTGTAAACTCTTTGGCTGCCCAGCCCCCGCTCATGCCAGAGCCTATTACGATAGCATCGAACGTATGTTGTTTTATTGCCTCTGTATTTAAATTTGCCATTACGATACGCGCTTTAATTGTGACACCGGCAATTTTGGATTGTACCTGCCTGGCACCAACTCATAAACAATTTGCTTGGTCATAAAGTACTTTGAGTAGGTATAACCAAAAATGGTCTCGCCTTTTACCATGCTATAAAATGCCAGTACATCATCCTGTGGGGTAGCATTGCCGCTTTTGCCTTTTACCTGACTGTCTTTTTTCTGTTGGATCTTTTTATTGTCTATCTCTGTAAGAAACGCTTCGCGCTGTTGTTGCGTAGCCTGGCCGAACGGCTTGCCCAATTTATCTTTGGCTTGCTTTGCCATCTTGTCCAAGCCATCAACAAAGGCTTTTTGATCATCCGGACTAAAGCAATCATCTACCATTTTCATCACAAATAAATGCACCTTTAAGTCTTTAGCACCTGGTGTGTCTGTTTTAGGTATGATGGTTTCAGCTACGTCAGCAATAAATTGCTCCTGATCTGCATCTATGCTGATCTTCTTTAACGCGATCGAAGCCTTGCCGGCTGGTTTATCGCATGCGGGGAGCAAGGCCGCTCCGCCGATGATCAGCGCCAGGTTTGTTAAGGCTGTTCGCCTGTCAATAGGTTTAAACATTTTTGATCCTTCTAACCCTCCTTCAAAAGTCGGGCTTTTGATTTTTTAAATTTACCTAACGCAATATATAATTTATAAGATGCTGCATAGGTGGTTATCGTCAATTTTACAAGTAACCCCTCCCAACCCTCCCCTGAAGGGGCGGGCTTTTATTTAGAGTCTCCCCCTTCAGGGGGAGATTAGTGGGGGTTTAGTAGCCCCACTTCTTCATGATCTTTAGATCTTTTATGCAACAGTCTACCGGGTCTTTGCCCTGATAACTTTCCTGCTCTATCATGTAATGTGTGGTGCCACCTATCTTAGTGGCTAAAGCCAGGTTCTCTTTAACCGGTAAAATGCCCTCCCCTAAAATGCAGCTATCGTAGCCATCACTCATTTCGCCTTTGCCGTCGCTTTTAATTTCGTCCTTTACGTGCAGCAACTGGAACCTGCCGGGATACTTTTTAATGTAGTCCATTGCTTTTGCACCAGGGCCTACCATATTACCAAAGTCCATTTGCTGGGCAACCAATGATGGCTCGGTATTTTGAAGGATGTAATCATATAGGTTACCATCACCCATTTTTACCGTAAACTCAAAATTGTGATTGTGATAACCGAATTTCATTCCGTGGGCCTTACACAGCTCTCCGCTTTTGTTGTACAAATGCATTAACTTTTTAAGCGTTTCTGTATCGCCGCGAAGGTTTTCATCAAGCCAGGGATTGATCACAAATTGTTGGCCTACCAAAGCGCTATCGGCAACTGTTTGCTTCCATACGTCAGTGAAATCATTTTTTGCGCTATCCCACTCAGTAACTGAGAAACGGCTGTGGCCGCTAAGCATTTTCAAACCCAGATCATCCAATAATTTCTTGAAATCTTTTGGCGCATAACCGTAAAACCTACCATCATCGTATCCCGCATGTTCTACATATTTATAGCCGCCTGCAGAAAGTTTTTTAAGCGTATCGGCAGGGTTTTTTTGCATAGCATCCCTTACAGAATAGAGTTGCAGGCCGGTGTATTTCATTGGTGCTGCAAATGCATCTTTATTGATCAACGCCGCCCCGGCCACTGCCAGCGATGTAGATTTTATAAATTGTCTGCGTGTTGTATTCATCTTATTTTTCGATTGGGAAAGTTGGGAATAACAATGAGCTGTTGCTTACAAAGGCGAGGTGGCGGCTATCCGGCGCCCATGATGGTGTGTTAATAGTTCCCTGGCCGCCATATAAGTAGGCTACCACTTTGGGTTCGCCGCCGTTTATCGGCATCATGCGCAAATAAACGTGTTTGTAAAACGGATGGTCGCCGGCGGCAACCTCATTTTTAAGAAAGGTTACAAATACAATGTTCTTCCCATCAGGTGATATATGCGGAAACCAATTATTGAATTCATCGTGGGTGATCTGCGTTTGCTCGCTGCCGTCAGGCTTCATTCGCCATATTTGCATTAAACCCGTGCGTACGGAGTTGAAATAAATGTACTTGCCATCAGGTGTATACTCGGGACCATCGTCGAGACCTTTTGTATCTGTTAGACGCACCTCTTCGCCGCCCGCGACAGGTACGCGATAGACATCAAAATCCTTATTACGCATCCCTGTAAAGACAAGATATTTACCATCGGGCGACCAGCCATGCATATAGCTTGGACCGATAGGTGTTATGCGACGAGGTTCTCCCCCATTAATTGGTACAACCCAGCCAATGGAACCATCAGAGCCTGCAGTAGAACTGCTAATTGTGAGCCATTTGTTGTCAAAAGAAATAACGTGGTCGTTATTGTTTTGGTTAACCGTCCCGGTGTTTAATACTGCAGGTACATTAGTCGCCAGGTTATATTTATAAAGCAGGCCGTCCTTATTGTAGATCAAAGATTTGTTGTCGGCGGTCCAGTTTGGTGCCTGAATAGATTTATCAGACTGATAAATAATACGGCTGGTTTTGTTCCAGGTGTCTAATATTTCAATATCGCTGCCGATGTATTTCTGATAACCGGTCATGTTCTTATTGGCCGGCACAACTATCCGCACGTTGTTAAACTCTGCGGTCTCTACGTTCGCTGCGTTATGGGCACAAACAAAAAGGCCGGCGTACACATCATCGTTCAAACTAACGCTACGCAGGGTATCTGTCGTAAACGTTTCGCCGTTGCGGGCAACAGACATTATAAACACGCCGCCAATGCGTTCTAATTGAATTACATCTGCACCGTTGATCTTTGATTGCATTTCTTCGGTAACAGCACCTGCGGTTTTGCGGTACTGCATTGAAGTTAAGCCATTGGCATGCGCAACGGCAGACACATGGGCCGAGGCTTTATCGAGGCTTGTGCGGATCATCCATCCCCACTTGCTGTGCTCTTCCTTTGTTTTATTGACAAAAGCACCTGTCATACGCAATAGAAAGTCGCCGTGCATTTTCTTCCATACAAAATGGAACTCGTCTGCGTTGGCCCAAACATTAGCGCCCGAGCCGGCGATAACATAATTTTGTTCCCTTGGATGATAAACTACTGTGCCGGGATGTTTAACGGCGCCGATGTCGCTTTGCCCGTCAAAGATACCCGGTCCCTGGGCAAAGGACCGCGTTTGAAAAGAAGCCACAGCGACAATGCCGGCAGCAAGGCAACGGAAGATAGTTGTCATAAAGAAATTGAATGGTTTAATTGGTGAGGTCAATTTACATATTCCGTACAATAAAAAGCCTTTAGGCAAACATTTTATATGTTAGTGCCTTTTCAACCTACAATGGATATCAAAACCTACCCCGGTGACCCCTATCCGCTAGGCGCTACATTTAAAGAAGATGGTGTAAATTTCGCCCTGTTTGCACGCAATGCAACAGGCGTTTTAGTTTGCCTCTTTAATTCCGTAGACGATAAACAAGAATATGCCCGCATACCGCTTACTGAACGTACACACCAGATATGGCACGGCTTTGTGCCGGGCTTAAAAGCGTCGCAGTTGTATGGCTTTCGTGTCGAAGGCCCTTATGACCCGGCTAACGGTCAGCGCTTTAACGCCAACAAATTATTGATTGACCCATACGCGAAAGCTATTGCGGGCCCAATTGAATGGCACGACTCATTATTTGGCTATGAAGTTGGCCACCCGGATGAAGACCTTAGTTTTAATGATCTCGACAGTGCTCCTTACCTCCCCAAAAGCGTAGTCATTGACTGTAATTTTGACTGGGAAGGCGACAAGCACCTAAAGATCCCGATGACGGATACCATTATTTACGAGGCTCACGTCCGCGGTTTTACCAAATTGTGCCCGGATATTCCCGAAAATGAACGCGGTACCTACAAAGGTTTGGCCAACCCGTTCACCATCAAATACCTAAAAGACTTGGGTACAACAGCCATTGAACTGATGCCGGTGCACCATTTCCTGGCTGATGGATTTTTGAAGGCTAAAGGCTTAACCAACTATTGGGGATATAATACAATAGGCTACTTTGCGCCGGAGGTTTTGTACTGCTGCAACGGCGTGATGGGCGAGCAAGTGAATGAGTTTAAGCAAATGGTAAAGGACCTGCATAAAGCAGGTATAGAGGTAATATTAGATGTTGTATACAACCACACTGCCGAAGGAAATCAGTTAGGGCCGACGATTTGTTTTAGGGGAATCGATAATGAAGCCTATTACCGTTTGGTGGATGATAACAAGCGCTACTACATGGATTACACCGGGACGGGCAATACCTTGAATGCTAACCTGTCTTCAGTTTTACGATTGATCATGGACAGCCTGCGCTACTGGATCACAGAGATGCACGTAGATGGCTTTAGGTTCGACCTCGCGTCGGCACTCGCACGCGAGTTGCACGAGGTTAATCAGTTAAGCTCTTTCTTTGAGATCATTTACCAGGATCCTGTGATATCTCAAGTAAAACTGATCGCGGAGCCTTGGGACGTAGGCGAAGGTGGTTACCAGGTTGGAAAGTTTCCGTCGGGATGGCGCGAGTGGAATGGCAAATACCGGGATACGATACGCGATTTTTGGCGCGGCGAAGACGGTATGCTGGCCGAGTTTGCACAGCGCATTACCGGCAGCCCTGACCTTTATCAAAATGATATGCGCCACCCTGCAGCAAGCGTAAATTTCATAACCGCTCATGACGGTTTTACCCTTAATGACCTTGTAACCTATAACGAAAAGCATAACGAAGCCAACGGCGATAACAACACAGATGGCGGAGATCATAACCGCTCATGTAATTATGGTGCAGAAGGCCCAACGGATGATCACGGAATAAATACTACTCGCGAACGGCAAAAACGAAATTTTTTAACAACGATGTTTCTGTCTCAAGGGATACCGATGCTGGTGGCCGGCGATGAAATAAGCCGCACGCAGCTGGGCAACAACAATGCTTACTGCCAGGATAATGAGATATCGTGGCTTAACTGGAATACTGCCGACAAAAACCTGCTTAAATTTACGCAGCAACTAATAAAAATCAGGCAAGATCACCCCGCATTCAGGCGCAAACAATGGTTTTGCGGCCGGGACGTGGGCGAAGGCGGCATCAAAGACATTGAATGGTTTTTGCCTGACGGTAATGTTATGAGCGAGGAAAGTTGGCAGCAAGGTGCGGCTAAAGCTGTTGCGGTATTTTTAAACGGCGATGGCTTACAGGCACGCGATGTAAACGGCGAACAGTTGAAAGACGACGATTTTTACCTGATCTTCAACGCGGGTGCAGATCCCGTTGACTTTAAACTGCCGCCTTTGGCATATAGCAATCAGTGGCGTGAGTTGATCAATACCGCTAAAGAGCTGAATGACAATGAGGTCTATCAGCCTGAAGATGTTATTAATATCGCCGGCAGAAGTGTCGTATTATTATCGGCAAATTAGGGTTATCTGTTCGCGTACATTTAATATCCTGAAACAATTCCGGGCAACAAAAAAAGGGAGCGGTTACCGCTCCCTTTTTATTACATCTTTTTATAAGTTGTTTTGTGTTTTACGCGGTAACCCGAGTAGTGTTTGTGTTTAGGATGGAAGATATTGTGCACGCGCATACCTACAGTGGCCGTTCTGCGTACTACAACTTTGTTTTCTGTTTGATGTTCTGTTTTTTGTGCGAATGACATCGTCATTACACAGATCAAAACGGTTAGGGTTAAAATAAGTCTCTTCATGTTAATATGTTTTGCAATGCTAACATGCTCAATTACAAAATGTTTGTTAGCCTTAAAGGCAATATCAAACGGTTGACGCGCATTCAACTTTATGTTGATTTATATATTCGTCATAAAACTGCTTCTTCGCATCGTTATACTTGCTAACCGCCCCTATCGTATGTAAGAATTTGATATAATACCAGGCAGAATCTACCTGGTGTGGCTTAAAACCAGACCTAGCACTTTTAGGGTATAGATGATGGTTATTATGCCACTCGCCTGCTACAATACCGGGCCACAATTGATTGATAGACATATCACTGCGGTTATGGTCAATACCGTCACGGCGCCTATCCTCACCCTTACCATGCCCTTCATAATTAAAAGTGCGCACCCCAACGGCCCAAAATCCGGCTGCCGCGAATAACGCTACTGCTAAGGAAATGCCACCGATGAGGTAAAAAGCTGTAAACCAAAACGCCCAACTCAGCACCACTCCTACAACTGTGTTCAGCGGCTTTGCCAACGAACCATATTTTTGGTATTGCTCGTAACTATTTACTTTGACGCCGGTATGCTTCATCATATTAACGCATTTGGCGTAATCCTTTTCGCATAAACTTTTGCTTATGGGCTGATGGTTAACATCGGCCAGGAAACAATAAAAGAAACCGCCTTGGGCGTTGTATGGATCGCCGGGTTGGTCGGACTTGGCATGGTGCACATGATGCGAAACCACATAAATCTCTTCGGGAATGATCTTCAACGTCAGATTTTGCGTCACGAAACGCCAAAATTTATTGCGAAATGTGTAAGCATTATGTGTACAATACCTATGATGCCAAATAGTACCATGCGTACCCATTATGATCATACTGTAAACAAATGCTGCTATGAAGGTTGTAACACTTAGGTATTTAATTAAAAAAAGCACAAAGAATGGGACCAACATGGCAATTGTGAGCCAGCAAAAAAAGGAGAGCCAATTCTTCTTGTTCTGAAAAACGTTTAATCTGGAAAAAAACTCGCCTATCATTTGCTTCAGGGAAGGCTTGATCAGCTGTCCATAAGCATCTTGCCAACCATACGCAGGCGGCTCTAACACGGTGTCTAAAAATGACATCTGTAATTGGTTAAATCAGTAAATTAATTAGGGAATTAGGCTTAATCTTTGGAAAGGTAACTATAATAATCAGCATTGAAGGTCTGTCGCAGATATGATACAATTATATAATATACTGTTCACATCGCAAACTCAAAATTAACTGCTATACAAAACAATTTCTTTTTGTTTAATTTACGCTCTTTTAAAGACAATGGTTTTACGTTTTGTGATTTATTTATCATCAAATGAAAACGTTGCCTTTTTGAAGAGGGGTTCTCTCTTGAAGGATATTTCTTACGGTTAAGAAAATGTGTTACCTTACATTGTGACCCGGAAAATTATATATCCTTCAAAACTCGGTGGATCTACTATCATACCACTCGCAATGGTTGTTGGCTTCCTTATGTATCAATTTATTGCGGCTCCAATGCCAATATATGCTATTGTGCTATCGTTAGTATTCATGGTCATAACCTTATCAATGATTGGGTTCACACGTTACACCATTGACGGTATGAACTTAAATGTCAGGTGCGGTATCCTCATCAACAAAAACATCGACATTAATACTATTACCAGGATAACTGAAAACAACGGTTTTTTAAGTGCGCCGGCCTTATCGTCAGACCGGATAGAAGTATTTTATAATCGTTATGACAGCGTGGTTATCTCGCCAAAAAACAAAAAATTATTTGCAGAGCATCTTAAGCAAATCAATCCGATTATTGTTGTAGAATCATAATCATTATTTCGTTCTCATAATTAAGGTCAATTGAAGCATCTATTCCTATTCTGCACCGTTCTGTTTTTAGTCTGCAATGTTTTCGCACAGGAAAGGGTTACAGTAAAAAATAAATTGTCGGGTTCTGTGAGTGAACGTTATGAAGCCCTAAAAAGCGACAAAACAATTAAAGAGGGATTGTACATCGCGTTTTTAACGCATACCACAAACGCGCTTGCCAGGGGCCGCTACAAAAACAATATGAAAACGGGTTGGTGGGACTTTTATGACACCAAAAATAAGTTGCTGCAGCGTTACGACTTTACAAAGAACGCGTTACTGTTCGAAGCGCCGGAAGACACTGCATCGAACGCTCGCTACATTGTGGATGATAGCCTTAAGAACAGTCCGGTAACCACCAAGCCGATACGCATTGGCGACCGTTATTTTGGCTTCATCAACTACTTGAAGATCTTTAAACTGCCACAGGAATTGCGCGGTGCAGACAATGACGAAATTAATGTAGTATTAGAGATTTTGGTAAGCCCTTACGGCCGCCTGGCGGATTACAAAGTGCATTTAACAGGCTACAATTACAACCGTACACTAACTTTTAACCTTGATCTGTTAAGTGAAGAGGACAAGACTTTTTTACCCGCAACTATCAATAGCCAACCTGCAGCTTGCCGGATATTTTTAAAGGTATTTCTGACACCTAACGGCGACCTTGCCTTCGAAGAGAAATAATCAAATAAAAAGCCCCTCATGAAAGAGGAGCTGCTAAAATCTTAATGGCTGTGATGACCGTCCGCGCCGTGTGCGTGACCGTGAGAAAGTTCTTCGTCATTCGCAGGGCGTACATTTAATATCTGCCCTTTAAAATGCAACTCCTGCCCCGCCATCGGGTGGTTAAGATCGACCAATACCGCGTCCTCCGCTATCGATACTACCTGACCTTGAAAGCGGTGGCCGTTTTGATCTTGTAACGGAATGACCGCGCCAATGGCAGGAAGGCCCGCTTCTGTAAACATTTCTTTCGGCAGGTTGGCAATGGCTTCTTCGTCATGCTCACCGTAAGCGTCCGCGGCAGACAAGCGGAAATCGAAGCTATCACCTGTCGATAGTGAAGAAAGCTCCTCTTCGAATTTTGGCAGCATCTGGCCTGCGCCATATAAAAAGGTTAATGGCTGCTCTTCGGTCGTTTTTTCAACCAGTTCTTCGTTGCCATCTTTGTCAACATATAAATTGTAGGTCAGTGACACTACGTACTGTGGTACAATTTTCATTTTAAGTTTTAATGATTGTTTAGTTAAGGGATTACCCGCCTATTTGTTTTAGCGCATCAGAAACACCGGTTGCCGGCAGGCCGCAAGTTTTGTCTTTGCAGATGAAAATACGGTCGGTATTATTGACCCTGTTTTCCAGCAAAGGTAGATTTTCTTCCATGCCACCCAACATTATTTTATTTGGGATATAACGTCCCTGCATTTCCATGGCTACGGCTTTAAAACCCGGACCGGTTATGGCAATTTCATATGTACCGAAGACCTCTTCGAGCAAAAGCATGCACCAGTTTGAGTACACCGATCCGTACTTGCCCATATACGGCATCAGGTTGCGCAATAATTGCGAGGCAATTTCCCCGTAGTTGGCTGCCTCATAAAAAAGGTGCAGCTTTCTTAAGCACCTTGCCATAACTGAGTTTGATGCAGGTATTACACCGTCCATGATCTCACATTTACGTGCGATTAGATTCTCATCGCTTGAAGATGTATAGAAGAACATACCCTCGTTCTCATCATAAAAATCTGCTATTGCAGTATCTGCCAAACTTTTTGCTAAACCAAGCCATCTGATATCAAATGTCGACTCATACAAAGAGATGAAACCATCTATTACGTTAGCATAGTCATCCAGAAAAGCGATGGCGTTTTCAGAATTATATATGCGCTTCAGTTGGCCATTAGCAGTGATCAGATTGTCTTTTATGAAGCCGGCATTGTTAATTGCGAGCGACAGATAATGTTCATCGCCGAAAGCATTGTAAGCATCGCAGAGACCTTTTAACATCAAACCATTCCACGAGGCAATGATTTTGTGGTCAAGTCCGGGGCTTATCCGTTTAGCGCGTTCACTGAACAATTTTTGCTTAGCACGCGCTATCTTTTCAATCAGGTCATTCGCGTTCAGGCCAAACTTTGCTGCAAGTTGCGCATCGCTGTCTTTACGGTAGAAAACATTGGTATGTTCTTCATGCCAGTTACCGTCGGCAGTAACATTATAATAAATGTTAAAAAGTTCTGCATGTTCCCCAAGTACGCCGTTGATTTCTTGTTTGGTGAAGGTGTAGAATTTGCCCTCAACACCCTCGCTGTCTGCATCGAGGGCCGAGTAAAATCCACCTGTCGAAGATGTCAACTCCTTTTCCACAAAGGTTATTGTTTCGGCCACAACTTGTTTGTACAAGTCATCGCGCCGCCAGGTATAAGCTTCGGCATATAATGAAACTAGCTGTGCATTGTCATACAGCATTTTTTCGAAATGCGGTACATGCCAGCGGGCATCGACGGAGTAACGCGCAAACCCGCCGCCAATGTGATCGTAGATTCCGCCGTAAGCCATTTTTTTAAGGGTAAGTTTTACCGCATCGGCAACAGCTTCATCCTTCATCAAAAATGCGTAACGCATTAAAAACTGCCAGTTATTTGGCATCGGGAACTTGGGCGCGCCCATCGATCCGCCCTCCTTCATGTCGAAACGTTTACGCCAATTGGTAACTATAGTCTCAAGATCAGCTTTGGTATATTCAGGTTGTTGAGTAATCAGGTCTACCGACTCATACTGTTGTATGCCTTCAGTTAGCTTAACCGCGTATTCTTCTGCCTCGGCAGGTTTTTCGCGGTAAAATTCCGCGAGGTTTAACAGCAAGTTCGCCCAGTCATTTTTAGGGAAATAAGTTCCGCCGTAAATGGGCCGCTGGTCGGGCAAACAAATGCAGTTAAGCGGCCAGCCTCCCCTGCCGGTCATAAGCTGCACCGCGCTCATGTATATCTGGTCAATATCAGGGCGCTCCTCGCGGTCTACCTTGATACACACAAAATGGTCGTTCATTATTGTCGCTATCTGGGCATCCTCAAAGCTTTCGTGCTCCATTACATGGCACCAGTGGCATGCCGAGTAGCCGATGCTGACCAGGATAAGTTTATTCTCGTTCTGAGCTTTTTGTAATGCCTCCGGCCCCCAGGGAAACCAGTCGACAGGGTTATTGGCATGTTGTAACAGATATGGCGAGGCAGAGTTGGCAAGGCGGTTCATGCCGCAAAGTTAGCCTTATTGCTTAACAAACAGGCAGGCATGGCGATGGCCAGGGGGGCGGGATAAATAATACAATTTTTAAACAGACAATTTTTGGCAATAACCTGTACATCAACGTTTTGTTTAAATTACAACTGACATTAACCTGTCATCAATCATATTAAAAGTTATAAAGTCGCCTGTAATCGCCATAGCATCGCCATGCTTATCGCCAGGGGGTAAAAAGGAAAAAAGACTTCTATTACAGTTTGTCACGCCCTGCATAGATATTACAGCAACGCTGGTACAAGCCATTGGCGCAACTTTTTGTTGGCAATTTTTAACCGCGTGTATGCCCCAAGGTGCTAAGTAAAATAGTAATTTTGTTCCCTTAATTAAGGAGCAGAATTGGATTATTTAGAGGGTTTAAACCCTGAACAAAAGGGCGCGGTATTACAAACTAAAGGTCCGGTAATGATCATTGCCGGTGCGGGATCGGGTAAAACGCGGGTAATTACTTATCGCGTGGCGCACCTTATAAAACAAGGTGTGGATTCTTTTAACATACTGGTATTAACCTTTACCAATAAGGCAGCCCGCGAAATGCGCGACCGTATCACCCAAGTGGTGGGCCCGGAAGCTAAAAACCTTTGGATGGGTACTTTCCACTCAGTTTTTGCAAAGCTGCTGCGGGTAGAGGCCGCCAAGATCGGCTATCCAAGCAACTTTACCATTTACGATACTGATGACAGTAAAAGCGTTTTAAGGGCCATTTTAAAAGAGATGAACCTTGACGACAAGCTCTACAATGCCAACTTTGTTTACAACCGTATATCGGCGGCGAAAAATAATCTTGTTGGCCCGGCAGAATATAGCAGCAATGAACAGATCCAGGCCGACGATTTTTCACAAGGGCGCGGGCATTTAGGCAAGGTTTATGAAACTTATGCGGCCCGTTGCTACCGTGCCGGCGCTATGGATTTTGATGATCTATTGTACAAAACTAACGAGCTTTTAAAAGATCACCCCGAAACACTGTATAAGTACCAGAACAAGTTTAAATACCTGATGGTGGATGAGTACCAGGATACCAACTTTTCGCAGTACCTCATCGTAAAAAAACTGGCTGCCATTAACGAGAATATTTGTGTAGTGGGCGATGATGCGCAAAGTATCTACGCCTTCCGCGGCGCCAACATTCAAAACATCCTGAACTTCGAGAAGGATTACCCCGATCTGAAGATATTTAAACTGGAGCAAAATTACCGGTCTACGCAGAACATTGTAAACGTTGCCAACAGCATTATTGCCAATAACAAAGAACAGCTTAAAAAGAATGTTTTCTCCCAAAAAGAAAGCGGCGATAAGATAAAGGTGATGCGCGCCTTTAGCGATAACGAAGAAGGCAAAATGGTTGCCGAAGGTATTTGGGCCGATCAAACCGGCCGCGGACTAAAGTGGAACGACTTTGCCATTTTGTACCGCACCAATGCGCAGTCGCGGTCTATGGAAGAGGCCTTGCGCAAGCTGAACATTCCGTATAAGATTTATGGTGGCTTGTCATTCTACCAGCGCAAAGAGATTAAAGACCTGATCGCTTATTTCAGGTTAACCTTTAACCCAAATGATGAGGAAGCCCTAAAACGTGTGATCAATTACCCGCGGCGCGGTATTGGCGATACCACTGTTGACCGCATCATACTGAGCGCTGACCAGAATGGCATTACCCCTTTCGAGGTAGTTATTAATCCGTCGAGATATCTCGATGGCCGCAGTTCTACAGCGGTTGGCAACT